>JAOTXY010000018.1 GCA_029862125.1 Gammaproteobacteria bacterium | reverse complement strand
CCCTGCCGCCAGCGCTTAAGGGTTTAAGTGCATTCCACGGCAGGCATCGACCGGACAGTTGAGCGGTTGCTGCAACGTGACCGCCAGGTCGTACTGGCTGGCCTGTTTCTGATTACAGGCCTGGCATGGTTGTATCTCTACTACCTCACCGTGCAAATGGGTATGGGCCCGATGGAAATGGGTCAAGCCAACGCAATGCCGATGTCCGACATGGTGAAGCTTGCCCCGTGGACTCCGACCGACGCGGTGTTCATGTTCTTGATGTGGGCGATCATGATGGCCGGGATGATGATACCGAGCGTAACGCCCATGGTGCTGCTGTATGCGCGTGTGGTGAGACACAATACAAAGGACGCTGAGCCGTTGGTGCACACAGGCGCGTTCTTCTCCGGTTACATAATCGTTTGGACTTTTTTCAGTGCCGCCGCTACCGGGTTGCAGTGGGGTCTTGAGCAGGCTGCATTACTCTCGCCAATGATGGTAAGCAATAGTTCGATATTTGCCGGTCTTGTATTGCTGCTGACAGCGGTCTACCAGTGGACACCATACAAGGACGCGTGCCTCGCCCGCTGTCGTTCTCCCGTCTGGTTTCTGTCGACCTACTGGCGCGACGGAGCCGACGGTGCATTTCGTATGGGAGTCTCGCATGGAGGTTATTGCCTAGGCTGTTGCTGGTCTTTAATGTTGTTACTGTTCGTGGGTGGCGTCATGAATCTACTATGCGTCGCAGCCATTACCATCTTTGTGCTGATCGAAAAAGTAACTCCGTGGGGGCGTGGTATCGGACGCGCTGGATCCATACTGCTGGGACTGGCAGGAATTGTTCTACTGATGGACCATTAACCAATGTTTTTTTGACTTGTAACCTTACGGTAAAAGAAGGCATAGAGCTTTTCAGCCTAAATACATTTTCCACAAATTACATACAGGAGAAATCCAGATGACTGATGTGAAATGGCATATCGAAGGCGAGTATGTAGAGTTTTGTAGTTGTGACCACGGCTGTCCTTGCGAAGGGATGGCAAATCCGACCCAGGGCCACTGTGATGGCGTTGTGGCATTCAAGGTGAATCACGGAAATTATGGTGATGTCTCCATGGATGGCCTCATATTCGCAGCGACCTATTTCTTCCCCAGAGCAATTCATCACGGGGGCGGACATATGCAACCAATCATTCATGAGAGTGCTAGCGAAGCCCAACGTGAAGCATTGTTCGCGATTATGTCGGGTGAAGGCCAACCCGTTGGAACCCTGTTCAATATTTTCAGCATCATTGTTGAACACATTCACGAACCACTGTTCGAACCGCTCGAGTTTGAATGGGATGTGAAAAAAAGAACCTGCCTGGTGAACGTACCCGGAGTAGTTCGCGCCGAAACAGTACCGATTCGAAATCCGGTGACGGATTCGGATGTCCAAATTCGTACAGTACTTCCCGATGGCTGGGTGTTCTACGAAGCGGAAATGGGTTCAGGCACGGCCAAGGGCGTCGGCGACATCAAGTTCGACTATTCCCAGCGTCACAGCTCACTGGCACATTTCGCGTTTAACAACGATGGAATGGCTTACACTTACGAAGAGGCAAAGGAACGCTACGGGCTGGACAACGTCGCGTAAGTTTCTCTTTTGATGGCCTTAGCGGGTTGTCCGAATGAGCTATTTTTAGACGATAAACCTTTTGCCCATGGTCTGGGGGATTTTGCCTGGCTGCTGTCCCCATAATATGCGTCATTCCCTCTTAAGCGGCGGTCCGATGTATCGGAATCTTATAACGGGTTGTCTTTAATAGATTCCCGCTTGCGTGGCGCTTACCCCGGTAGACTATGCTACTGCGATTGCAGCGATTCCTGTTCCAGCGAAAGGTAAATTCCGTAGGCATTGCGTCGATTGGCCTCGAGGAAGGCGGGGTACTCGATGAAATCACCCCAGTCGACCTCCTCGTAAGCCTGGTCGAACGGAATCCAGTCGTCGACCGCCTGTTTCATGGCCTCACGTACGTAAGACAGGTATTTTTTCGTTAATGATACGATTTGCTGGGGGCTTTTGGCTGATTTACCATGTCCCGGAACAATGACCTTGACGTCCGCTTTTTCCATCTCAATCAATACCTCCAGCCAGTCATCAGAATTTGAAGTGCCGAGAAAGGGAATGCGGCCCTCGAAAATGATGTCGCCCGAAAACAACACGCCGTCATCCTCGACAAACAGAATCAGGTCCCCCTCCGAATGGGCGCTTCCCACATCGACCACGCGAATGTTCACCCCACCGAGCGTGAATCGCTCTTCACCTTGCACATACCGGTCTGGTTCGACAATGCGAGTGTTGCTATCTACCCAGGGGCTCAAGCTGACCCGACGTTCTGCCAGACGCCGCTCTGCGACCTCTCCCTCGAGGTATCGTTTAGCACCGTCCGGTGCAACGACTTCGGCACCGCTTTCAGAGAATGCCTGGGTGCCATACATATGATCGGCGTGGTAATGGCTGATATAAATAGTCGTGACTGGAGCATCCGTCACGGTCCGAATGGCCTTGAGAAGTTCCGCTCCCAGCGCCGGCGTTCCCAGCGTGTCAAATACAATCACGCCCTCGTCGGTCACGACGAAGGCCGAATTCGAGACAAATCCGTAGTTATCGGTTGCGATCCCGGTTCCACCAGGAACATAGTAGGCATGCTGCGATACCTGGACCGGTTTCATGTCGACCGGCACCGATGCATATTCTGCAGCGACTGTATTAGCGCTCGGGACTAGTGACGTGGCAATAACCAGTAGCCATAAAAAATTTCGCATTGCTACTGAGTCGTCGCGGTATTAGCTGCAATAAATTGCTCGATTAAATCGGTAGAGACCGCTCCGGCCTGTTTTGCCATCAATACCCCATCGGGCCCAAATATCATGAAACTGGGCGTTCCAATCCACTGGCTACCGGTCGTAATCTGGTAATAAGCAGTTACCACTTCGGGTTCCGCAATCAGGTTTTCGAAATTCAGCTGGTGACGTGTGACAAAATCAACTGCGGCCTGCTTGCGTTCGTCACCGTCCAGGGTAATCCCGAGCACGCTGGCATCATTGCCGGTATGCTTTTGGTGGAAGCGTTGATAATCATCAACTTCGCGCTCGCAAATCTCGCAATCATGGGCCCATATCATCACGATCAACCACTTTCCCTGCTGGCTGTGGTTATCGATGGTTTCAAAAGCGTCAGATTTCAGGTTCTGAAAAAAGGGGGAACTGGCGATGGCAGCTGATAAGATGCCAGGTATAAAAAAAATCGAAACAATCGAAGCTATTCTAAACATTCTCAAACCGCCCTATTGAGTCATTCTCCGAGCTGACATGTCTAAAGGCAAAATTCCAACAGTCGGTGGGGCTATTCGACCCACCGACTGTTGGATGTCTTCGACCCGAGAAATGATCCTAAGGCTTGATGTACGAGTATCCCATGGCCTGTAGCTTGGCTACCTCGGCCACACCACTGGGAACTATATCCTCACTGGAAACATCATAGAGATCGGATTCGTAATCAACCTTGCGGCCGCGGACCGTGTTGGCGCAGACATGGAAATCCACGCCCTGCCCCTTCAGGTCAGTAACTTTCGCGGTCATCTTGTCATCGGCATTGGCATGCTTGAACTTCTTCAACTTGTCGAGCGAATCAGGCTCCAGCAACAATGCCAACCCATTACCGTGCAGTACAACCTTAAGATCGAGATTTTCAGCACCGACGGCATTGATATGGTTCTGGATGTTGCGCAATGCCCCTGCCTGCTGCTTTGGATTATCATAATTGATGTGATAGACCACTTTCTGCTTACCGTAACCCTCTCCGGCTACCACTTGCCCTGCTACCCAGTAGCTGGAAACCAGCAGCGTTGCTATCACCAGTTTTGTAATCGCTTTCATATTTCCTCCTCAATTTAAGCCATTAAAACGCGCCCAAGCTTATGCCAACCACCAAAAAATTATAATCAGGGAATTCCCCTATGCCACGAAGTTCAAAGTTTATCCTTTAATATCAAGCAGATACGGACCAGTTCGGACAACGACCTGGCGGCGGTCTTCTCCATAACCCGGGCGCGGTGTATTTCCACGGTCTTTGCGGAGATTCCAAGCTGAGCCGCCACAACCTTGTTGGTATTGCCTTCCACCACCAGGCACATGACTTCACGTTCACGTTCGGTGAGATTTTCAAGCGCGCCAGCCACCCTGTTTTTCTCACTCTCGGCATCACTGATTTCACGACCCAGCTCGAGCGCGGTTTTGACACAGGTCAGCAATTCCTCGTCGGCATAAGGCTTTTCCAGGAAATCGTACGCCCCCTGTTTCATTGCCCTGATCGCAACCGGAACATCGGCATGGCCGGTCAACATGATAACAGGCATCAGGTTATGCCTGGCATTGAGTTCTTCCTGGAGCTGCAGTCCGCTTTTACCGGGCATGCGAATATCGACCATAATGCAGCCGTTGCAGTCGCTGCTCCAGTATTCGAGAAACGCCTGGGCCGAAGCGAAAGCCTGTGACGCGATACCCTCGGTGCCGAGCAACCAGCACAGGGATTCGCGCGCGGAGGGGTCGTCATCGACCACGTAGACCACTTCGTTTTGATCTTCCGCTTTCATGTTATCGGCAGCGTGAAGCGGAAGGTCGGACGTTGTGCTTCGTCGACCAGGTATTCGATCGTGCCGCCATGCGCTTCGACGATCGAGCGACTGATCGAAAGCCCCATACCCATGCCCTCGGACTTGGTTGTAAAAAACGGATCGAACAGATGCTCTATCACGTTTGCGGGCAATCCCGCGCCGTTATCGCTCACCGCCACGGCCACTGCCCCGGAGTCGGTGCTGACGATGTCGATCCCGATTTCCTTTGCCGGCTGATCTGCGGCCCCGACGGCGTCGACAGCGTTAACCAACAAGTTTACGACGACCTGCTCGATCTGCACCCGGTCAGCGACGATATCGGTAACATCGTCAGTACAGTTAATCCTGACTTCGATGTCATACTGATCCAGTCGGGGGTGCAGCAGGTCAACCGCGGAATCGATGCAATTGCGCAGATTAAAGTGCTCATGTTTGTGCTCGCCGCGTTTGATGAACTCGCGCAGGCCTTTAATGATGTCCGCGGCCCGGCGCGCATCGTTACCGATGTTAACGATGGCCTCGTGCAACTCGGAATCGCCATTGCCCCGCTTTTGCAGCAAGCGCAGGCTGCCGTTGCTGTAGTTCAGTATCGCGGTCAGCGGCTGGTTAAGTTCATGCGCAATCCCGGTAGCCATTTCGCCCATGGTATTGAGCCGGGAAATATGCGCCAGCTGTGCCTGGTTTTCCTGCGCCAGCCGATTACTCTCGGCCAGTTCCGCCGTACGTTCCGCGACCCTTGCCTCGAGTTCGTCCTTATGTTTTGCCAGCAGTTCCTGGGCCTGCCTGCGCTGGTTGGCTTCCTCGCGGAACTTCAGTTCGGACTGAGAAATGCGCCGGTTGGCGCGGCCTATCAGAGCCAGCATCATCATTAACAGCAACATCATTGCCAGGCTGAAACTGATCCAGCCCTTGTATTCCCGCCAGACCGAGGTAAGACTCGGCTTACCCAGGTATACATAGGGGGCGATTTCGAGCTGGCGAAACAGTTCGTGCACCGGGCCGTAATCGAGCGGAATGGTCCAGCCCGCGGCGAAGGCGCTGGCGGCGGCAGTGCTATCCGGTTCTAACTGCAGCAGCGCGATCGCGACGCGCTGCGCGAGCTCTTCAGACGTTTTGCGCGCCTTGGCGAATGGCCACTCGGGATAAAGCCGGGTACTGTGCAGGAATGGGAAAGCATCGCTATCCTTCGCACCGAGCACCTTGATACTACCGATATCGATCAGCCCCTCAGCGGCCATGCGTTCCAGCGTACCGCTACGCACGGTGCCAGCATCGACCCTGCGCTCGAGCACCGAGTAGACAATTTCGTCCTGTGGAAAGCCGATAAACCTGAGACGCTCGAGATCCGCAAAAGGATCGACCCCGACCTCGATCATTTCGCGCCAGGCCATCTGGAATCCGCCAAATGCGTTCCGACTAACTGCCATCATGGTATGGTCCGCGATATCCGCGATTCGATTCAGTGCCGGGTGATCGCGACGAGTGAAAATTACCGCACCGAACTGGGTGAAATCCTGGCCCAGGTGACGCACCTTCAGGGTAGCCAGACGCGATATGCCGAACGCGTCCTCGAGTACCACGTAATTCCCGGTGTTGGTCAGCACAAAATCGAGTTTGTCCTGCTCGACATGAGAGCGCATGCCCTCGAGGGTCAAAGGTACGATTTTAAAGCCGTGATCATCTATACGTTGGCTGAGATATTTTGCCGTTGGTGACCATCGTTCGAGTGCATCCTGCTTGCCGCGAAATGCGAGTACACCGATTTGCATTTCCGCCTGTGCCTTCAGGGCAGCCGGCCAAACACTTACCAGCACCAGGCACACCAAACCGAGGCAAACGGAAAATCGGCGCCCCCTGCAGCAATAACTCATTTGTCCCGCGTATCGGATCCAGCCACCTGTTGGATGCACATCAAGGCTTGTATTTTGCAACGATCAGGTCGTAGGTTCCACTCCCATGGGAACCAGGCGATTTACAGGAGGGAGATTAATCGAAGGAAGCCAAGAGAAGCGGAGGATACTCTCAGGAAAGTATCCTCCACCATTTTTTAATTGTTATTGATTGGCGAACTGTCGCATCAGGCTGCTGAAGAGGTTACCGCGTGAATCCTGCTTGTTGGCAAGGCGCTGCAGGCGATCTGATTCCTGGTAATCGCTTTGAGACGGATGATACATCGGATCGCTGATCAGGCTTTCAACGCCCTGGGCAAACATAAGGGCCGGGTTGCTTACGCTGATGTTGTTTTTGACTTTTCTCATTTCGGGTGCCTCGTTACGGGTTTGTTGTTGCGACGGTGATCATTCTCGTCATGCCCCGTTAAATCCCTTGCCGAATCGCGTTAAATAACCCAAAATAATCATTAAATAATCATTAAATTTTATAACTAACTGATTTTAAACGTATTTTAGTCAATTAATAATCTGAAATTCGCTTCCGGGGAAACCAGATGTCGAAGTTGGAACTCATACTACTGGGCCAATTCGAATGTTTGCTGCCATCAGGCACGCGAATTTCGCTGTCGATGCGCAAGGCTGAAGTCCTGCTGGCCTATCTCGCCCTGACCCCTGGATTACGTCACCCGCGCGAACGCCTGATCAACCTGCTGTGGAGCGATCGCAGCGAAGAACAGGCACGCAACTCGCTGCGCCAATGCCTGAGTGCGATCAGAAAATCGCTCGGCGACGTGGCCGACATGGTGCTGCAGGTCGATCGCACCACGGTCTGCCTGATACCGGAATTGATCGATATCGACGTGCACGAGTTCGAACGTCTCGCCGCCGAGGGCGACTACGAATCCCTGATCACCGCGGCTGATCTCTACCAAGGGGAGTTTCTCGAGGGCATTTCAATCCGCGATGCGTCATGCCAGGAATGGCTCGATGGCGAACGTGGCCGCTTCAAGCGCCAGTTCATCGAAATACTGTCGGAGCTGGCCGAAACCCAACTGCTCAGTCACGATTTCAGAAACGCAATCAAATCCACCGAGCGCCTGGTCAAACAGGACCCGCTCGGCGAATCAGGCTGGCGTCTGCTGATGTGCGCTTACTTCGACAACGGCGATCGCAGCCACGCACTACAGGCTTTCAAACGCTGCCAGCAGGCTTTGCGAGAAGAACTCGACGTCGAACCTGAATCGGCAACAATCGAACTGCGAGACCGGATCGTTGCCGGAGAGAACAAACCCGCACAGGCACCTGCTTCTGGGACTGGGAAACCCTCCTTCGATGCGTCTGCGACAACCGATTACCGCAATGAAGAGTCTTCTCTCGTTCCCCAGTCGTCAACCGACCACAGTATCGCGGTGCTGCCGTTCGACAACCTGTCGGGCGACCCGGAACAAGAGTATTTCAGTGACGGCATTACCGACAGCATTATCCTTAACCTGTCGGCTTTTCCTGACTTGCAGGTCAAGTCACGCAATTCGAGCTTCGCTTTCAAACAACAGATTAAGAGCATCGGCGAGATTTCGGATGAGCTCGGCGTCGATTACGTAGTCGAGGGTAGCATTCGCAAGTCCGGGCAGCGCATTCGCATCACCGTGCAATTGATCGAAGCACAAAGCGGGAATCAAATCTGGGGTAAACGCTACGATGCCGAACTCGCGGATCTGTTCGATCTCGAAGAAGATCTCAGCCGCACGATTGCCGCGACGGTGACTGGACAGATCGAATCCGATTTGCAAAGAATTGCACTAGCCAAGGGTGCTGCAGATCAGCAGGCCTACGATTTGTTGTTAAGCGGCACCTACCATTACCGAAAATTTACCGGGCCGGACATTGTGATTGCAATCGACGAGCTCAACCGATGCCTCGAGCTCGACCCGAACAACGTGCTGGCGCACTCGTGGCTTTATTACTGTCATTCAATGAACTGGATGGAGCGATGGGTCGAAGATTACAAACCCTCCCTCGAGCTCGCGAGAAAACATGCGCGCAAGGCATTCGAGCTCGGCCCCGAAGTGAGCGCTGCACTAATCGCCTATGCAGAGCAACTGATATTTAGACGCGAAAACGGCAAGGCGATGATATACATCGACAAAGCATTGGCAATCAATCCGAACGATCCCGATGCGCTGGCAATGAAATCACTCAATTTGACTACACAGGCCAGATATGAGGAAGCCCTGCAAGCGGCCGAACTGGGATTTCAATTGGATCCCTATCACCACTGGTGCGACTGGTGTCTGGCCGAGGCCCAGTTCTTTTGTGGTCAATATGAAAAGGCATTGGAAACCATTGCCATTTCCACTAATGCACCCGGCTTTATCCGTATTTATACGATTGCCGCCAACCTCAAACTCGACCGTCCGGGGCAGGCGCGTAAAGAATTGCAAGAATTTTTGTCCGCTGCCCGTAACGAAATGCTGGCAATGCCGCAGAGCCGTGATGAGTGGCTCGCCTACACAGTCGACAACGCACCCTACGAAGACTCCCGAATTAATGAAAAGTTGATCGAGTACCTATACGAGGCAGGACTCGAAGAAGTGTTATCGTCTCAGCAGTCGCAAAATGTCCATGAAGATTTACCTTCAATTCTTGTTTTACCGTTCAATAATTTATCGGGCGACCCGGAACAGGAATATTTCAGCGACGGTATCACTGAAAGCATTATTCTCAGACTCAGTTCTTTCGGCGGGCTAGACATCAAATCGCGTCATGCCAGTTTCGCCTATAAGAACAGTAGCAGAAGCATGGAGGAGATCGCCGCTGACCTCAACGTGAAATACGTCGTCGAAGGCAGCGTTCGTAAGCTCGGAGAACGAATCCGAATCACAGTAGGTCTGGGAGATATAGCAAGCGGCAACCAGCTTTGGGGTAAACGCTTCGATTCCGATATCGACGATTTGTTTTCACTCGAAGAAGAGCTCAGCCTGACGATTGCCGGTACCATCAGCACCAGGGTTGACAAGGAAGCCCGCTTGATTGCGCTGCAAAAACCAGCTAAGGATTTGCAAAGCTACGACTATTACATGCGCGGCTGCTATCACCTCGAACTGTTTACCGGTAACGATATCAACATCGCGATCGAGCAACTCGAGAAATGCCTGGCGTTCGATCCCGACAATTCTCTCGCACATGCCAAGCTCGGCATCGCCTACATGATGGCGCTCTATGAAAACTGCACCCCGGATCGCAAACGCTCCACCGAACTGATGGACAAACATATGAGTCGCGCGCTCGAACTCAATCCTGACAATGCCGAAGCCCACGCATTTAGGGCTGAACGCCTTTTGTACACCAGGGGGTTTGATCGTGCGTTGGTACATGCACGCAAGGCGGTTCAGCTTAATCCAACACTTGCGGACGGCTACTCGATGCTGGCATGGCATGCCGGCGCGACCGGAGAAATCGACAAGGCCCTGAAATATGCCGAAAAGAGCATGCAGATGGATATCCACCATCCTTACGCGGGCTGGAACGCCGGTGAAATTTATCGCCTCAATGGCGACTACGAAAAGGCCATCGAAACTTTTCGTTCGATGGCGCATATTTCCGCCAGTGTGCAAGCCCAGATCGCAGCCTGCCTCGCGGGCCTGAATCGAACAGACGAAGCCCATACAGAAATGCACCGTTTCCTGGAATTAGCGCGCGAGCAGATGGCATTGATGCCGGCCAGCCGAGAAGAATGGTACGACTTCTGGCGGGAAACCATGCCTTACAAGCACGATGAAGACAGTGATAAGTTCTTCGAACTGCTGCTGCAGGCAGGGCTTTGCGATGACCTGATCGAAGACACCGACGAGATGCCGTCAATCGCGGTGTTACCGTTCGAAAACATGAGCGGCGATCCGGAGCAGGAATACTTCGCCGACGGCATTACTAATGACATCGTCACGATGTTGTCGCATATCAGGCGCCTGCGCGTGGTCGCGCGGCATTCGACGATGGTCTATAAGGATCACAAACCGCCGATATCCGAAATCGCCGACGAACAGGGAGTTCGCTATATCCTCGATGGCAGTGTGCGCAAAAGCGGCAAACGAATTCGCGTCAATGTGCAGCTGATCGATTCGCATAGCGGCGAAAACTGCTGGACGGAGAATTTCGACCGCAAATTGAAGGATATATTTTCGGTGCAGGATGAAATCACCCGTAACATCGCGGTCGAATTACAGGTTCACCTGATTTCGGGCGACTCCGCGCGCGAAACTTCGATGGGTACCAAAAATATCAGGGCCTGGGAATTGGTCTCCATGGCCTGGGATTTGCAAGATAGTTACGTCAAGGACAACATGCTCAAATCCCGGCGTTTGATCGACGAAGCCCTGCAGCTCGACCCGGATTATTGCGCGGCCTGGGTGGTGCTCGGCTGGACCTATTGGCAGAGTGCAAACGTAGGATTTAGCGAGTCGATTGACGACTCTATTAACGAGGCCATGATCGCCGCGGATAAGGCGCTTGCCCTCGATCCGAACTTTAGCGAAGCATTGATGCTCAAGAGTTGCTGCCATGTCTCCCGTGACGAACCCGAACTCGCGATCGAAGCTTGCAGCAAGGCAGTCGAGATATCTCCCGGCAATGCCGAGGTCCAGGCACTGACGGCATATGCCTACAACTATATCGGCGCTTATGATAAATCCCTGCCCCATCATGAAGCGTCACTGCGGCTTAGTCCTATTTGTCCGAACTGGTTCCTGCTGGTCGGCGGAACCATTTACCAGCACACTGGTGATCTGGAAAAAGCGATAGAGACCTATCGTAAGGGAGTCGAGGTTGAACCCGAATCGCCGCTATGCCGCTTCTATTTAATCGACGCGTTGATGGAGGCCGGCCGTGAAAAGGAAGCCCGGGGCTACGCCGACGAGATTCGTGCTCTGGATAACTCGTTCAAAGTAACCGGCATGCTGCTTAGCCATAGTCACGATGAAAATGTTCGTGCAAGATATCGGGCGAACCTGGAAAAAGTCGGGTTCAAGGTTTAACCGGAATTATCCCCGGTATTCTCGACCTGGTTTAACCCTCGTGCACCGGGCCCATGGGTTCGAGGCGTATCCCGGAGCGTAAATTCCTGTATTCCATGTCAGTCAGTTTGCAGTAATTCGCTCCTGGCGATAAAACTACCAGGGTCTCGGCCGCGATCGGGTCGAAGTCAGCGCGGAAATGTACCGTGCTCTTGACCGCGACGATTTTCTGTTCGGTCGGTTCGATACCCAGATGCCGGATCATCGCCAGATCGAGGCATTGCGAACGCGCACTGCCGACGACGACACGCACTTCGGAATCGTCATCGATTACCCGCAGCAGCGCCATGTTGCCCAGTTCGGCATGTGAATTCAGATTCATCGCACCGGTGAAAACAAAGCGGCCATCGCCCAGGGATTCGACGGCGAATTGCCCCCGGTAAGGCTCCGCTCCCGGGAAACCACTCTTTGCACCAAGCTCTACCTCTAGTACCGCGCCAACGCCCGCGGCATGCGCCATGTCCGCAACCTCGGGATCGTACAAAATAGCCAGCACCGCCTGCCTTGCGCCGTTACGAACCATCGCTTCGAGCAATCCCGTGGTATCGGAGGTGCCACCGGCACCGGGATTGTCCTGCGCGTCGGCAAGCACCACTGGCTTGTCAGAGTCATTGTCCATTGCACGCAATACAGCCTGGTCGGCTGAAAACTTTTCAAAGGTAAAATTCGCCTCGGCATCGAGCACCTGCTGGTACAACTGGTCGACGGTTGCCTCGACCGTATCCTCATCGACGCCATAAGCGACCACCGCGGCACCACATTCGGCGATATCCGCCGGTGGAAACCCGGTCGCAAAATCGACGTCACTCATCCCCGGCCTCAGGCTCATCGCGTCCAGCACGCCATAGAGCGAACGGCAGGGTTCGAAATCCGTGCATTGCGAGGTGAGCGGGAACAGGAAGGGAATTTTGCGCATGGCCTTGTGCAGCCTGTGGCCGGCAAGTAAAAACTCGAGCAATTCGAAGGCACGGGCACCGGTAGCGGCCATATCGAGATGTGGATAGGTTCGATAAATGGTCATTGCATTACTGTGTTCCACCATGCCCTCGGTAACATTGGCATGCAGGTCAAGACTAATCACGACTGGAATCGCGGGGCCGACGATTTCACGCACGCGGCGCAGCAGTTCGCCTTCACCGTCCTGGTAATGCTCGGTGACCATCGCCCCGTGTAAATCGAGGTAAACCGCTTCCAGTGAAGCGCCCGCGCGTAACCCGGAGCAGATGATATCCGCGACACGTTCAAACGCGTCACGCGTGACGTAGCTGCTGGGCTCAGCCGAGCACCAACACAGTGGATGCAGTTGATGTCCTGCCTGCCGGGCGCAGTCGATAAATCCGGATAACGGGATATTGAGTCCTGCCATGGTATCGAACAGGGCCTCGCCAGATGTCAAACCCGGCCAGCTGTCGGTGCGCTCGAACGCCTCGAATGGCGCCAGGTGAGGCGCAAAAGTATTGGTTTCGTGTTGAAAGCCGCCAACGGCGATGGGTTTGTGATCAGACATGGGAACCCTGTAACCGGAATCGGTTACAGGGTAATGTTTTCAGAATAAATTGAAAGTCTAAGCTGCCTGGGAGCTAGCCAGATAGGATTCCAGCGCTTCGGACCCACCGACCAGGTTACCATTGATAAAAACCTGCGGAACCGTCGAACGGCCCGATACCGCGCGGATCGTGGATTCGGCGAAGTCGCGGTTCAGCACCAGTTCGTCGAATTCGATCCCGGCATCACGCAACAATCCCTTGGCCTTGACGCAGAAAGGACAGCCCTCGCGGCTGAATACGGTTACGTCGAGCGGCAGCTCGGCTTGCGGGGCAATATAGTGCAGCATGGTTTCGGCATCGGAAACCTCGAAAGGGTCGCCCGGCAAATCAGGCTCGATGAACATTTTTTCAACAATGCCGTTTTTGACCAGCATCGAGTAACGCCAGGAACGTTCGCCAAAGCCAAGCTCCTGCTTCTCGACCAGCATACCCATGCCGCGGGTGAAATCAGCATTGCCGTCCGGGATAAAGGTGATTTGGTCAGCATGCTGTTCTTGCTGCCACTGGTTCATGACGAAAGCATCGTTAACCGAAATGCAAACGACTTCATCGACACCCTGCTGCTTCAGCACCGGCGTCAACTGGTTGTATCTCGGAACGTGCGAAGAAGAACAGGTCGGGGTGAACGCACCCGGCAAAGAGAATACGACCACGGTCCTGTCTTTGAATAATTCGTCACTGCTGACATCGATCCATTCAGAACCCTGGCGGGTTTTGAAAACTACCTGCGGAACTTTTTGACCTTCGATATTCTGTAACATGGGTTTCTCCTGTGTGATTGTTAAGTCTGAACAGGAGCGACTATAGGGAGAAATTATTTATTTGTATATTTTATTGTTTTTATGTATTTAATATATTTAAACTATTACTATATCTAATTTCTCACCCGTGACAGTAATGTCTCGGCATTACGAAACGCTATATTATCCGCCACTTCGCGCGGCAGTTGCGGTAGCCAGCCCCGCGACCAGTCGGCGTATTCGCCAACATAAAACCAGCGCTCCGGCGTATAGGTATCGGAACCGAGCAAAAAACGGGTTGGGAAGCGCTCAAACATCTCTCGCCACTCGTCTTCTATCTCGCCCCGAAATGCGAACTCTTCCCGAAACGACAGGTCAGCCCACAGGTTGGAGTATTTCTGCAGGGTTGCTGAAATCACTTCGGGTGATTCGAAGCCCGCATGCGCCCACAGCACCAGTGCATCGGGATCGGCTTCGAATATGCGATGCACGGCATCCACGTCGACATGCGCGTGCAGGAAGATATTGTATTGCTTTGCTAGCGCAATCACGTGCTGCATGACCGGCAATTCAATCTGCTCGCCATCAGCATGAAACTCGCCGATCCCGGCATAGACACCATTTGCCAGCTTGGCCGACAACATCGACTTCACCGATTCATCATGGATCCAGCTGGAATGCTCACCGCGTTTTCGGTAGGGGCGTAATACAGGCACCACCAGGTCCGGTGCGATGCGATAAAGTTTTTGCGTTCCCTCGTCACTGGAACTCGAAACCAGGGCCTTTTTCAATCCTGCCGCACGCAGCAATTCTACGGCCTTTTCAGGAGATAGCACCTGCCAGGCATCCTGGCTGTAGTGGATATGCGCATCGACCAGCGGTAACTCGTCGGCGTTTACCGAGGCACCAAAGCCCAGTAGTAACGCTGTGACCAGGCGCTTCCAGTTAGATCTGTTTCGCATGCGAGCTGTCCTCCCCTGTTTTTCGCACCCCGATCAAATACAACAAGGCGGAAATACAAAACTGTGCGCTAGCCTACATCAGCTCGGACTGGTTTGACACCCGTCACAGTTTGTTGAACCGGCGATCAATCTTCAGCTTAACTTCAGTTTGTTTTTCTAGGCTAACTATTATTAGGGAAATGCTGCCCCTGGCAAAATACATGGATGCGATCAGGGGAGTATACTGAACAGGAGTTGTAAACTGCTTATGAAATTATTACTGGTAGAAGACTCGGAGCGATTGCAACGCTCGCTCTCCACAGGGCTTAAGAAAAACGGCTTCGCCGTGGACCAGGCCTTCGATGGTGAGCAGGCGCTATCCTATATCGCCATCAATCAATACGACGCGATTATTCTCGACCTGATGTTGCCCAAAATCGATGGTTTGACTGTACTCAGCAAACTGCGTAGCGAGGGCAAAGACTGTCACGTATTGATCCTGTCGGCCAACGACCAGACCGAGGACCGCGTGCGAGGTCTCGACCTGGGGGCAGACGATTACCTGGTGAAACCGTTTGCGTTCGATGAGCTCGTATCACGCCTGCGCGCACTCAATCGGCGCCGCTCCGGGGTCAAGAACCCGGTTATTGAAATCGACGGTATCAAGGTCGATTCGGTGGCGCGACAGGTGCTTTTCGACGACAAGCAAATCTCCCTGACCCCTCATGAGTACCAGCTGCTGGAATTCCTGGCTCGGCGCAGAGGGCGAGTATTTTCGCATGATCAGCTGATCGATCAACTCTATGATGCCGGCAGCTACGTCACCCGAAATGCCGTCGAAGCGCATGTCAGCGCATTACGTAAACGCTTGAATTCAGCGGGCGCACCCAAACTGGTCCAGACCCGTCGCGGCTTTGGTTACCTGATCGAGTAGCGTTCATGTATTCTATTCGTAACAAGCTCAATTATACCATCATGGCCAGCATGATCCTGGTGTTGTCGTTAACCGCGTTATTTCTTTACTCGCGGGTTGCCGGTCACGTCGAGCATGTCTTTGACGGTGCGTTATTCGACAAAGCGCATGCATTGATATCGCTGACCGAATTGGACGAAGAAGGACTCGAATTCGATTTCGCTGAAGAAGGTGTGATGCTCGAATTCGAGGAAGGCGACAACTTGCAGTACTACCAGCTTTGGGAACACGGTGAAGAGCTTCTGATTAAATCACCATCGTTGGGCGAGCAGGATTTACCCAAAATCGGCACCGAATTGGGTCAACATCAATTTGCTGATCTACCATTGGTCGATGGACGCGCTGGACGGCTGATCGAGATTAATTTCATGCCGCGCGTCGAGGATGAAGATGAGGAAGACGAGGAAGATGAGGAAGACGAGGAAGGCGAAGAAGGCTGGGAATTAGAAATTCCCCCACCGAAACCAATTACGATGGTCTATGCGCGAGAACGTGAATCACTGGACGATACCTTGTTCGTTATCGGCCTGACCATCTTCGGCGTCATTGTCGTGGTGTTATTACTATCTGGATTTTTGATCTGGAAGATGGTCGGTAGTGGATTATCGCCACTGTCCAACCTTGCCAAACAAGTCAGCCAAATCGACGAATCCCGACTTGATGCCCGGCTCCGTCACGCGGGAGCACAAAGCATCGAAATCGCACCGATCGAAAACCAGGTCAACCATTTGCTGGAGCGCCTGCAATCCGCGTTCGAGCGCGAAAAGCGCTTCTCAGCCAACGTCGCGCACGAGTTACGCACGCCACTTTCCGAATTGAGAACGCTGACCGAAGTGGCACAAATAGTGCCTGACGACCGGGAACAGGTGGATCAATTCTTCATCGACGTACGCGATATTTCTGCGCAAATGGAAAAGATCGTGGTCACCCTGCTGGAATTGGCGCGTTCGGAAGCCGGCCTGTTGAGCAGTGACCCGGAAGATATCGAGTTATCGAAGTACTGTGACGAAGTCTGGCATCAAGCGGTCAACGGCCAGACTACCTGCAAGCGTCTGTTCAAGGATATTCCGCAGGACCTCGTCATCAATACCGATCGCGAAAAGCTTGGTATGATATTGACCAACCTGTTCGTCAATGCGATCAGCTACAGTCCGCAGGATGCCGAGATTCAAATTGCCTCGGCGATCAGAAACGATACGGTCGTGCTCGAAGTCAAAAACGCCTCGATGGATTTGAAACCCGAAGACATATTGCATATGAAGGATCGTTTTTGGCGCAAGCAGAAAGCACGCGGCACACTGGGCCATTCAGGTCTGGGCTTGACCCTGGTCGATGCGCTGGCCAAGATCATGAAACTGGACGTCAGCTTGCAACTCGACAACCAACAAATCTTCATGGTCAGGATATCAGGATTGAATTCATCCCTGCAGCGGTGATTCCGCCACCCATTAAAATATGTACTCCAGTTCGATTTTCCAGAAGTCACTGGTTTCGTCGCTGAATTCGCCATAGGCGCGGCCGGCATCGAACTCCGCCGCGATCAAAATTATTTCGAGGCGCTCGATGATATTGAAGGTTACCACCAGGTCGAGCTCGCGACCGAGATCCCGGCTGATCAACTCGTCGTCTTCGCGATCCAGTTCGATAGAGGTGTCGCGTGTTTCGCCGGCCAATTTATCCTGTTCATAATCAAAACTCAGCAACGCGATTTCAATTCCATCCCAGGCCTCCCATTCGATTCCAATCACATCGACGATCAGGTTGGAAATCTCCGGTTGATAGAGTTCACCGAATACTTCGCTGTCGCCCTGTAACCCGGTCTGGCGAAAATCGCGCTCGCCCTGCGCACGGCCGATGACAAGTGACCAGTCATCGGCGAAGGTCGGCGACCAGTTAAGCATGAAGCTATGCGCATCCCCGCTAACTCTGCTTTTCTCGGGATCACCGTCGACCTCGGAGCGTCCTTTGGGTAGATCTTCGTCTTCAAATTCAGTTACGGTTTCGTCACCGCTGACGTGCGCATAATGCAATTCGATATCGAACTCACCGAGCGTGTCGCTATCGAATTCGCCTAGGTAACCAAACCCGGTCCAGGTCAGGTCGGCATCTTCTTCATCTTCCTTGTCCGTATCCAGGGTTTGGCCATCAACGAATACCGACGAATCGTCCTGCTGGTCGAGATAGTAAAAATGCAGCGACTGGTTGTCGGCAAACTCCCAGCCCAGACTCGCGAGCAGGCGCTGGACATCCTCGACTTCGGGATCGATAAAATCTTCATCGGTATTTTCGCGGGCCTGCTCCTCGGTAAGGCCCAGCATAAGTTCGAAATTGCCGTAGTAGGATTGCAGTCGAACGCCGTCAAGCTCTTCATCCCACCATAACCACCATTCACTAGCACTGGCAAACTCCATGCGGCCGAGGTTGAGATCAGTTTCGATTTCGTTGCCAAAAAAATATCCGACCCCCATTTCAACCCGTTCCAGCGCTGATACGTCTTCCTCTTTGATACCGGCAGGTTCGATGGTTTCCATCTCATCGATTAATGCACCCGCGAAAAAGGCGTACCATTGATCGTTGATTTGATAGTAAAGGTCGAATTCGAACTCAATTTCATCGATTTCAAGGCGATCTTCGTCGGGTTCGTCACCGAGCGTCAGGTTGTCGAGTTCCGAGCTTTCAATCGAGATCGAGAATTCATAGTCCAGTGCATTGCCGTCATCGGCAAATACCGGGTTCAGGCTGATAACTGCCCAAAGGATGAAAATTTTAAATAGATTTTGCATGGATCGATCCTCAGCTTATCTTCAGACTACCGAAATAAAATAATCGTTGTAGTTTGAGTTTCGTGAGAACGATTTTCCAACTGTCGCTGGATACGAAGATAAGAGTTTGAGCCAGCGGTGTGGAAACTTTTAACGCTTAGGAGTTTTACCAAACCTGAAAATAGCATAGCAAATGCATTAGCGATTGCAAATTAAACCCGATATGCCTTTAGGTAAAAGCAGCTTGCAATGGGGTCGGGTGCCCCATTGCATTTTTTTCCGTGTTTATCCATTAATCGTCAATTTCGATGTGAACAATCTCGCCCTCGAGACTGATGATGGCTTCCAGTGCTTCGCCTTCATGCCTGAAATCGACTTCGTAAATTCGCTTGCCCTTGTAGCGCTCCCTCTCGATTTCGGTAATCTCAGCACCCGGGTAGGCTTCCAAGATTATGGCGCGGACCTCATCCCTGCTCAGTGCTTTAGCCGATCCAATTACCAAGCTCAAACAGATCAGTAATCCGCTTATCTTTTTCATGTTTGTCGTCCCTAGTTAAATTGAATAAATCCCGCCCCAATCAGACCCCGAGTCAACCGGTTTAGGCACTTAGACTGGCTACCATGGGATCGGAAAACACGGTGATTTCACCGGTTTCTCGATCGTAGAGGTTTATATTGTCCAGGTACGGAGAATAGACGTGCAGCGTGACCAGGTTGACGTCACCGTTGTTTCGAATTTCGTGAATATCGTCGTCAAAAGAACCACAGACTTCGCCGGCTTTCATCGTGGTGACCGATTTCTCGACTAACTGACCGTTGCGTCGATCAAAACTGGTTTCGGTGGCGATCCCCTCGATCACCCTGACCCCGCAGGATGCGCCCTTGTGGTCATGAATCGGACTTGCCTGGCCTGGTTTCCAGCACAACACCAGTGCGTAAAACTGAGGTCCGTATGCCACCAGGTTACGGCTATAGCGTTCGTCGGAAAAATGTATATGGTCTGCCAGCAAGTCAGCCGATATAGAATCGTCGTCCAGGCGATCGGTTAATTCATCCAGTGAAATTCTGTGCTCGAACGAATCCAGCCAGTTAACAAATTCTTCAATACTGTGCATATTAATATCCCAGTTGCGGACGTACCACGTTCAGCAGCGGCTCCCCCGACAGGTAACGTTGCAAGTTGTTAAAAAACAGTTCCAGTGTAATCGGTACATAATTGTCGCCATCATCGGCCGAAACGTGCGGCGTGACAACAAAATTCGGTGCCACCCATAATGGCGAATCATGCGGCAACGGCTCTTCATCAAAAACATCGATGATCGCGCCCGACAAGTGGCCACTCGCCAGCAAATTGGCGAGCGCATCGTAATCAAATGTCGAACCACGACCTACATTGATAATGCCGGCGCCGGCCTTTAACGATTGCAACCTCTGGTGATCAAACAAACCGAGGGTTTCGGGCGTCGATGGCAGGGACACGAATACATAATCCATCCTCGGTAACACCGCGTCCAATTGATCCATCGCCACCATTTCATGCACATGCGGATGAGGCTTGCCGTGCCGACTCACACCAATGATATGCACCGGCATCTTGTCGAGCTGCGCGGCCGCACCGCCGCCGATACTGCCGACGCCGACCAGGCCGACCGTCTTACCCTCGATTGGGGTTGAAAACAGCGAATTCCATGTCGCGCTGCGCTGGTTGCTTAGTATCGCGGGCATTTTGTTGTGCAGCATTAATATCGCCATCAGCGCGTACTCGCCAGCCTTGTCGGCATGCGCGCCCTTGTTATTGGTTATCGTCACACCCGCGGGCACCCAGTCCATCGGGCACAGATGTTCGACGCCGGCGCCTATGCAGTGAATCCATTTTAACTTCGGCGCTACCTCGGCCAGGTTATCGGTAGGCAAATTCCAGGTCAGTAATACCTCGGCGGTTTGCATCGACTCGGCCCAATGATCGGTATCCCAGTCTACAAATACATCGAGTTGCGCGGCAAGGTCTGGGTAACGTTGGGCGACCTGTTGATACCTGTCCATCGATATCGTAAACACCGGTTCGCTTTCAGGTGTCGACGGAAAGGTATCCGCTCCCGCATGATTATTCTTGATGTGCAATTTGATGCTCATGTGCAAAATTCGGCCTCAAGCGACTTCAGTGTATCAATCACTGTCTCTACTCGCTCCAACCCGATCAAGGCTTCAGCGTCGAACTGGGCATGCATGACTTTTTCACCAATTTCAATCAGCCGACGGCCATCATCGGTCGCATCTTCGTCTATTTTCAGCACGGTATCACCACCATAGGTCGCTACCGGGTTGGGTAAAGAATCGGTGACATGGGCGGGGGCATTTCCGCTTTCGAGATTGCGGCAAAGCTTACGCAATTTCTTGCGATACTGGATAATACCCTTGTCGCTCGGCACCAGGTGTTCCATTTTCTGATCCGCAATACGGCCCATGCCCTCTACAGCTTCGGCATCGCCCGGAAAACGCTGGCGCTGGGCATAGCTGCGGTCCATGAGCTCACCCTGCTCGATCAGCTCGGGACCCTCGGGCGTATTGTATTCCTCCGGATCGGCACGGTCACCGAAGATTGCCCACGCAAACGCGGTACTGTTTTCATCGTCAATCGGCACCACCCAGCGTGAAAAGGCGGTTCGACCGTAATAGATCACGCGGGTGCCATCCGCTGAAAATGCGGCCCCTGCCTGAGTGTAATTGGGCAGTACCAGTTCGTTGACCCGCACCCAGATATGCTCATCGACACGGCGCACATTGGCGCCGAGAAAACTCATTTCGCGTTCGTAAAATAACAGCTCGCCGATTTCACCCATGCCTTCGGAAAATTGCGCACGGCTCATGCGCGAATGCAGGAAACTGGTGTGAATCGGATCGAGGATGGCATCCAGTACCTGCAACCAGTTGCAGCGATAGTCGGCGCGGTAAGGCACCAGGGTCTGCCCCTCGATTTCGAGCGTGTCGTAAATTGGAAATTCCGGTATCTGCTCGATCGGCCCCAGGTAGGCAAAAATCAACCCGCGGTATTCCCTGACTGGATAGGCACCAAGCCGGGTTTGTTGCTTGACCAGGTCGGCAATCTTCTGCGGCTGGCCGGGAATCTCGATAATGCTGCCGTCGACGTCGAACAGCCAGCCGTGATAACAGCAACGAATTCCATCCTCTTCGCAGACTCCAAACTCCATTGACGCGCGTCGATGCGGGCATTGCTTGTGAACCAGGCCATAACGCCCGGCCTTGTCGCAAAACAAAACCAGTTCCTCACCGAGCACTTTAATGACCCGCGGGACGTCTTCGACTTCGCGAGTCAGGGCAACCGGTTGCCAGTAGCGACGCAGGTATTCCCCGCAGGCACTGCCTTTCGAAGTCCTGACCAGCAGCTCGTCGCTTTCACCGCGCTGAATCTCGGTGTAACCCTGGTAATTCGGGTTGTCAGCCAATGTTATGGTGCTCCTCGTGCCAAACAAAAAACTTACCGCATGCGTCAGCAGGGTGCAACCGCCAGTTTGGTTTGTCCAGGCGAAGTTCCTGACTAAGGTCGATAGACCTCATTGGCTACACGCCGAAGCAAACTTACAAAGAATTCGATATCGTCGGGTTGCAGTGCTCTATGGCTTTCCATAAATCCGTGTACGGATTGTTTCAACTTGCGACTCACCAAATCGCCGCTTTCAATTTTCATCGATCGACGCACGAAAGCTGCGGCATCACCGTGGCAGTTACCACATTCTTGTCTAAATCTTGGTCTCGTGCTTGCCTGTGCAAGCAACATCTCGTAAACCGCGTCGATCTCACTCGTTAACAAATAATGGTTGCCCAGGAATAATCGCAGACCCTGGACATGGTGTCGGCCTTGAAGTTGTTTACCATCAACCTGCAGAAACCGGCGCGCAAACTCACCTGAATGACCATGACATTCTGCACAACGATTATCCCAGAGCCAATGGAGGTCCAGTCCGGCTGCTTCAACTTCGCTGCCGAGCAGTAGCAACATCAGCAAGAAGCGACCGATTAAATTACAGGTTCGTGATGGCAGATACATGCTATTGAGCGGATTCTGAATCGGATATACCAATGCTTTGTTTTACCTCGTCGGTTAACCGATTGCGACTCTCTTCCGAAGCAAAGAACCAGATCAGGATCCAGCCGACCAGGACTAATACGGCTATCAACTTGAGGAACGCGGCAACTTTCGGATTGGATTTGAGGGATTCGACACGCGCTCGATTAGCCGTGTAAACACGGTAAAAAAATCCAATCACCTTGAAAAAAGGTCCGTAGAGAAAGTCTATCCACTTGGCGTAAGGTTTGTGCACGATATGATTGACGTCTATTCACGCGCCGCAGGTTGGCGAGACGGTATATTACATTCTGCAAAGTTCCATTGATAGAAAAGTCGGTTAGTTACGTAATTCGAGCCTTTTGGTATTGATAGCCGATACATTCAATAAAAAGTATTGATATACGTCCTTTGATAGCTATGCTTCTGACAACTTATGCCAGCTAACCAGCAGGATCTTTCAATGACCAATAAATCGCCTTCAGCTTCTGCAATATAGTTGCGCAAACCTACTATAATCAAAAGCTTATATGGACTTCTTCGGTTTTATCATCACCGCCATCGTGCTGTTAGCCATAGGGCTACCGGTCGCAATCATCGTGATGTTCTGGGTCACGCGCAACAAGACAAACCAGTTGCAGCAACAGCTGGATGAACTGCGTGTCCAGGTCGTTGCGCTCGCGGCAGGGCCGGCAGTGGCTGTTAAAGACACACAAAGCGAAGTTGTAGACCCGATTTCTGCCAGCGGCACCGTCAGCAGCGAACAACCGCCCGAAGCGGAATCGCCCGAGGTTCCCCCCGAAAATCAGTGGGGACCGCCACCGGTCGTGGCTTCGAGTATTCCGCCAGCGGCTGCCAGCGTTACGCATGATCCGGGGCCGCGCACCAAAAACCCCGTCGATCATTTTGAAGACCTGCTACGACGCATCGGTAACGCGGTGACTTCCTATTTTACCGATGGCAATGTTTTTGTACGCATCGGACTGCTGGTTCTGTTTTTTGGTGTCGCGTTTCTGCTCAAGTACGCGGCAGAAAATTCCAGTATCCCGCTTGAGTTCCGTTTCATGGGCGCCGCCGTTGGAGGCCTGGTCCTGCTGGTGTTCGGCTGGAGGTTACGCCTCAGCAAAGCAATCTACGGACTGCTATTACAGGGTGGCGGCATCGGGGTCATCTATATCACGATATTCGCCGCGTTCAAGCTCGCTGATCTGCTGCCACCATCGCTGACCTTCGTGCTACTGGTTTTCTTTTCGGCTTTTACCGTCGCCCTGGCCATTCTGCAGGACTCGAAAGCGCTTGCGATTTATGCAGTACTGGGCGGTTTCCTGGCACCATTCCTGGCGTCTACCGGCAGTGGCAACTACATCGGTCTGTTCAGTTACTATAGCGTTTTAAATGCAGCGGTATTTGCGGTCGCGTGGTTTCGCGCCTGGCGCTCACTCAACCTGCTGGGCTTTATTTTCACCTTCGGCGTTTTTGTTTTGTGGGTGGCGTTCGACTACCGCGCCGAACACCTGTATCCAACCAGCGGGTTCCTGTTGCTGTTCTTCCTGATGTACAGCCTGATCGGCGTGCTGTACGCGCTGCGCCAACCCGAACACTTGACCGGGCTGGTCGACGGTACGCTGGTATTCGGCACCCCGGTCATCGTCTCCGGATTACTCATGATTATGCTGCGCGATTACGCCTACGGCATCGCCGGAGCCTCGGCAGCGATGGGCTTTTACTATATTGTGTTGGCACGCTATGCGTGGAAACATGTCGGCGAAGAGTTTCGCCTGCTGGCCGAGGCGATGCTCGCCATCGGCGTGGTGTTCGCGACACTGGCGATACCTTACGCACTCGATGGGCACTGGAGCAGCGCTGCCTGGGCGCTTGAAGCCGCAGGAATCCTGTGGGTGTCAATTCGCCAGAATCGCTTTTACGCTCAATGCTTCGCGATCGCGCTACAGGTTGGATCAGGGGTGTTGTTTTTCATGCGCAACATCGACGACGTCGGCAACACGGCATGGCTCAATCCGGCTTTTCTCGGCGGGGTTTTCATCGCACTCGGTGCTTTCATTTCCGCGCGCATGCTTTACCTGCAGGCGCCTGGTTTCAAGTTGCGACTGCTACACGTTCCGTTTTACATCTGGGCAATGGCCTGGTGGTTGATCAGCGCACTGGTACAGATCGATGAATACGCAGAACACCAACTCAGCGCCTGGTTATTATTGTTCGGCGCAACTGCAGCATTACTGGCCTACCTTGACCGCCTGCGCGAATGGAACTGGATGCCGGCAGCGATAAACGCCGCGTTGTTGTTGCCGGTATTGATGCTGATTGCACTTTATTCGCTGTTTGACAACGACCATATCCTGGTCATACCCGATCTATATTTCTGGATTGCGGTACTGGGGACTAGTTACTGGATAATCGAGAAACTCGAAACCGTGTCCTGGCCCTCCTGGATCAATATTGCGGCGCATACCGGCCTGGTAGTATTTACTGCACTGATTCTGTCATTCGAACTGGTGTGGATTTTTGAGTCCAAACTGGGCCTTCCCGGCCAGGGATACTACGCGGTATTTGCAGTGATGCCGTTAATCGCAATGCGGGTTGCCCAAATCGAGGTTTTGCCGGCGATCAAACGCATCGGCCCTGCCCTGCAGCTGAGTCTGATCGGCACTTTGTCGGGCCTGCTGCTGTTGTGGAACCTGGTCATCAACCTGACCAATTGTGGCGATCCGGCACCGCTTCCCTATATCCCGTTTATCAATCCGGTCGATCTAACGCAGATAGCTTTCTTTGTGCTGGTGCTGGACAGTTTGAAGCTGGTAAAACCTTCGATGAAAATCCAGCGTGATCACATCATAATCATCCTCGCTGGTTTGTGCTTCGTCTGGTTGACCGCTGTATTGATCCGCAGCATGCACCACTATCTCGACATTGGTTTCGACCTGTCGGCTATGTCAGTCGACACCCGGGTACAGTCCGCGATCTCGATCCTGTGGACCGTTATCGGCATGGGCGCGATGCTGTTCGCTTCGCGCAACAAGCTGCGACCGCTATGGATTGTCGGCGCAGCATTAGTGGGTGTGGTGTTAGTAAAAATGTTCTTTATCGATCTCGGCGCCAGCGGAACCGTCGAGCGCATTGTCTCCTTCCTCGTAGTTGGCAGCCTGCTGGTCGCTACCGGATACTTCTCACCGATCCCAGAAAAATACGCGGATCCGGACGAGAAGATGGTAGAGTCATCCCATGCATAAAATTCTGTTTCCGATAGTATTGCTAACGCTGACCAGCACGGTAATGGCAGAAATCAGTCCAGAGGATTACGCTTACCGGGCAAGGCTCAGCGAAGCTGAACAAGCGTTACAGCGTGTCGTGTTGCCAATGGATGTCATTATCAACCTGACACATTCCGATCTAAGCGACCTGGCTGTTTTTAATATTAGCGGTAAACAGCTGCCGCATGCGATTACGCGCACTCCGAGAAAAGTTATCGAACAAAACCCGCAACTTGCGTTTCATGAATTTGACAGTTTCCTGCAACAAAATTCAATAACCGTAACAACGCGCGAGCAAACCCAACAGGTGGATTCACTGTCGGAATCGCAGACTACTGAAACCATTGCGGTGCAGTCATTGCGCAAGGACTACCTGATTGAATTATCGGTAGGCGATAAAATCCCCTTCTTCGACCGCATCGAACTGACATGGGAACACGAACCCGCAGGTCAAATACTTGAAGTCAGGGTCGAGGTCGGCAATGAACTCGACAGGCTGCGCGTGATCAAGTCACGTAAGAGCCTGACCAACCAGGAATCGAAAGATCCCAACTGGCGCAGCATCAATGGTATTCCACGTAACCAGAAATACCTGCGCCTGACCCCGCTCAACGATGTAACCAGCTTCGAATTGCAAAGCGTTACAGGACATTACCGCGACATTGAAAACGCACCGGTACAGACTTATCAACTGAGCCCCGAAACAAGCGAACAGGATGGAGTGCTATTTTATACTTTTGAGTTTCCATCGGTAGTCAAGGCCGAGGCAATACGCATTGTTCCAACTGATGCAAACCGGGTGATAAATGGCGATCTTTTTGCGATCTGGGGTAAAGATGAAACCAGGAAACCGATCCGCACCGACTACCGGCAGCATAATATCAGCGCGGATGACGTCAGACCCAGCAAACCAATCGGGCTGCCTCGCAGATCCTACCAGAGCATCTGGTTCACCTCTCGCGCAGAGCTTATCGAGCCCCCCGGCGTGGAGTTGATTTACCCGCAATACGAACTTATCTTTCTCGGTGATGACATCGGGCCCTATACCCTTGCCTGGGGTAATTACGAAGGTAATGGTGAGAAAACCGATTTAAACGGAATATTAAAAGGCGATCTGAAACAGGCCCAGCAACGGGGAGCATTGGTAACGCTTGGTACAATTCGCGAAGCCGGTGGGCCCGCACGCCTGTCAGCGCAACCTGAAACACCCTGGAAAAAATGGCTGCTATGGACAGTGCTGATTATGGCCGCTATCGTAACAGGACGCATGGCAATCAGGCTTTACCGGGAATTAAATAGCGCCTGATCAACAAAAACGGCAAGGGGGAATACGAATGGCGGCTAAACCGGTCATTCTGGTAACGCGCAAGTTACCTGATTCAGTCGAACAAAAACTGGCGCAACATTTCACCACCATCCTCAATCCCGATGACAGGCTTTACGGCACCGCGGAAATGCTGCAGCTGGCCGAAAATGCGGATGCGATCCTGCCCTGTCATACTGAAAAATTTAGCGCGGGAACCATCGCACAATTACCAGCACGGGTAAAAGCGATCGCCAACTTTTCGGTCGGCGTCGATCATGTCGATCTCGATGCAGCCAGGCAAAAGCAGGTTGTCGTCACCAATACACCCGACGTGCTTTCCGATGCCACGGCCGAAATCGCGATGTTATTGATGCTGGGTGCTGCACGACGCGCCAGCGAGGGCGAACGCCTGGTACGCAATCAACAATGGAAAGACTGGAGTCCTGCGTTCATGGTCGGTCACCAGGTTACCGGTAAGCGCCTTGGTATCCTGGGCCTGGGCCGGGTCGGACAGGTCGTGGCCCGGCGTGGACGCGGCTTTGAAATGAAGATCCACTACCACAATCGTAATCCGCTGAACCCGGAGCAAGCCGGGGATGCGATCTATCATGACAGCGTCGAAGCATTGCTGGCAAGTATCGACGTATTGTCGATTCACTGCCCCGCGTCGGAGGCAACCCGTGGATTGCTCAACCGCGAGCGAATTGCATTGATGCATCGCGACGCAATTCTGGTGAACACCTCGCGCGGCGGGGTTATCGACGACGATGCCCTGGTTGCAGCACTGCAGTCGGATGTGATTGCAGCCGCGGGGCTCGATGTATTCAATGGCGAGCCCAATTCGATTCATCCCGGCTACCGCGAACTCGATAACGTATTCCTGTTGCCGCATATCGGTAGCGCCACCCGTGAAACGCGTGACGCAATGGGCTTCAGGGCGATCGACAACCTGGTTGCGATATTCAACGGCGAAGAACCTGGTGATCGCGTCGCCTAGTACGACCGGGCCAGCCTAAAGCATTCACCCCTGCGGATGAGAAAGTGCTGTTACTCGGGCGATTGTCACAATATACTCTCCCCACGCATTTAGCCTGATTATGTGGTTCGGGAACGGGCGTAAAACCAGGAATATTATCTGGTATACAATATACCGCTCAATATGATTTAATGCTGTATCCAGTCATCCGCATAACGATAACAAGGCAATGGCGATTCGATAATTGTTCTTAAGAACAAGGTTTCATGCGTAAATGACTTAAAAATAATAATCGCCAACTTAAAATTACTACTAATAATGAGGGCACCAGCTATGACCGATAAAACGACATCTCGTCGCAAATTTCTAACCACCGGGGCCGCAACCATTGCGGGCGGAGCGGCGGCAGCCGCGTTTCCCAACATTTCGGTTGGGCAAAGTCCTACCGTATTGAAAGTACAGGCGGCCTGGGGCGGCGGTATCTTTCTCGAGTTCGCCCAGGACTACGTTAAACGGGTCAACGAAATGTCGGGTGGTTCGTTAAAGATCGACTTACTCGGCGTGGGTGCGGTTGTCAAAACCGCCGAAATGCAAACCGCGGTTCACAAGGGCGTGCTCGATGGTGCGCACCTGGTAACTGCATACTGGTATTCAAAAAGCCCGGTTGCATCACTGTTCGGCACCGGCCCCTGTTTCGGCTGGTCAGCCAACGAACTGATGGGCTGGATTCAGCACGGTGGCGGCAAAGACCTGTATTACGAACTAATGCATGACAAGCTGAGACTCGACCTGGTCGGTTTCTTCTCCGGTCCAATGCCCGCGCAACCACTAGGCTGGTTCAAGGAACACATCACCAAGAGCAGCCAGATGAAAGGCCTGAAGTATCGTACCGTGGGGCTCGCGGCTGACGTGCTGCAGGAAATGGGCATGTCGGTAGTGCAGCTGCCCGGCGGCGAAATCCAGCCAGCGATGAAGAGTGGCCTGATCGATGCGGCCGAATTCAACAATCCGACTTCTGACAAGGACTTCGGCATGCAGGATGTTTCCAAGCATTACCACCTGGGTAGTTTCCACCAGTCGCAGGAATGTTTCGAAATTATCTTCAACCAGACGCGTTTCAAGAAGCTCGCCAAGGAACACCAGGCGATTCTGGAATACGCTTCCGAAGCGGCATCGGCGGATATGGCCTGGAAAGCGATGGAGCGCTACTCGCAGGACCTGGTAGTGCTGAAAGAGAAGCACGGCGTCAACGTTTACAAGACTCCCGATGCGGTCATGAATGACCAGCTCAAAGCCTGGGATATAATTGTCGCAAAATTCAATAAATCAGATCCGTTCTTCAAGAAGGTCATCGACTCGCAAATGGCCTGGGCGAAGCGTCACGGCGCCTATGCATTGAATAATTCACCCAACTATCAAGGTGCCTACGAGCATTACTTTGGCAAGCTGTAACAGCCAGAAAGGCTAGTCAGCAGGGCGGTATTTCACGATACCGCCCTCGCTTTTTCTATTTCAACCTGCTCGTTAGATACCCCGGTGACCTGCAATGATGACTCGCATTCTTCACTTCATCGATAGCCTCAGCGCCTGGACCGGGAAGGCTTTTGCGTGGTGTATCGTGATCCTGACGTTCTCCACCTGTTACGAAGTGTTCATGCGCTACGTGCTCAATGCGCCGACGGTATGGGCCTTCGATATGAGCGTGCAAATGTACGGGGCGCTTTTTATGATGAGTGGCGCCTATGCCCTGTCACAGGACGCCCACGTGCGCGGCGACGTGGTGTATCGACTGTTAAAAATAAAAACCCAGGCCAAGATTGACCTGACGCTTTATATCCTGTTCCTGATGCCCGGCGCCCTGGCTTTGATTTACTACGGATATGGTTTTGCCGCCGATTCCTGGTTTTACAAGGAAGTCAGCTGGAGCAGCCCGTCGCGCATTCAAATCTATTTCTTCAAAACCTTGATACCCGTTTCCGGCACGCTGGTTTTACTGCAGGGTATCGCAGAGGCCGTACGCTGTGTGATCTGTATCAAAACCGGGGCCTGGCCACCGCGCCTGCACGATGTACAGGAAACCGAAACCATGCTGATGAATGAACAGGAAGATTTGCGCAAGCTGAAGGAAGAAGGACATGTCTGATCCAGTTGTCGCGGTCTTCATGCTCGGCCTGTTTATCTTCATGGTGATGCTGGGTTTTCCGATCGCCTTCACGCTGATCGCGATGGGCCTCGGCTTCGGCTACTACGCCTATTACGACGTCGAGCGCATGCAAACCATATTCGACAATCGGATATTCGATTTATTCGTGCAGAATACCTTTTCGGTCATGTCCAACGACGTACTGGTGGCCGTCCCACTCTTCTTGTTTATGGGCTATGTGGTCGAACGGGCCAACATAGTCAATCGCCTGTTTTTCAGTATTCAACTGGCCGCGCGTCACTTACCGGGGTCCATGGCGGTTGCAGCGCTGTTTACCTGCGCCATATTCGCAACCGCTTCGGGCATCATCGGAGCGGTGGTTACGTTGATGGGAATGCTTGCGTTCCCGGCAATGTTGAAGGCAAATTACGACGAGAGTTTCGCCGCCGGCGTCATCTGCGCCGGGGGTTGTCTTGGCATCCTGATTCCACCGTCGATCATGCTGATCGTCTACTCGGCAATTGCCGAAATATCACCGCTGCGCCTCTACGCCGCAGCCATGTTCCCGGGGTTGCTGCTGGCCGGACTGTACATGGTTTACGTGGTTGGGCGAGCGACCCTCAATCCAGGTTTAGCGCCAAAGCCCAGTGAGGAGGAAGTCCCGTCCTTCGGCAGGATTGCCTGGGAATTGATCACCTCGTTTGTACCCCTGGCACTGTTGATCATGAGCGTGCTCGGGGCTATTTTAATGGGTCTTGCGACACCGGCCGAAGCCGCGGGTGTCGGCGCATTCGGCGGACTGTTTCTGGCAGTTTGCTATCGCGCACTCAGCTGGGAACGATTAAAGCAGGCAGTTTACCTGACCGCCAAGACTTCGGCGATGGTGTGTTGGCTGTTCGTGGGCTCGTGGACTTTCGCCTCGGTGTTCTCCTACCTCGGTGGTCACGAACTGATTAACGAATGGGTATTGTCACTGGACCTGGGAACGGTAGGATTCCTGATACTCGCGCAATCCATTATTTTCCTGCTCGGGTGGCCGCTGGAGTGGACCGAAATTATCATTATTTTCGTGCCAATCTTTCTGCCGATGCTGGAAACCTTCAATGTTGAACCTCTGTTTTTCGGCATCCTCGTAGCCTTGAACCTGCAAACCTCGTTCCTGACACCACCGATGGCGATGGCGGCCTATTACCTGAAAGGCGTGGCGCCACCGCATATTCAGTTACTGGATATTTTCCGCGGCATTATGCCTTACCTGGTGATCATCATTTTCTCGATGGTACTGCTGTATAACTTCCCCGGAATCGCGCTGTGGCTGCCGGTCTACCTGTTTGGTCCCGGATAGTCTGCAAACACGGCGTACAAGGCATGGATAAATTCGACCCGGCCGTGGCAAACCTGCTCAGCGCCAGCGACGCCCGCAAGGCAATCGAAAGCGGGCTGCTGGACTCGCAGGAACTGGTTGCAGCCTGTTTCACGCGTATCGACGAACTCGAGGATTCGATCGCGGCCTGGGCGCACCTCGACCGGGACCAGGCGATGGCACAGGCACGCGCGGCCGACGAATTTCGCCGCAGTGGCCTGCAGATAGGCCCTCTTCACGGGCTGCCAATCGGAATCAAGGACATTATCGATACCGCCGACTACCCCACCGAGCGTGGCACGGTACTGCATCAAGGACGCCAGCCAACACGGGACGCGACCCTGGTGTCGCTGCTGAAAGAGGCCGGTGCCATCATACTCGGTAAAACCGTGTCGACTGAAATGGCCGTTTACTCGCCCGGTAAAACCCGTAATCCACACAATCCCGAACATACCCCGGGTGGCTCGTCGAGCGGCTCCGCGGCGGCGGTATCAGCGGCCATGATCGCGCTCTCTGTCGGCACTCAGACCAATGGATCGGTCATCCGACCGGCTTCCTACTGCGGCGTCTATGGTTTCAAGCCCAGTTTTGCACGCATTTCCTGCCATGGCGTGCTGCAACAATCGCCGCCACTGGATACCGTTGGCGTGTTTGCACGCAACCTCGAAGACCTGGCACTAATCGCCGATGTATTGATGCGCTTCGACGGACAGGATCCCGCGATGGCTCCGATCGCCCCGCCCTGCATCGGCAAGGTCCTGAACCAGCAGGTCCCGGCCGAGCAGCACTTCGCATTCGTGCGCAGCCCGGTATGGGAACAGGTCGAACAGGAAACCAAGGACGGGCTGCGCGAATTGATCGACGCGGTTAATGAACGCCGGCAAAAGACGGTCGATATTGTCGATCTGCCAGCCCCTTTCGCCGAATTACACGAGGATCATCGCAAGGTGATGGAAGCCGACCTGGCGCGCAATTTTGCCGATGAATATGAACGTGGTAAAGCGGAATTGAGCGAGGTACTGCGCGAAATGATCGAGCGCGGGCAACAGGTTAGTGCGGGTGACTACGACAACGCGCTTGCCAAAATGCTGGATTACGATGCTTTTCTCGAGGAAATTTTCGACGAATACGACGCCATCCTGACACCCGCCACTCCGGGCCCGGCCCCGGTCGGTCTTGATGCGACCGGCAGCCCGGTGATGAATACGATCTGGACATTCTGCGGCACACCCGCAATCAATGTCCCCCTGTTGCAAAGCGCCGAAGGTTTGCCGATCGGAGTCCAGGTGGTTGGCGCGAAAAATGACGATGCGCGGTTGTTTCGCTGCACGCGCTGGTTGCTGGATATACTGAACGACTAATTTTCCTTATACTATATCGCTTAACTGAGAGAAAACGACATGGACAACATTATCACCGGAGCAATCGGCGTCGCCATGTTCCTCGCTTTTACCCTCGGGTTGGCTGAATCGATCGGTACGATTCCGTTTGCGATTATCGTGATTTCGGTTTGTCTAATGCTGGTAACCGATTTTTTTCAGTCCGCAAAAGCTGGCCTCGAAGAAGAGCGCCAGAAGAAATCCAACAGCTCGCAGTAGTTACAGCTGCTTTGCGGCAATCATACTAGAAAATGGTCATCAGGCCTGGCTAAGTCAAACTGAGTTGTTTCAACATTTGTTGCGAATACCAGTAGGCAAACTTGCCGACGCTCGGCTCCAGCGCCCCAAACCGACCCTGTAGTGCAAACTTCGAATTCAACCCAAGTTGCTGTCTCAGCAGAAACGGCAGATCTTCATCGAGTGCCGCATCGATGCGCTGATAATAATATTCGGCACGTTCGGAAAAATCGTCGAGTGCCACCGACTCTGTCGGAAAGCAAATCGTCTGTATCGCCCGGCAGCGATTAGCTGATAACGGAAACGCCTGGTACATCCACATCGAGTCCTGCGACAACGCAAATGTCAGGTTGGGATAAATCCAGGTATAGCGCGTGCCCCTGGCTTCGCGACCCTGCAGCCCTCGTGCGGTTGGCAAAGCGTACTGCTGGGTATCTTGCATCAGCGCCGCAGCACCTTCGGTTGCTCCGAACTGGGTCGCATACTGGCCGCTTACGGCATCTACGGCATCCGGCTCCGGATACAACCAGTTGATGGATTCAGGATGCACCATTGGGAGATGGTAATACTCGTTAAACACTTCAATGAAAGTTTTCCAGTTGCAGTCGACTTCGAATTCGCGCACTCGTGTCGTCTTCCAGTGATTTATTCCCCAGGGTTGATGAAACCTGTCAAAGTCGCCCAACCATTCAGCAATCGCCGGGGGTTGATCCTCAAAACTGGTAAACACAAATCCATGTTCGACCGCCACCGCAAACTCGACCAGGCCAAATTTATCGGGATCGAAATCCACCGCGTTTTCCATGCGCGGATAAACCTTGAGCCGACCGTCGAGATCGTAAGTCCACCAGTGAAACGGGCACTTGATCTTTTTACAGTTGCCGTCACCGCTGAGCAACTGACTGCCGCGATGCCGGCAGGAGTTGGCAAATACTTTCAACGCACCCGACTTGCTACGCATCACGATGAGCGGGACACCACCGATATCGATGGCAGAATAATCCCCGGTATCGGCCCAGCGATCTGCCCGACCTAGACCGACCCAACCGTGATGAAAAACAGCGTTCTGTTCGAGGGCCAGTAATTCATCGTCTGCATAACAGGCCGGTGGAATACCGAGCGACCGATTTTCATCCGGTAGAACCGCAGACAGTTGCAGCCGTAATTCATGCCACGACACTAATCCAGGTCTGGTTGTCACCTAAATCTCCTCAAGTCATCGTTGTTGCGAGTATCCGGATAATCCAGGCAGGCCGCAAATGATAAGTATTGCAAATCTGTCCGCACAGTCAGTATGCTGAGAACCAAATTTGACGGAGGTGCCCATGCAGCCAGAAGTGAAACCGGCCAGCGCGGCTGTTGAATTCGAAACCAACGAGCGCTGCCATATTACCGAAGTTGCAAACGACCCGGGCGACGAGTTGGTTTCAATTGCACGCGCCAGGGTTGAACCAGGCGTGACCACTGCCTGGCATAAACTGGAACACATATCGGAACGCTATATAATCGTCTCCGGACAGGGGCGGGTTGAAGTCGATGACCTGGAACCAATCGATGTGTTACCGGGCGACGTGGTTCGCATACCGGCTGACGTCGCGCAAAGAATTACCAACACCGGCAAAGGGGATCTAATATTCTACGCCGTATGTGCTCCACCGTTTCGAAAAGACTGTTATATCAGCCTCGAACAAGGTACAGAATCGCTAGTGTAACCAACCCGGAAATTTGATCAATCAGGTGTTTAACGAATGGCATTCAAATGAAACATAACCAGGTCTGGATCTGACATGGCTGTCATCACCGACATCGGCCTGTGGGAGCTCATCAAGCACCTCAAGCAATGGCTTACCAACCTGAATCGTGCCAACAGCGCACGTCAACGCCGGTCGATAGAAGCATTGCGCGCCGTCGTCATCGCCGCCCGGCACACGCAAGCCTACGTGCGACTGCTGAATGACACCAAGAATCAAGATCACAAGCAGGAAGCAGCACTGAGCGAAATGTGGACCGAACTGAGTTTCAAGCTGACCGATCTCGGATTATTGAAACTTGCCAAGCGCTGTGACATCAAGGGTCGATACTGGGCCGATCCAGACGGCTTCGACATCGAGTTCCTGCAAAAGGCCGACGTCGGGCTCGAACGCATGGAACAGTTAGCCCGGCAATTGCTGGCTCAAATCGATCGTGCTTGACCTTAAGCCATATCTCTTATATCCAACATGACCTATCGATGACTGATTCAACCCGGAGATTCTCGGACCGCGTCGAAGCCTATCAAAAGTATCGCCCCGGATATCCCCCGGCGTTGGTCTCAACGCTGCTTGAGAAGACCGGGCTTGATAAGGACGCTATAGTTGCCGACGTCGGCTCGGGCACCGGTATATTTACGCGGCTACTGCTCGATCATGGTCTTCGGGTATTAGGCGTCGAGCCCAACACCAACATGCGCCTTGCCGCGGAAGCCGCGCTTGCAGATTATTCACTGTTTACCAGTATTGATGGAGCGGCTGAACAAACCGGCCTGGAAGACGACTCAGTCAACCTGGTAACCTCGGCACAGGCATTGCACTGGTTTTGTAACGCGGCAGCAAAGGCCGAGTTCCAGAGAATTCTCAAGCCCAGTGGCAGGCTTGCACTGATCTGGAACAAGCGTGCAGTCAGCGAACCGTTTCAACAGGCTTACGATGCCATTCTGCGCGAATACGCACCCGAATACGACCAGGTAAATCATATGAACCTCGATGCAAACGACATTGCAGGCTTTTTTAAGGCTGGAAGCATGGAGTTATTGCACTTCGACAATAGCCAGTCGCTTGACTTTGCCGGGCTGATCGGCCGATTAAAATCATCGTCCTACTGCCCCGCTGAAGATTCACCACAATACATTCCGCTGGTTACCGAACTGGTTAACCTGTTTGACCAGTTTGCGCTCAACGGCAGGATCGATTTCGAGTACGATACGCAGCTCTATCTCGGAATCGTCGATAGCGCGGAAAAATACAATCCATGAGGAGGAACTAATGCCAGGACCTTACCAGGGCAGTTGTTTATGCAATGCGATCCGATTCGAGGTCGATGAATTCGAGCCGCAGACCGGCAGCTGCCATTGCTCGATGTGCCGCAAGTTTCACGGCGCTGCCTTTGCGACCCTTGCCGAAGCGCGCCGTGCAAATTTTCGCTGGATTGCCGGGGAGGAATTACTCAAGGGCTATACCGCCGACAATGGAACCACGCGCTCGTTCTGCTCAAACTGCGGATCAAGCCTTATGTTTGCCAGCCCCAACGCGGATCCGGATCTGGTCGAAATTTCGCTAGGCTGCTTCGACGATGAGGTTCCGGTACGCCCCGACGCGCATATCTACGTTGCCTCCGGCGCTAAATGGGCGCATCCCGAAGACAACCTGCCCCAGTACGAGGCCGGGCGTGATAGCGCCAGACTCAAGTAATTGGGGTTAACATGAAAATCTGGGTTGATGCCGACGCCTGCCCGAATCCAATCAAGGAAATCCTGTTCCGCGCCGCCGAACGCACCGGAATCGCGCTGACATTGATCGCGAATCACGATATACCGGTCAAGCCATCGCGCCACATCAGTTTCCTCCGGGTAAAATCAGGATTCGATGTCGCAGACAATGAAATCGTCAATCGCCTTGCTGCAGGCGACCTGGTGATCACCAGCGATATTCCACTGGCCGCCGAAATCATCGAAAATAAAGGGCAGGCTCTGAGCCCGCGTGGCGAGCTGTTTACCGCCGATAACATTAAGGCACGGCTGACGATGCGGGATTTGATGGAATCGTTACGTTCCAGCGGCATCGATTCGGGTGGCCAGGCACCTTTAAACCATAGTGACCGCAAAGCCTTTGCCGATCAGCTGGATAAAATTATCACGCGGCATGGCTGATCTCGAGGGATCAATAATTTCCAATTCGAAATTCTCCGCGAAGCAGCGGTAATCGATGGTATGAACTGGTAAACTCTAACACTCAAAACTACGGGGGGAAAAACAATGGCAGTCTATAAATGTGAAGCCTGCGGCATGACTATCGGTACCATGACTTGCGGTAGCTGCGACAAGGAACTCGAACACGGCAGTATTACTGCCGATAGCGGTGATGAAATACAGGTATCAAAGTGTCCTGACGGGCATGGCATGATCAAATCCCCGATGTGTTGTGGGCAGGATATGACCCGCCTCGACTAGGGACAAACCCGGGACGAGTGCCCATAAAACAACTTGTACAGGAGTATCGAGCTGGAATCGACCCTTTCGCTGGCCAGCATTAGCGCTTTGCTCGGAGCACTGATCGTGCTGGCTATTATTCCAAGCGTCAGCGTGCTCGCCGTAACCGCACGCTCCGCGGCATTTGGCTTCACTCATGGCGTACTCACCGCGCTTGGCATCGTCGCGGCGGATATTCTGTTTATACTGGTTGCGGTTTACGGCCTGGCCATCGTCGCCGAACTGATGGGCGCGCAATTCAAGCTGGTTCAATACCTCGGGGGTGCTTACCTGGTCTGGCTGGGGATATCGCTTTGGCGCGCAGACGCTAAAGCGCATAAACCTGATGAAATTAAACAATCTTCGCGCAGCTCGAGTTTTTTAACCGGATTTCTAATCACGCTGGGTGATCAGAAAGCAATCCTGTTTTACCTCGGATTTTTCCCCGCTTTTATCGACCTCACGCGCATGACCATGGCCGACACGCTGATCATAATCGTGATCGCGACAATCGGGGTCGGTGGCGCCAAAATTTTTTACGCCTACCTCGCCGACCGGGCGCGGACGGTTTTCAAAAACACGCGCGCGATTCGCGCAATCAATATCCTCGCGGCTTGCGTGATGATTACGGTCGGGCTTACGCTGCTGCTGAAAACCCAGGAGTGGATATGAGCGTGCAAATTAATGACCTGGAACTGCTCGATGCAGTCTGCGATTTTGCACTATTGCATCCGCATCCTGCCGTGCAAAAGTTCAGGGATTCAGTGCAAAACTGGGGCGACGACTGGATCTCGATCGAACCCGCCTATTTGCCCGCCGCCGATTTCCTGGTTGAAGCTATCGCCAACACAGACCAGCAGACCCGCGAACTGGTGGAAACCTTCGAGCAGCATAAAAACCGCCTGCACTGGGAGCAAAGCTATAAAAAAGAGGATGACGTGGTTCCGGACTCGATGCTCGAAGGCTATGCTTTCGCCGAAATTATCGGCAAGCGGGGTCCGTTCATCAGCGACCGTATTCGCGCCGGGATTGGCATCTGGGGGCCAGGTATCCTGTACCCCCGCCATCAGCACCAGGCCGAAGAGATTTACATCGTTGTTGCAGGAGCAGCGGAGTTCAAAATTGGCGCTGCCGAAGAAGCCTGGCTTGGTGTGGGCGACGTGGTATATGTCGAATCGAATTCGCCACACGGTTTTCGCACCACTGATCAAAGTCTCGTTGTTTACTACCTGTGGCAGGCGGGCGACCTGCGCCAGACCTCGAGCTTCGGGTAATTGCTGGTGCCCCGCTCCGGAATAAAAGTCTTAGCGGATACGCCAGGTGACGGTGCAGCGGTCGAACGTCAGCATGTTTACCAGGTTCGTTTAAAAATGTGGCTGAATAAAGGTGAACCGATTCGCTGGGAACGTCCCTGGGGCCTGATCGATCGCGCTCGACTCGAAGACGACGGTGAAACGCTGTTGACTGATTTACGCATCGATCGTGAAAACCTGTTTGCGGGCTTGTTCCAGGGCATCGAGGGCATGCGCATCGGCGGCAAGCGCAAATTGAAAATTTCACCGCACCTGGCTTACGGCGAAACCGGGATTCCCGGCAGGGTTCCGGCACAGGCGACGATTATTGCCGAAATCGAGTTTATAGAAGAAAGAAAATGGGACCACAATTGATGAGTGATATTGCTGCTAAGGTTAAAGTCATTGCCTTTGATGTCTTCGGTACCGTGGTCGACTGGCACGGTTCGGTTTCACGTGAGGTAGCCGACATGAACCTGGGTGTGGATCCCGGTAAATTCGCGCTCGCCTGGCGTGCCGGTTACAAGCCTGCGATGCGCGAGGTCATGGATAAGGGTGAATGGGTAATCCTGGATGCTTTGCATCGCCGCATTCTCGATAAAGTATTGACTGATTTCGGACTTGATTCATTGCCCGAACAGGAACGCCAACATCTGAACCTGGTATGGCATCGGCTCGACCCCTGGGCCGATTCGGTCGAGGGGCTTACGCGCCTGAAATCGCGCTTTATCATCTGCTCGCTGTCCAACGGCAACATCGGGCTGCTGACCGAGATGGCCAAACATGCTGGCATTCCCTGGGACTGCATTTTAAGCGCCGAGAATTTTAATAAGTACAAACCGCATCCCGACACCTACCACGGCGTGGTACGCACATTTGCCGCCGAACCGGGCCAGGTCATGTTCGCCGCAGCTCATCACAGTGATCTCGAAGCTGCTCGTTGCTGCGGGCTTGAAACCGCCTACATCGAACGCCCCTTCGAATACGGCCACAACAAGCCCAAGAATGTCGCACCGTGGTCCGCGAATACATTGCACGCGACCAGCATCGTGCAGCTGGCTGAATTACTGGATTGTTAGTCCCTTACCTAGCGGAACCATCATGACCCTGATTGCCAATACTCCCGAACCACCCTACTACGCGGTAATTTTTTCATCGCTGCGCAACGACGATATCGAAGGCTATGCCGAAACCGCCGCCCGCATGGTCGAACTGGCAGCTCTGCAACCCGGTTTTCTCGGCGTCGAATCGGCGCGCGAAGAGCTGGGCATTACGATTTCTTACTGGTCCGACCTCGAGTCGATTAAAAAATGGAAGGCTCATGCGGAACATCTCGAGGCGCAAAAACTGGGTATGGATAAATGGTATTCGACCTATATGACGCGCATTGCGCTGGTAGAACGCGACTACAGCAAATAAAAAATCACCGAATTAAGCCCCATAAACGGGTTGACATTGCTCTATTTGCGTATATATTCCAGTTCTGCTTGAATCTATGTCTAAAATTTATTCCCTCTCTTCGAAGTAATTCCGTGTTCTCTCGTTCTGTAGTCAATAAAGTTATAGCCTGGTTTCCGGCGACATCGCCTTGCACAAAGGTTTTTTATTATTATTTTTAAATAGGTACACATTATGTCTGACAAGACAACCGGTAAAGTAAAATGGTTCAACGAAGCTAAAGGTTTTGGTTTTATTGAGCGTGAATCAGGCCCCGACGTTTTCGCACATTTCAGTGCTATTCAGGGCACGGGCTTCAAGACCCTGACAGAAGGACAGCAAGTTGAATTCACAGTCACCGACGGCCAGAAAGGTCCTCAAGCTGAGAATATCACTCCTATCTAGTTGAATTGCCGAGCTACTCGGTAAATCAGTTTTGATTAAAAGCCAGGCTTTCTGCCTGGCTTTTTTTATTCCTGCGCAAAATGACTTGCCCTGGTCGCAACCCGAGGATATAAATCATCCGGTTGACAGATCATAGGTGCCTATGCGATGAAACCGGAACGCTGGAAAATTCTCAAAAACAAGCTTTTCACCTACCAGGTGGGCTTTACCTCGCCGCCGCATGACTTCGATGCAGCGCCGAGTGATTTTCTGCGCATCAGTGCCGACAATGTCGGTGCCCATGGTCGCATGCTGCACGTCCCCGAATACGAACACCAACTAACGCAACGCGTCGATAACTTTCACCTGCTCGAAGAATTCGTGCACTGCATGTCGAACAATGGTGCCGATGTCTGCGGCCAGGTCGGAACCAACTGGGTGCATTGCCAGGGAACAACCCCGGATGAAATCAACGATATCTGCAACCGTATCGGCGACAGCTACGAAACCCCGTTTCACATGGCGGGCTATTGCGTGGTCGAGGCATTGCGTGACATGGGCGCACAACGAATAGCCCTGAACTCGGTTTATTACTGGCCTGACTGGCGCGACGGTTACGCCCGCTTTTTGAAGGAAGCCGGGTTCGACCTGGTTTATTACGCCAATTTCGCCGACATGGGCTTCTTCAAAACCCAGCAGGAATGCAACGACTGCATCTGGATCTTCGACGGTGACCTGGCGCAAAGGTCGATGGAATATGTCGTCGAACAGGCGCCCGATATCGACGCAATCGTGGTTAACGGTATGCCCAACTTTCGCCGGGCCGACGGCTTGCCGCAGCGCATCGTCTCGTTGGACCGTGATCTCGAGGCCGCAGTCGGCATACCGATCGTGTCGTCCGATACCGCGCTTTACTGGCGCATTTATAAATCGCTCGGCACGGCTCCGATTGGTCGTCACGGGCAATTGCTCTCCTCCCTGCAATAGGTCCCCGTCCATGCACAAGATACTGGCACTCTGGGCCACGCCGCGTTCCACCTCGACCGCGTTCGAATGGATGATGCGTATGCGCGGCGATATGACCTGCTTCCACGAACCCTTTGGCGAAGCCTGGTACCAGGGTGAAGATGCACGCTGGCCGCGCATCAAGCCGGATACTCCACGCACGCAAGGCCTCACTTTCGATAGCGTGTGGCAGGAATTAAAATCGGCTGCCGAAAAAGGTCCGACTTTCTCGAAGGACTTCCCGCACTACATCGAACACCTGTGGAGCAACGAATTTCTGGGTCACTTCAATCACAGTTTTCTGATCCGCGACCCGGCCAAGGTCGCCACCTCGATGTACAAGCACTGGCCCGATTTCGTGCTGAAGGAAATTGCTATTGTCGAGCAGCGCGCGCTATTCGATCGGCTCACCGATATGCTCGGCCATACGCCACCGGTTATCGACAGTGATGATCTGCTCGAAAACCCGCATGGAATCGTCGCGGCCTACTGCAATGCAGTAGGCATCCCTTACATCAAGTCCGCGCTCAGCTGGGACCCTGGTGCACGCGACGAGGTAAGCTGGTATGACGGTGGCTCGTGGCATGCCAACCTGCGTGGCTCCGACGGGCTGAAGGCGCAGCCCAGGCAATACATCGATATCTCCGAAGCGCCGGATCGAGTCAGGGAAATTTACGATACCGTACTGCCACACTACCAGCATCTTCACCAGCATCGATTAACCGCCTGATGACGCCCCAGAGCGGCCAAATATCAAGCGTCGAATTGCTTGAGTTGATAATACTCCCGATTAATTTTGCGCTACCATTAAAAAGCAATACCCGATTTCTTAAACTATAATTTGAATTAGTCGTTAATCGAATTAATCACATGGTGCTTACTCAAATGAAATCTTCCCTCAACATCCTGGCTATTGCAGCTTTGGCATTGCAATTCTCAATCCCGGCTCACGCAGATTTTGTCGGGTTTAGTATTGGAGCAGCCTACTGGGCGCCAAGCCTGTCCGGCGACTTTAACAGTGATGGCGAATCTGATATTGACCTGTCTGACGACCTGGATATTGATGACCCTTCACAATCATCGTTGGTTTTAAGCCTGGAGCATCCAATTCCCATTCTACCGAATATCAGGTATCAAAACATCGATCTTGATAGCGATGGTAGGAGCGCGCTGAGTGGTGATATTACCTTCGAGGGAGAAACCTATACTGCAGGCGAAACGGTTCGCTCGACCTTCGATTTATCGCATGACGACATCGTTTTGTACTACGAAGTACTGGATAACTGGGTAAACCTCGATGTTGGTCTCGACCTGAAACGTTTTGACGGAAAGGTATCGATGGTCGGGAGCACCAATACTGCTACCAGCAGCATTGACATCGACGAAACCTTGCCGTTACTTTACCTGTCTGCCAGGTTTGACTTGCCGTTTAGCGGGTTCTACGTCGGTGCCGATATCAGCAGTTTTAGTATCGATGATAGTAGCGCCGATGACCTGACCCTTAAACTGGGTTATGAGTCAGATAGTGGACTAGGTATCGAAGGAGGCGTGAAGACTTTTTCGCTGGAACTGGACGACGCCGATGACCTCGACACCGATATCGAGTACGACGGTGCATATGTCAACGGGTACTTTCACTTTTAGGCATAACCCAAAGTGCCAACTCGGCAACGACCCGTATGACAGTTGCCTTACTTCAAACCCGATAGCACGCCGCTAACGCCTGCGCCAACAGCAATCAGCGCCAGGGCGGCGAGATCGAGTCGGGGTAGCGGTCCCCCGCCAAAGCCAAACAATGCCAGCAGTGCTACCCCCAGGCAGATCATCATGGCACCGGTTACCTGGCGTAACGGCGAAGTGTTGGATAAATTGGGGCTGCGTGAAATCCGCTCCAGCGGCGATAGCAGCAAGGTCAGTGGCAACAACAATACAAGCAGAACCGCCATCCATAGAGGACGCGAAAGCCACCAGCTTGTCGTGCCCGGCTCTAAACCCAGTCCCGCTCCACCCGCCAGGTAAAGCAGTCCGATGAAAACAATCATTACCGTTATGTGCCACAGGTATACGGTCATGATCATGCTGTTTACCAGCACGGTCGCAGTCCATAAACGCAAATTCATCAAGGCCTGCCGCATGGGTTTCTCGACCGCCAGCAACAGACCAAACTGAAATATCCCAAGCGCCAACAGGATAACTTTAGGCGGTGTAGTATTGGACAGGGTTTGATCCGGAGAACCAACCATTGCCAGCGGGTATGGACCAGGAAAAACCAGGACCCATATCGTCGCAATTGCAAGCAGCGACATTATCAGCAGTTGGCCGGGTTTACCCATGCGCCCATCCCGCCACGCATAACCCAGGTTGTGTATCGCGAGCCAGACCCAGAAGTAATTACTCCAGCCTGGCCAGCGCAGCCCGGCGCCAAAAAAAGCGATGTCCATGAGAACCGCGAGCGCTACCAGGATCCAGAATGAAGCAAAGCCCAGGCGTTGCCATAAGCGGTAGGTGAGCGGAGCGAGTATGACCACCATAATATATATTGCGAGAAACCAGGTCGGGATCAGGGAAGCCCGCGAAGCCAGCTGAATAAGCTTCGGACTGACCTCGAAATAACTCATGATTACTGCAATAGCGGCCCATACGACAAGCAAGACGAGAAGTGGCGTGACCAGCCGTTGCAGGCGTCCGGCCAGCCAGCCTCCATATTTAATGCCCTTACGCTGCGCACTCTCGAGAGAAACGGCGTTCGAGTAACCACCGACAATAAAAAAAATCGGCATAACCTGGAATATCCAGGTAAGCCACTGTGTTTGGGGTTGAATTTTAAACAGGTGCTCGCTTGTCAATTCGCCATCGACGAAATAAGCGGTCGTAATCAACCAGTGACCGAGAATAACGATCAGGATCGAGACCGCCCTCAGGAAATCAACATATCGATTCCGCTGATGCGGCGTCTGCGCCGCCATTTCACTAGCTTGAGTCCAGATTTGCATCGGTCCGCCCTGTTGATCTGAGACCTGTGGGTAAGGCTTACGCTTAATGATACTCCAGTATCCCCTGCCAGTAAGCATACCTTTACCGGGAAGCAACAAGACTTTAAACACCAGCATGCTGGCTCACTAAAGCCGTTCTAAACTGGTTAAATGGCAGCTTTGTCGGATACTATTGCCCGTGCACCCGGTTGAATAAAGTTTGAAATGGCCAGTATCTGGAAACTGTTACTAATCGGCGTTTGTATTTATGCCGTACTGACAGCGTTTATTTATTTCAGGCAGTCGAGCCTGATTTATTACCCGAACATGCCGGGCAGGACACTCGATGTTACGCCCAGGGAGATCGGTCTCGCCTACCAGGATGTTGAATTATTGACCGAGGATAATATTAAATTGCACGGCTGGTTCATTCCAAATGAAACCGCAAAAGGGACCCTGCTGTTTTTTCATGGCAATGCAGGCAATATATCTCACCGATTAGAGTCGATAAATGTATTTCATAAGCTCGGGCTAAACGTTTTTATTATTGATTATCGGGGTTACGGGCAAAGCGAGGGAAAAGTTTCGGAACAAGGTACTTACCGCGATGCGAAGGCCGCCTGGAAATACCTGACCGAGATCCGCGGCATCAGCACCAAACAAATCATCATCTTTGGTCGATCATTAGGCGCATCAATTGCTACCTGGCTGGCCGCCAAGCACACCCCGGCGGCATTGATTATAGAATCCGGTTTCACCTCGGTACCGTCCATGGCAAAACGGCTTTACCCTTTTTTACCGGTGCGTTGGCTGGCTGTTTTCAGCTATGACACGAAGGAAAATGTGAAAAACATTTCCTGTCCAGTTCTGGTCGCACACAGCAGCAATGATGACATCATTCCTTTCGACGAAGGCCTTGAAATTTTCGATGCTGCGCCTGAAAACAAACAGTTTTTAGAAATGCGTGGCGGGCATAATGACGGATTTATTGTCAGTGGAATGACTTACATTCAAGGACTTAGATCATTTATCTACGAAAATCTTGAATAGATTAGGTATCCATCGTCTCATACCGGGTAAATGGAGTTTCAGGTTTACCTGGTCTGGATCATGCCGGCTTGCGCCCCCGGATATGGCCTGGCCGCAGTTGACCCTGTGCCGACACAACCGCTCTTGCCTTTGCCCGGGACAACCAGTCATCTGCGCCCTCCTGTCCCAGAGTGGCGACCACGTAACTGTAGGCCGGTCCGCCCATTTGACTAACCAATTTCGTTGAAAAATCTGCAAACCACTCGTTTCGGTCCAGTATAGCGGTCTCCAAAAATCCCACCTTCTCAAGTAACGAACCGTCATTTCCAATCGGTGTCATCGCAAAACTTAATCCAGTTCTCTCCACCCAGCTTGACATCTCTTCCGTGAACGGGGCTTCGCTGCAGTACCAGTCACTCATTACCAGCCATCCACCGGGCCTGAGCACACGAAAAACTTCGCTGAAAAGTGCCTCTTTGTCCGGAATATGAATAATCGAATCCTTGCTGAATACAATGTCAAAGCGAGCATCACCAAAGGGTAGCGGGCCGGGTGTTACCAGTTGCAGTTCGATCTGATGTTGCAGATTCTGGGCAGAAACCGTTGCCTGTGCTTCCTCGAGTACCGGTTCCTCCACGTCTATGCCCGTCACTTTCCCGGCGCCGTGATGGGTTACCAGGAGACAGGCTGGACCCCCTATTCCCACGCCTATGTCGAGCACCTCTTTACCGCCCAGGTCAATACCTTCCAGTATCTTGGCGACCTCCTCCATTCCGCCGGGAGACAGAAACCCCTTCCCAAAGGCAACCTGTAACTTGGTAATAAACTCGGCCGTATACTCGATGTCCTTATTGCCAGACATTCCCGACTCCCGATATTTTTGTTCTGGAGCGGTATTATAACAATTTGATATCGAACGTGTTTTTACCGATAGCGGACGCTCAAATACCGGAATTCAGGATGAAACAAGGAAATAAGCCAACACTTGAATTTCGCTTTAATCCAAATGCATTCAATACGGCCGATAGTCAAAATAATGACTTTTTAAGAAGGTTTTTGTTCCTAATCCTTACTAATTTTGGTACATTTATCCCAAATTAATCTTTTTTAGTCGAGAGTTTTCATGATTCAATTCATTCAACGCATCGCAGTATTCTTTCTAGGCGCGGGCCTAGTTTTATCCCTGGTTTCTTGCGGGGGCGGGAATGGAGATTCAATTGATACCTCCATCCAGGGTAAAGGTACCGTTGGCATCTTGTTAACCGATATGCCCGCTGACCCAGCGCTGTTTGATTCAATTAATGCTTCGATTGTGAAGGTGGAACTGCTGGATTCAGATGACAATGGACGCGTAACCCTTTATTCAGGGGCACCCCAGGTATTTGATTTACTCAGACTCAGGAATGAGGCAATCCCCCTGGCTTTCAAGGACGATGTGCCTGCCGGAAAATACTGCAAGATAAGGCTGATTCTTAGTGATCTTGAATTGGTCCTGGCTGATGACGGCAGCTCTTACCACCCCAACCTGCCGGGTAATGGCAAGCTGGACCTGCTGGCACGTGATTGCTTCAACGTCATGGCCGACGAGGTGCTAACCCTGCAACTGGATATCGATGCAGGTAAATCCATCCATGTGGTCGGCAATAATAACGGCTACAAATTCCGTCCGGTCATTTTCGTCGATGTCGTCGACCAGAGTTTCGATAGTAAGCTGGTTCGCCTGACCGGAGAAATCGCTAAAATCAATACCGGGCAGCGATCGCTGTTACTTTGCGATGCTATCCCCAGTGAAAACATGGATAACCAGGGTTGTGTCAAGGTCCATTTCGGTGATGACGCGGCATTTTTCGATAATCAACAACACAGCGGCGCACCTCGTTCGATTGATGATGAATTGTTATCTTTTGAAAAGCTGGGCCTCGAGATTACCGTCGTGGGGTGGCCCAGGTTTTGGGACGATTCAGATATCGATGAAGACAAAAATAGTGAGCATTACCCCCTGATGCAACTGGATGCCCTGGTCGCCGAATTAGGCGGTTTTCTGCAAGTCGAGGGGACAGTGTCTGTGGATTCAGATTCAAACCAGTTTTCTATGACGGTTTCATCGGGCAGTCCGATTATTACCAGTGACGCACTCACTGTAGTGTTCCAGCAAACTATGGGTGATGTTAACGGCACCCGGGTCGTATCCAAATCCGGTGAATTACTGGATCCCCTCGATGTTAAAATACCTTTGCCGGTACAGGTGGATGGTGTCCTGCTACTGAGTAACGCCGAATTGAATGCCGCATTAGTCATCGTCGATAAGAGCGCACTCGGTACTGAGCAGATAACAGGTATAATATCGTCGGTTGAGGTTAATTCTCTGACTTTAGATCTCGAAGAAGCTGTTTCGGTGTGTGGCGAGCCGCCAACCAGTCAACTCGTGGTTGGCCTGGCAGCAAGCCTGGATATCTTAACGGTAACCATAACTGAAGGCGGCAGTGTCATTTCATTCGGTGGATCGCCGGCTATCGGCCAGTCAGTCGGCATGAATGGCAGTTGCGAACCCGACGGCTACGAAACCGACAACCTTGTCATCATTGATGATCTAAGAGTCTAGCCTGGGTATGAAACGACAATTCCGATCTTGATAAAGCCGTTTGTGGGGAGCGACTTGTTGATTTCTGTATGCGAGATTTCATTCAGGCTTTACCCAAGATAGAACTCCATCTTCATATCGAAGGAACCCTCGAGCCGGAACTCCTGTTCGAGTTGGCGCGACGCAATAACGTTAGCATTCCGTTCGAGTCCGAGGCTGAAGTTGGTGAGGCTTACGAGTTTACCGACCTACAGTCCTTTCTGGATATTTACTACCAGGGCGCCAATGTACTGATACACGAACAGGACTTTTTTGATCTCACCTGGGCCTATTTATTACGTTGCCAGCAAGACAACGTGGTTCATACCGAGATTTTTTTCGATCCTCAAACACACACCGAGCGCGGAATCGAATTTGACACGATTATAAACGGCATCCACCGGGCACTGGCTCAGGCGGAAGTCGATCTTCAAATTACCAGTCGACTAATTATGTGTTTCCTGCGTCACCTGGATGAAGCCGCTGCCTTCACTACCCTGGAACAGGCGCTGCCACATCGGGATAAAATTATCGCGGTCGGCCTGGATTCGTCGGAAAAAGGTAATCCCCCGGAAAAATTTCAGCGCGTGTTCGAAGGTGCGCTGGCAGAAGGTTTTTTAACGGTCGCCCATGCCGGGGAGGAAGGTCCTGCCAGTTATATCAGTAACTCCCTGTCATTATTGAAAGTCTCGCGTATCGATCACGGCGTTCGCTGCGTCGAAGACCCGGCACTGGTGGAGCGGTTAATTGCAGACCGCGTGCCACTCACCGTGTGCCCGCTCTCCAATATCAAACTGCGCGTGTTTGATTCCATGGCGCAACATAATATTGTCGAATTGCTGCGCAAGGGTCTCTGTGTAACGATTAATTCGGATGACCCGGCTTATTTTGGCGGATACATGAATGATAATTTCCTGGCGGTAGCCGCAGCACATTCAATGAATCCCCGGGAAATTGCCCAATTCACCTTTAATGCGATTGAGGCCAGCTTTACCAGCACGCATGAAAAACAACGACTTGAAGCAATCGTTAACGATGAGCTAAGCCTATTGCTCAGGCAAGCAGACTAACCTGTCCGATTAATTTAGGTTCCAGCACTCTCTGTGAAGCAGCAATGAACCATCGTCCTGGCGTTGAATCACGTCAATCCAGTTTCCTTTTTCATCCTCGGTTTCGTAGGTGCCGACTGCGTAGGCCGTATCTCCCAGATCCTGGAAATCTAGCTCCCTGATCATCAATTTAAAGCCGCCACCCAATTCTTCTTGCCAGAATTCCCGGATAGCTTGCTGTCCTTTGATTGGGTCATTTCCAGGTGTCAGAAGAATCGCATCCTCGGTGTACACGCGGGATAAAGCCTCCGCGTCTCCTGCCTCAACGGCACCAGCATATGCATTGCAGAGCCCGTCAAACTGTTCGTGCATAGACATGAATTTCTCCTCTATCAGGTTACAGGGGGTGTAACCGGAGTTCCAATGAGGAGCGGTTTCGCAAGGTACCTGTCCCCATTGGGTACCGGCACACTTGAACAGATAAGTATACGCCCGGCAGTTCTTACCAACAAAGTAAATAGGCTTATTGCCGTGTTAGCAGATAAAAGGAATTTATCAGTGATATCGATGATGGTGATGGTGGTAAGGCCCGGGATGGTAAAACCAGAGATCATAATACCAGTAGGGATGCGGGTAGTAGGGATCACGGTATTTAGCAGCGGCCTTCCATAAAAACGAGCCTTCCACGGTAACTATCGGGAATAAATAGTCATAGTCACCGATAGGCCGCTCGGTTTTTGCTTCGATAGTGCCGACCACGGTCAGTGGCCGGCCAACCTCGTACACAACCGGATCTACAAAACCTTCAAAACTCGCGATGAAGCGACCGTCACTCCTGTCGTCTGTCCTTGGTCTGCCATTTTCACGCAGCTTTTGACGAACCAGCTGTATCCAGGTATGACTGGCCCTGTTCTCTACCTTGCTGATCACCCCGCCCCAGCGCACCTCCGTGCCGATGAAGCTATCTATGTCCATTCGCACTCTCGTCAGCGATGGATTTTCGGGTGGAATCTTGCTGATGGCCGCGGGTGGCTTACTCGCACAACCACCCAGTAACGCCATTACAATTATGACCAGGTTAAATTTTCGAATTTGTCGCAGCATTATGAAATCAAATCATGAGCGCCGATATAAAATGGTGACTCAAATCAATTTTCTCCTTGAATAGCAGTTTCCCGGCAAGGATTACAGATTACTGTCTGACATCATGCTTCCATCTTTGGTTCAGAGAACATCTGCCAGTCAGGTTAGATCGCTAAAAAACACCTTGGTCACATGTTCATGAATATCCCAGATAACACGTTCCCCTTTTTGGGTAAAGATGCTGTCCCCCGGACCACATGAGATTGACTCACCGCCCACCCGGGTCAGGGTCAACTGCCCGCGAATAATGGTTTGCAGTTCGTCGCCGAGCTCGGTGCATTCGAATGCGCCCTCGGTACAGGACCAGATTCCAAGGCGATGTGGACCTTGATTGGCACCGTGATCGAGCCGACCCGACGCATGCGGAGCCCCGCGCAGGATCTTGTAATTCGACGCCGGATTATCGAACGGCCAGGGTTCCAGCCCGCCTGGCAAATCATCTTTGTCGTATTTATGCATCCCCGGTTCTCCTTAGTTTTCTGCTCGATTGACGATGCCGCAGTATATCTAATTTGGCCCTTTAACCGACGCAAAATAAGTTCACTAAAATTGGCAACGACTGTGGTATCGTCGCTGCAGAAAAACAGTCAACAACAACGAGACTCCCGATTTGAGCAGCCAGCCCACAACATCGAACCTGATGTCGCGCAACCCTGTTGGCGTGGCGTTCCTCCCGCTTCTGATTGAAATCCCGGTGCGCGCCGACTGATGTCTACCTGGCAAAGCGCGTTACTCGGCATTCGCACATCGGGGGATTATTTCATCTCGACCTTTTTGTTTGGCGTAATGTTCGGTATTGCCGCGGCCGCCATCGGCATCGAAAACTGGCAGGCGATGTTAATGAGCGCTTCGGTTTTCACCGCCTCGGGTCAATTCGCGGCGCTGGAATTCTGGCAGGCGCCCTTGCCGTTGGGCACGATCGCGCTTTCGGTAACCCTGGTCAGCTCACGTAACCTGCTGCTGGGTATGGCGATGACACATCATTTCGACGGTCATAGCCTGCGTCGACGCCTGGTATTGTTGTTCCTGCTAAACGATCCCGGTGTCGTCAACAGTTTTCGCATGGACGACGAAGTCGACCGCCTGGGGTATGTTACCGGTTACGGTGTGTCAATGATGACGAGCTGGCTGTGTTCGACCTTCCTGGGATTAAACGCCGCCCACCTGTTCGCCACTCTCGATCTCGGTGCAGTCGACTTCGCCGGTCCGCTGGTGTTGGCGACCATGATGATGCTGTTTTTCAAGAACTCGAAAACGAAACCCACACCCTGGATCGTGGCCGGCATTGTTGCATTAATCCTGTTTGAATTCGGGATGGCAGACTACCTGGTCTTACTCGGCTCGGTCGTTGCAGGCATGATCGTCGCAATCATCCAGGTGCGCCGCGCTTATGGTTGAAACCAACGCCACTTTAATCGCGATCGCAATGATGGCGTCGATTTTATACCTGACCCGGATAACGGGTTACTTCATCGGCCTGCAGTTGCGCCATATTCGCGGCATACAACCCGTGCTGGAAGCGCTTCCCGGCTGCGCCTTCATGGCGATTTTGGCGCCAGCCGTCAGACAGGGCAGCATCAGCGAGATGATTGCGATGACCTGCGTGGTGTTAATTATGTGGCGTTCTAACAACGTGGTGCTGGCAACGGGTACCGGCATGGCGGTTTTACTGCTCGGTGGGCCTTACCTCGACGCCGGCTGACTGCCAAACTCCTTGGCCAGCGAGTCGACGACGCCCCTGATAATATCGATGAACAGGTCCGTTCCCGCTTGATCATTGGCCCGACGACAGGCATTTAAACCTGAGAGGGCAATATTATAGGCGGCGTGGTAATTTCCCTTATCGACAAAATCCTGAATTCTTTTAGTCTCTGATTCGATATTCACGATTAAACCTGAAAATTTTCCAAAATGTCCGGGATTGAACATAAGCAAATCGGGGAACAGTATACCTGTTTACCGAAACCAGCTTAAACCCAGGTTTTTTCGAAACCGGCGTCAAGCGGAAAATCACGACCGGTTATGTCGGCTTGCCTGGTAGAAACAGGGTACTTATACTTTTTATACTTGATCGCGATCCAATTTGACGAACCAACCAGATACGGTAGAGTGGATTGTTAAGAATCTCATGCTCTGTTGGAGTCGCTTAATCCAGAGAAGGCCAGCTCATGAAGAATAAAACAATAGTTCTTTGCACCGCATTACTTTGTACCCTGCTCATCTCCACGCCCCGGGCCGCCCATGCCGACGTCGACAATCTGCTCAGCGACACTAGCTTCGAGCTCAAACTGCCGCCCGATCAAGGCGGCTGGATACTGTTTGACGAAAGTATGTTTTCGCCGGATGAAGCGCATAGTGGCAGCCAGTCTATGTTCAACTGGGGTTTCAGTCGGAGCGTACCGTATCCTCCGTATTTCGTTGGAACCGTGTCCGGCAGCTTCCAGGAGTTTCCGGCCGGCCCGGGCTCGCGGTGGCAGTTGACCGGGTATGGAGTAACGCCCACTGGACTCAAGGGGGCGCCAGCTTTCGGTATTGTTCAAGTGTCGTTCTTCGACGCTCTTGGCAATGACCTGGGAACGGTTGAGACTGCCGGCAGCTCTACCCCCCTGGCCAGGACTTCGAATAAAGTGAACAGCCAGACACCCGCTGGCGAATGGATTTTCCTGGATACCGGCATCGCGACCGCTCCTAAGGGCACCGCGACCGTTCAGGCCTTTACGCTTTACGTCGACTTCTCCGGCTCCGACACCTCCCAGGGGGTTTATTTTGACGACCTGAACCTGTGTGCCCTCAAGGATGATTCGACGTGTGAATCGATTTAGCAATTCCCTGACAAGGCAACATTATCACGACCTGGCGCAACGAATTCTCCAAAGCGGTCCCCCCACGAAACTGAGCTAGACGTCGACCTTTGGCAAATTTCAGACTTTGAGAACGTCATCCCTGCGAAAGCGGCGGTCCGACGTATCGGGATCTTGCAATGACGGCGCGATATAAGATTCCCGCTTACGCGGCGGTCCGACGTATCAGAATGACGCACATTTTGATGAGGCCAGCGTCCCAATTGGGTCGATCTCAGCCCCTGACAAATCGCATTTGAGTGTCTGTTTTCTGCAAAGCGGAAGCTGCCAAACTCCTTACCGGTGGCAACCTTCGTACACGC
>JAOTXY010000156.1 GCA_029862125.1 Gammaproteobacteria bacterium | reverse complement strand
AGCTCAGAACGTGACAGCGGCGTTTTAAAACTACCGTAATGTGTCAGAATAGAATTCCGTGATTCTCTCGGGATTAATACCTTCTTTTCATGATTTTCTTCATTATTAGAGAATATTCTTGGGAAATATTAGAAACTTTCTTCTCTTTTCGAGAAAACCTTCTTCTTTGTCAATGCGGTCATATGGCTGTTCAACTTGGGACTTTCCTATAGACAATGTAGAGCATTGTTTTTCTTTGACTTTTCTTGGTGTCATCTTCTTCCCCCAATTCATAACTATAAACTTTTCTTCGGCGTCTTCTTCCCCCATCTATAGACTCATATAGCCTCGTAGTTTCTGGGGTGTTCACAAGACGATGTTCTGGTGTTGTTTAAATATCCGAACTTATCGGAATAAAAAATGTCTCTCCCAGTTTGACCTAAATGAACCAATCCCGATTGGAGTCGGGAAAAACCCTGGGAGAGACATCTTATGATAAAGCGGATCTGCCCGTGTTGTCAAGAACCGTTCACGCCAAATAAATACCATCCCCAAGACCAAGAGTACTGCACGCGCTTGACCAAATGTAAGCGAGCCAGTCATAATGCGTCCAACCAAAAGTATAGAACAGCGTTAAAACGCGATGATCCATTACGCGAGTCGCAGCGTAAGCAGAAAAGCCGACGACGCGAAAAGTTTCGTCTCCATTTGGAATTGAGCCGCTACCGTAAGCAATTGGTTTGCCTGCAGATGGTAATCCTGGGTGTTATCGGCCTTTTTGGTGGGACCGCCGGTGAGGATCTTGCAAAAACCATGTCTCGTTGCCTGGAGACTGGCCGTGAACTTCTGCCTAAAGGATTTTCTTCATTGGAGGATCTGGAAGAAAAATCGTGTCCGGGATTTGGTTTTTTCTGAGGCTAATTTGGGGATATGGCTATGCGTAAACTGCTTGTATAAAATGGATAGCATTTCGTCCGGGATATGGTTCGAAAGCTGTGATTCGGCTGTCATATTGGCCTCTAAATGACAGATCGATAGGCGGTCTGACATAAATAGAGGAGTTAAATCATGAACAAAAAGCGTATCCCAAATCCATCTAGGGTACGGCATGTGCCAAAACAGTTCAGCTGGATAGACCATAAGTTGGTACGCCTTGGTTACCTGCGCGGCCGCAGCCCTCACGCTTTGGCGTTGTATCTGTTTCTGATAACCGTTGCCGATGCCGACGGAGTGTCGTGGTACGGCGATGAACGAATCAGCGTCGAACTCGGATTCTCACAACGTACCATTAGCCAAGTCCGTAGTGAGCTTGTCAAAAACAGCCTGATCGCCTATGACCGACCATTCTACCAAGTGCTCGGCCTTCCTGATGAACCTGTAACTATACCAACACTCGAGGATGCCTTTGAGAAACTTGCCAGTGGGAGGAGTAGCAGATGATCACCTATCACCAGTTTCATCACATCAAATCCCTCCAGCAGCATGGGCACAGCGCTGGACAAATCGCTTCGCAGGTAGGAATCTCAGAGAAAACCGCCAGGCTGTGGATGGGCCGCGAACACTACCAGTCCGCCCGCCCGGCAAAACCTCAAACCAGCAAGCTTGATCCGTACAAAGATCGTATCGCCGAATTGCTTGCTCAATTCAGTGGGTACACCGCACAGCAAATATTTCAGAAACTTCATGAGCAAGACAACTACGAGGGCAGCTATACGCTGGTCAAGGAATATCTACGCAAGATTCGACCGCGGAAAAGTCGGGTCTATGATCATCTTATCTTCGCTTCGGGAGAAGTGGCTCAAGTTGACTTCGGTGAGTGTGGACTAACCGAAGTGGGCAATACACGCCGTAAACTGTATGTCTTCGTCATGGTTCTCGGTTACAGTCGACTCATGTTCATCGAGTTTATATTACGCCAAAACCTGGAGTGTTTTCTATCGTGTCATCGGCATGCATTCGAGGCCATCGGCGGTGTGCCGGCCACTGTCATTGTCGATAGAGCCAAATGCGCTATTCTTGGCGATGATCGCTTCGGAGAACCGATTCCAAATCCGAGGTATGATGACTTCAGACGCCACTACGGCTTCAAAATCAGAGCCTGTGCAAAGCGAAGTCCCCATCAAAAAGGAAGAGTTGAATCCGGAGTGGGATTCGTCAAAATAAATTTCATGAACGGCAGACCTGTCGAGCCGTTCGTCCAGGTCCGAGAAGCCGGAACTATGTGGTGCGATCAAACCGCAAATCGCCGAATTCACCGTACCACCAAGCGCCGACCCATTGAATTCTATGAAGAAGCAGAGAAAGCGGCGATGCAGCCTCTTCCTATCCTGCCATACGACTGCTCAATCGTTCAGGATAAGCGCGTCGACAAGCAGGCATGTTTCCACTTTGACGGCAACCGATATAGCGTCCCACCTAAGTATGCACCGGGAAAAGTCTCCGTACACAGCTTGCCTGACCGTCTGCTTGTCTATTGCGACGCTATACTGATTGCTCGACACCTGCGCTGTTATGAAAAACGAGCAGAGCCGATCATTGATCCAGAACATCGGATTCAGTTAAATCTTCGGCGAAAGGAAAGTCAAGATCGGAAGCTCGTTCAACGATTCTTAGCATTAGGTCAAGCCGCTCTGACATACTACCAGGGATTACAACAACGATCCATTAACGAGCTTTCACATGTCCGAAAGTTACTTGCCCTGGCTGAATATCACGATCGCGCCAGCCTGCTAAACGCGCTTGAAGACGCTGCATCACATCATGCATTCAGCGCAGAATATATTGCCAGCATTTTGCAATTCAGAACCAATTCCAAAGAAACTTCGCCATTACAGTTATTCCGTAATAAGCATTTACTCGACCTGGATTTCACTGACCCCGGCCTTGATGTCTATGAGCGGAAAATGCCACCTATAACCAATAAGAATAAGGAGTAAGTATCCAATGAAAACGATTGATTTGCTACACCAAAATCTCGAACGCCTTAAACTCGACTATTTGCGGGAACATTGCGAAGAGGCAGCACAAAAAGCCGCACGAAATGGTATTTCTCATTTAGATTTCATCGCCGAATTGATTAATTCTCAATGCGATCGGCTTGAAGAACGCAGTGTCAAACGTCGCATCGCCAATGCTAAATTACCTTTCATCAAAACTCTCGACACTTTCGATTGGACTCATCCACAGTCGATCAACCGGCCACTGATCCAAGATTTATTTCATCTACGATTCATCAATGAATGCGGCAATGTTATCTTTGTCGGCCCAACCGGAACTGGCAAAACTCATTTAGCTATTGCTCTTGCCCATCATGCCTGCAGTAACGGACATCGTGTGCTCTACAGCAAGGCCAGCGACATCGTCAATCACCTCCAAGCAGCTAAGCAGGCCAACTGCTTCGCAAAGGAACTGCGAAATTTCACCCGGCCCGAAATCCTGCACATTGACGAAATCGGATATCTAAACATTGATCAGCAGGGCGCAGAGAGCCTTTTCCAGGTTATCTCACAACGCTATGAACGGGCCTCTACCATTGTTACGACCAATCGAAGATTCAAAGAATGGCCAAAGACATTCAATAACGACAGCGTCTTGGCTACCGCATTACTCGACCGTCTGCTCCATCGAGTTGAGGTCGTTCTTATTGAAGGAGAAAGCTATAACATGACCGGTAAAACAGGCTATAAAACCACTTAATATAAATGAAAATCACAAAACTCAACGGTGTCAAAAGGACAGATTTGCCCTTATTCATGACCCGTAATAATAGTCTTGAAGATTCGTATCGACGAGCTGGCGATGACACCTATACGCGCTCAGAAATAGATAGATTCTGAAGCGGCACCTCCAAAAGGTACAAACAAGAACGCTTTGAGCATCGCCTTCAGACCGTATACAAACGCCTCGCTGCTCTCGATATTTAACAAGATTGAACATTGCCTATGACTTAACTAAAAAAATTGCCTAAAAATGCCAATCATAACCCATTTTAACCCGATGATTCGCCGCTTAAAATCGTTAAGATGACCAAAAAAAGCGATACTAACGGGCACGGACCCGTCTACCCTGGAGCTAAATAACGGGAGACTCAAATTGCCATAATCCGGTAGAAAGCGACTTCCACGCTCACTCGATAAGGCGATG
>JAOTXY010000017.1 GCA_029862125.1 Gammaproteobacteria bacterium | reverse complement strand
AGCCAACTGCGTGATTAATAAACAAACGTTCGCCCCATTGCGCGTCCACCCGGGTCAGCGACGGTGGCAGTGATCCGGTTTCAGCTGGCTCCCCCTGTTGCAGGTTGGTTTTAAAATAATATCCCAGGACAACATTCTTACCGATCAGGCTTTCGGCAAAAATTTCATCATGCATCAGGCTTGGACGAATTCTGTCGAGTTCCCTCAGGTAAGTGCTGTTATCCTTTAATGTGGTGCTGGCGAGGCGTTCAAATTGTTCCAGGCCAGAACTCTCGTCCTTTTCCGCAAATACGATGTCAAAGCCAACCACATCGGCCTGGTAAAGCCCGAACAGATTTTCAACAAATGTCGCCAGGCGGTCGCGACTCCAGGGCCAGCGACCGACCTCGGCCAGTGAATTTTCATCGATATCGACGATTACGATGCGGTCGTCAATCGTATCGGAACGGGTAAAATTGAGTCTTGCATCGTAGGTCCAATTCTCTAGCTGCTTGATGAACGGGTATTCAATCAAGCCGGAAGTGTTAATCAGAAGTGCGCACAGGATCAGTGCGCTGAGCACTAATCGGATAATGCGCTGTAGTTGCATTGCTTGTTCCCGGATTTAAGCTCGAGTGAGCAGTCGGCAGGAACTACTTCAGATAAAATTCCATTTTTACACCAGCGACCTCAATAATGTCGTGGCTTTTCAATTCATGAGCATTCGATCCAATCGGTGAGCCGCCGACTTTTGGAACGCTGTTATTCGGGCCGCCATCGACATGAATCAGAAAGAAGCCCTGGGGACGCCGGGTGATTGCGGCAACCTGCACGCCGGGTTGGCCGATCGTTGTTAAGGCCTTGGTGAGTATTAACTCCTTACCGGCATTTGCGCCACTCAAAAGTTGCAGGCAGGCTTCCCTGTTTGCCATCGGTGAAGCTGCCGTGGCCGCGGCTTCGGAAGCAATCGCAGCGGATATTTTCTGCACCGATTTATCAATTTCCTTGCCGCCAGCTTCCTCGGGCATACCCTCTTCACCAGGGCGAATAATCATGGTTTGCTCAAAATCCTGCTCGCCACTGCCGGCGCTATTTTGATAGATTATCTGATACTTGCCCAGAGTGATGTTGTCACCATTTTCAAGCGCGTGTTTCTTTACCAGCTTGCCATTAACGTAGGTTCCGTTAGTGCTGCCGAGATCTTCAAGAAAGGAATCTTCGAGTATGGTAATGACCTGGGCATGCCTGCCACTGACCGACAGGTTGTCGATCTGTATATCATTGCCAGGCTTGCGGCCAATAGTAGTTGTTTCATTGACCAATTCGAACTCGGTTTTTTCGCCCGTGCTTGATGTCGTGATCAGTTTTGCGACCATTTTATTATCCAGCCTCTTGAGTATGTTTCTACTGGGTGTAATCCGTTATTCATCGAACCAAGCAACAATCTTTTTAAACCAGCCTATTTTCGACGAAAAATCATCATCGATTCGGCACAACATTACCGAAATATTGTCCTTTCCGCCATTCTGGTTTGCCTTTGTAATCAATTGCTTGGCAGCTTCTTCTAGATTAGCACTAAATTGCTTAATAGTTAAGTATATATCTTCATCTTCAACTAAATCAGTTAATCCATCTGAACATAGCAAATATATGTCATTTTTCAGAACTATATCTTCCTGAATGTCTGGCATGACGACTGGATCGATGCCTAAAGCGCGCGTAACCAGGTTTTTATTCATCGAATTACGGGCTTCTTCGGGGGTATAAAAGCCCCGGTCAATGAGTTCCTGCAGTAATGAATGATCCTTGGTGATTTGTTCTAACTTGTCTGCACGCATTCGATAACAGCGTGAATCGCCAATATGCGCGAGTGAAAATGAATTGTTGTAAAACTGCAACACAACGATTGTGGTACCCATACCCTTGTGTTCGGAGTTTTCTTCGGCAGTTTTATAGACCAGTTCGTTGGCAGCAACAACAGCGTTTTGTATACAAATTGATTCCATCGAGAATCCGCTTCCCGCGTCAACCTCCCCGGGCGTAATATCGGGTATATTTTGTTGCAGTTGGTGGATGACCGTATCGACTGTCATGTGACTCGCTATTTCACCTCCACGATGCCCTCCCATGCCGTCAGCGAGCACCACGATTCCGAGCGCACTGTCGTAACCGATAGCATCCTCGTTTTTACGGCGCACAATCCCGGTATCCGTCAGCCCCATGATTGTAATTTTATCTTGCAAATTCATTTGACAGTCGGGATCAAGCCTTATGGAAACCTTTCAAGGCATCGGTGAAATCGGTGTCGCTCTGACATCGCACTTCCACGTCCTTCAATAAGGTCTTGTTGACGACGGCAGCAGGGGATTCCTGGATATTGGCACGAATGGTTCTAATATCTGCGGCCTCTTCAATAGTAAATTTAAACGTTAAACTTGTCATCGAATCGGCTTTACAGGGCAAAGAGCCCGATATAAATACGACTACGATAATGGTGAGTAGCCCGGCGAACCAGTCGCTACCCCAATAACGGAAATTCATACCGTCTCCATAATTTTTTATTATAAGTCACCCCGCAGTTTTCACGGCCCGCAACGGGGCATGCGACTTTATAAAGCCTGAATCCGATTCGGATAAAACTTCCAGGTTTAAGCGATTACCCTGAACTGGTTAACAACTCCTAACCTCCCCGGCGTCCGATGGCATCGCGAAGACGAATAACTATAAGGTCGTAGGCCTGCTTTTACCAGTGTTAAGGCTCAAAAAATTGATTGATTATACTAATTTGAAATGTCATGTGATTAACCTTGAATTACTTTGGCAGCAGCTTTGCATCAATGCTTAAATTTCTACTTCTCGATCGCATTGTTGCAACAATGAAAATGCTTGAGCTGCTGTCATTTCCCGGAAATTTAGAGAATCTTTCAGGATATGTGGTCGGCGATCATGAAAATATGGATGGAACTGGCTACTCGTGCGGTCTGAGGCGTGATGAAATGCCGAAACAGGCGCGTATCATATCGACACCCTGATTTCTTCGATCTATTCATAAGAAAGCGGGTTTATCTGGACTACGCCGGTGAATTTTTCGATGCCGAACAAATTGACGAAACCAGGATCCCGGGCTACTCCGACTAGGCGCTTACAAGGTCACCTGCGTCGGCGCTGTCAATCCCGTCTTTTAACACATAAGATTCGATATCTTTTTCGTTGAGTAGAAATGAAGCCGCCGAACTGCGCCGACCGGTATCGCAGTAAATCACGTACTTTTTCTTGTTATCGAGTGAGTTGGCTTTCATGCGCAGAAATATCAGCGGGATATTAATGCTGTTCTTGATGTGATTGGCCTTGTGCTCTGTCGGTAAACGAACGTCAAACCAGACAGCACCAGCCCCAACCAGTGTCTTGGCCTCTGCATAATCAACCCAGTTAAGCAGCGGCTCGTTTAGCAGGGAATTAAAGTCTTCCTTGTTGAGACGCATCAAGTGACCTTCGGAAAGCATGGTAATGGTTGCATTACGCTTGCTGTCGGAAATCAATGCCTCTTCGCCGAAACTATCGCCGACCGAGAGCGTGGCAAGTTTTACTCCGTTGGGGTTGGCAGGTGTTGCGCGCGTAACCAGGCAACGTCCTTCCTTTATTATGTAAAAATAATCGCCTTCGGCATCTTGCTCGATTACTTTTTCGCCGGGCTTGAAGCTGACTGACTCCATGCGCATGAACATCGCCTGAATGTTGGCCGGGGGAATGCGATGAAAAGCCCGGGTTTGCAAAATACGGGTCATCCAGTCGGTTTCATCATCATCCTCTTCTTCATCAACCCCTTCGACTGTATAGCTCCCCGTTTGATCCCAGGTCAGCATGATATCGAGCATGTCGCTGTTAATCTTGGTAACGACTGCCGCTGATTTTGCCCGTGCGGCGAGTGGTCGCGGAAATCCGTGTGCCAGGGGTTGCAATCCGTCGGGGGAACCTGCCTTGACCACCTTGACGACTTTTTTATCGTCAACCAGCTCAATTTCACCTTTCAATAGATAGACATGGAACTTGTCTGCATCCCCTTTCTTGAATACATAGTGACCAGGCTTTACCGCGACCGCCGATATCTTGTTGACTAACTCTTGAGCATTTTCAGGATTCAGAGAATTGATCGGTGATAGAGATTTGATTTGTTTGGGATCAATTTCAAGGCTCATGATGTATTCGGAATTCCATTGCGCGTGGAGTTAATTAGCGGCTATTTTGGCTTGTGGTACCGGATAAAGCAACTCTTGGCCCTAAAATTTCTAAGCCGCGTCACGGACCCGATTGTATTAGCCTGACTGGCTGGTGATGTCGACGTAAAGCTTAAGTTTCTGCCCGGGGTGCAGGTATTTACCGACCCGATTCCAGCGTTTAATATCGGCAACGCGAATGTTGAACCGATTTGCGATAAGGTAGAGCGAGTCTCCCTTTCTAACCGTATAGCGAAGCCTGTGCAACGCGTTACTTGGGCGGGTTTGATTGATACTGACGGTTTGCGAGAGACTGGCTCGTGTCCATACCACTAATTTTTGGCCGACACTGAGCGTATCGATCGGCGCGATGCCATTCCATTTGGCAAGCGCCTGGGTACTGACATTGTAATTCCTCGATATACTCCACAGGCTCTGACCTCGACGAACAATATGGATACGCTTGGTACCCGAGCGGTTTGTATTTTGTATGGCCGCTTTACGCGAGGTTTCGCTAAGCGTGTAGGTATTTAATGATTTAGTAGCAGTTGGAACCATTAAATATTTACCCGCACGGATTTGGTTGCCGCGGATATTATTGACTTTCTTGATCAGGCCAACGGTAGTGCGATACTTTTTCGAGATATGGCTCAGGGTCTCTCCGTTTCTGATTTTGTGGCGTACCCAGTTAATGCGTTCACTGGGTGGGACCTTGGCCACGGCAAGTTTAAATTGCTCGGCCTTTTCTCGAGGTAGCAGCAACCTGTGTGGACCGTTGGGTGCGGTCGCCCAGCGATTAAATGCCGGATTGAGCTGGTAGAGCTGGTTAACTGTTATGCCGGCAAGATCGGCGGCGAGCGCCAGGTCAATCTGACCGTCCAGCTCGACGATCTCATAGCTAACCTGGTTATTAACCGGAATCAAATCGAGCTCATATTTTTCCGGGTTGGCAAACAGTTCCCTGAGTGCAAATAGCTTGGGCACGTAAGCCCGGGTTTCATTGCGGATTTTGGTCAAGTGCCAGAAATCGGTTTTGCGTTTACGTTTCTTGTTGTAACGAACGGCATTACGAATCTTTCCGGGGCCCGCGTTGTAAGCCGCAAGCGCAAGCTCCCAGTCTCCATCAAACTGTTGCGCCAGGCTGTCAAGATAGGTAATCGCCGCATGGGTAGACTCGATAATATCTCGTCGACCGTCGTACCACCAGTTTTGCTTGAGACCCAGGAAACGACCTGTCGACGGGATGATTTGCCACATTCCGGAAGCACGGCCGTGCGAGTATGCAAAGGCCTGGTAAGCAGATTCCACGATGGGTAGCAATGCCAATTCACTCGGTAGGTTTCGCCTTTCGAGCTCATCGAGTACAAATGGTAAAATCGGACGCGCTCTTTCCATGACGCGTTGCAGGTAGCCGGGGTGGTCGAGAAACCATTTTAACTGGACGCGTACCCGTGAGTTATCAACGGCGTTTAAGCGCATGCCTTCTTGTAATCGATGCCAGGCGTTGTCATTTCTGCGAGTCTCCAGTAGCGATGCCTTGATGGCAGCAACTGCCTGTGTCTCTGCCTGCAGTTGATTTTCCATCGCCTGCTCGACTTTGGCCTGCTCCAACATCGCTTGTGTCGCCATTGCCTGCGTCGCCAATGCCTTTTCAGCCTGCGTCATCTGGAGCTCGGCCTCGAAATCTAGGGCTGAATAATCTAGTTCTGGTCTGGCAACATCAGTTGCAGCGTATGAATCAGGTTCATGTGCGGCAATTCGGGGACTTTGGGTACCGGTAATATCAGTGCTGACAACGGGTGTCGCCGTGGATACTGTCTGCGAATTATCGTGACCCAGGTTGGTGCAAGCCGCTACTAGCAGCGTTATCGATAGCGCGACCAAGATAATCCGGACCCCATTCAGGGGCTTTTGTTCGAGAAACATTAGTAAGGTATAGGCTAAGAGACTAGAATAATCCAATTGTACCTTCGGATTGATAAGTTTGAAATGAGATTTTGGCGACAAACTACTGAGAGCAAAAGTTTTACCAATATTGATGACTGGTATTTGAGTGAAACCGGGCATAATTTGCTCAACGAACTTACGGAAAGGATTAGTCCGCTGCTGGCAACGACATTCGGTTACTATTCATTACAGGTCGGTTGCACCGGATTGGCCCCGCGACTGCAGGAAAGTTGCCGTGTTAAACATCAATTCACGCTGAATGATCTTGACTCTGAAGCCGAAATACGGGCTACTCCTTCGATGCTGCCAATAGCATCGGATAGTGTCGACCTGGTAATTTTAATGCACCATCTATCTAATACAGGCGAGCCGCATGCGGTGTTACGCGAGGCATTTCGAATTTTGATACCTGAAGGAAAGCTGGTGATAATCGATTTCAACCCTACATCGCTATGGGGATTGCGCCATTTTTTACAGGGCTGGTTAGAACATGTCCCATTCAGTGGCCATTTTTATACCGCCAAACGAATCGATGACTGGATGCGTCTGCTCGGTTTCGATCAACTCTGCCACCATCGCGTTGGATACTTGCCACCCATTCAAAAGGCCTCAATAACGCGCCATTTGAGTTGGCTGGAGAAAGGCACACGGAAATGGTTACCAGTGCTGGGTGCGCTTAATTTGCTGGTTTATAGCAAGAGTATTTCACCCTTGACCCCGGTACGCCATCGTTGGGTTGCACGCAAGTTACTCGCCAGCAAGGTGCCGCGTCCGAGTGTCGGCCGAAGTATGAGGTATGACCGCTAAGTCACCATGAGTGTCAAGGTCATTATTTATACTGATGGAGCCTGTCGCGGTAATCCCGGTCCCGGAGGGTGGGGGGTTGTTTTACGTTATCAGGGAAACCTGAAAACCCTGAATGGCTTCGACCCCGAGACAACCAACAATCGGATGGAACTAACCGCGGTTATCGAGGGACTGCGGGCGCTTAGCCGTTCCTGCGATATCGAACTGCACACCGATTCGAAGTATGTTATGCAGGGAGTCAACGAATGGTTGAGCAACTGGAAACGCAATGGCTGGAAAACTGCAGCCAAAAAGCCGGTTAAGAATGTTGATCTCTGGCAACAGCTGGAAGATGAAGTTGCCCGTCACGAGATCGACTGGAACTGGGTCAAAGGCCATTCTGGTGTTGAAGATAATGAGTTTGCGGACCAACTTGCAAATGCAGCTATAGATGCAGAGACACCGGCATGAGGCAGGTAGTACTGGACACGGAAACAACCGGGCTCGAGGTTAGCCAGGGGCACCGCATCATTGAAATTGGATGTATCGAGCTGGTGAACCGGCGTGTCACCGGAAATCACTGGCATTATTACATCAACCCTGACCGCGAAATCGATAACGGGGCCTTCGAGGTGCATGGAATAAGCACCGAGTTTCTGCAGGACAAGCAGCACTTTGCCGAGCTTGCTGAAGATTTCTGCAATTATGTCGCGGGCGCCGAACTCGTTATTCACAATGCCCCGTTTGATGTCGGCTTTCTGAATCACGAGTTATCGCTATTGCAACCACCGCTAGCGGAGTTGCAACAGAGCTGCGGTATTCTCGATACGTTATTGCTGGCGCGTCAGAAGCATCCTGGCCAGAAAAATAATCTGGATGCATTGTGTAAGCGTTACGGCATCGACAATAGCAATCGAAGCCTGCACGGTGCATTGCTCGATGCGCGCATTCTTGCCGATGTTTACCTTGCGATGACCGGTGGCCAAACCAGTCTTGGACTGGAAGCCGAGCAGGGCGCCGATACAGCAGCCGAGCAGACCGAAATAAAACGCATTGAAACCGGTAAGTCGCTGCCATTGTGGCAGGTCGACGAAGCTGCGCAGCAAGCCAATCGCGAATACATCGAGTTTCTAGCAACCCAGCACGACGACCCCGCCTGGAAATAACGCCACAACCGTCATCCAGCAAAGTGCACTGCGCTTATCCGGGATCTCGTAAAGAATCCATGAACCCAAATTATGATTGCCAGGTACAAACCTTGCCGGAGCGCGGCCATGGAGACTGCTTTGCGGAAGCGCCGTGAATACGTCCATGTAGGCTCGCGCGCAACATCCCTGTTGCGCAGCGTTCCGCAAAGCAGTCTCCATGGCCACACCCCTGTAGCTTCTAACCATTTCGGGATAAAGCCCAAAAAAGTGTAGCGAGGCAGGATGCCGCGGTCCGACGCATCGGGCTCCAAGCGATTCCATGGATGGACCAACCGGCGCATGCGCCGGTTGGGAGCGGCTTTTTTGGGTTTTATCCCGAGATGGTTAGCGGGGGTCTAGGAAGGTTTGAGGATTCGGGCCTGGTCGCGTTTCCAGTCGCGGTCCTTGATGCTGGCGCGCTTGTCGTGGGCCTTCTTGCCCTTGGCGATGCCGATTTTCAGCTTGGCGCGCCCTCGAATCCAGTAAGCTGAAAGCGCGACCAGGGTATAGCCCTTGCGCTCCACCATGCCGACCAGGCGATCAATTTCATTACGATGTGCCAGTAATTTACGCGTGCGCGTGGGATTGGGAGCGACGTGCGAGGAAGCGCTGTTGAGCGGGCTTATATGTGCACCGATTAGCCAGAGTTCACCGTTTTTGAGCATAACATAGGTTTCCCTCAACTGCAGGTTTCCGGCACGTAAGCTTTTGACTTCCCAGCCCTCGAGAACCATACCAACCTCGATTTCATCTTCGATGAAATAATCGTGACGCGCGATACGGTTGCGTGCGATCGTGTTGTCGGGAGACTTGTTTTTTTGCTTGCCCATATAGGAAATCTCTGCTTGGTGTGGCTGGCGGCCATATTCTCGGGTTAATTCCAGGACATGACAAGCAAATCCCACACAGTACTCCTTCAATGAGATATCTTAGAATGCAGCCAGCCAGGAAGCCGTTAGCTGCTAGGCGTGCGACCGCAGGATTAGCCTAAGTTAATTCAAGGGAGTACAACAACGCAGATGACGGCTTCCTGGCTGGCCCGGAGGGAGTGCCCCAGATAGGCCAATGCCGCGTTGCAGTCCTTGTAAAGGGTACGCCATTCCCTGCGGACTGCGCCTTGCCTTGGCCTATCTGGGGCGCTCTGCATCCTAAGATATCTCATTGAAGGAGCACTACCGCCTTGAAAACCTACCGGTCTTCACTATACACTCTCGCTCTTGCAATGGTGACCTGCTTCGGTCCCTTCGTGACAATTATCTGTAAATCCCGCCAGGCCCGGAAGGGAGCAACGGTAGCAGGGACATTGGGTACGGCGGTGTGCTGAATCAGGTCGCCTCCAGTTTCTCAATGAATAACCCGGCTACCACTAAATCCAGATGAGTTACCAGGTACTAGCACGCAAATGGCGTCCGGCTAATTTCAAGCAAATGGTCGGCCAGGAACATGTGTTGCAGGCATTGGTAAATGCGCTCGACAGCAATCGATTGCATCATGCTTACCTGTTCACCGGAACCCGCGGCGTTGGCAAGACGACAATTGCCAGAATTTTCGCAAAATCATTGAATTGCGAGCAGGGTATTAGCTCCGAGCCTTGTGGGAGTTGCTCTTCCTGTATCGAAATTGACGAGGGGCGTAGCGTTGATCTGATCGAAATTGATGCAGCATCGCGCACCGGGGTCGAAGACATGCGGGAACTACTGGACAACGTACAGTATGCCCCAACCCGTGGACGCTTCAAGATCTACCTGATCGATGAAGTCCACATGTTGTCCAAGCATAGTTTCAATGCGCTGTTAAAAACCCTGGAAGAACCGCCTCCGCATATTAAATTCTTGCTGGCTACCACCGATCCCCAAAAAGTTCCGGTTACCGTTTTATCCCGCTGCCTGCAATTCAATTTAAAGCGTATGTCAAAATCGCAGATACTTTCACAATTGCAGTTCCTGACCGAACAGGAAAAAGTGGAATCTGACGCGACCGCGCTGACCCAGCTTGCCAGCGCCGCCGACGGCAGTATGCGTGATGCACTCAGCTTACTCGATCAGGCGATAGGTTATGGTGGCGGGGCGGTACGACAGGAAGCGGTGGAATCGATGCTGGGATCAATTTCGCGTGATTACCTGGTGCGGCTGTTTAGCGCTTTATATGATCGACAGCCAGCAGGGTTGTTAAATGAATCACGTGCAGTGATTGAGCATAATCCTGATTATCAGCGGGTTTGTGCCGAGATGATTACACTGCTACAGCAGATTGCGTTGTACCAGAGTGATCCGAAACTGGTAGACGAGGATGAATTCGATGAGGCACTGTTACAGAAGTTCAGCGCGCACTGGTCTCCCGAGGAGGTTCAGCTCTACTACCAGATACTTCTGCAAGGGCGCCAGGATTTGCTGATCTGCCCCGATGAAGCGTCAGGTTTTGAAATGTTGATGTTACGTTTACTGGCATTTGCGCCCCAATCCGAAACAAAAAGCGAGACCATCGAGGTAAAAAAAAAGCCTGAATCAAGAGTCTTGCCAGGCGGCGACAAGCAGCCACGAACATCACCTGAATCTGAGCAGAAAGAAAGCAGTCAGAGTACCCTAGCGCCGGTTTCTGGCCCGGATGATCATATACAATCCACTTCGACCACTACCGGGTCGCTCGACTGGTCGGGACTGGTTTACGAACTGGGATTAACCGGATTGGCACAGGAGATCGTTGCCAATAGCCTGCTCGAATCCTACCGGGATGGCAGGTTGAATCTGCAGCTGCAGCCCGAAATACATGAGCTTCTGAACGACCTGATTAAGGTCGAAATTACACAGGCCCTGGAGCAAAAACTTGGGGTATCATTGCAGCTGGATCTGTCCGCAACGGGAGTGAGCGGTGGGCAAACCCCTTTACAGGCGAAAATACAACGCCAGCAGCAGGAACGTCTTGTGGCGATTGATGCGATCAGGGATGAAAAGCTGGTTAAAAAGTTGCAGCATGCCTTTTCCGCAGAGCTTGATGAAGCTAGTGTGGTTAAGATCGAAAACAATCATTAAGTAATGAGGTGATGTAATGAAAGGTGCGCTCGGAGATATGATGAAGAAGGCGCAGGAAATGCAGGAGAACATGCAAAAGGCTCAGGCTGAACTGGCGAAAAAAGAAGTAATCGGCGAAGCGGGTGGGGGCATGGTCTCAGTTGTTATGCGGGGCACCCACGAGGTAAATCGTGTCACCATCGACCCCAGCCTGGTTGACGAAGATGTGGAAATGCTTGAGGACCTGATAGCGGCTGCCGTCAACGATGCAGTTCATAAAGTTGAGAAATCAAATCAGGACGCGATGCAGGAAATGACGGCGGGATTGAACTTGCCCCCCGGCTTCAAATTACCCTTCTAAACAAATGTCTTCCCCCAGCCTGGACGAACTAATTTCGTCGTTGAAATGTTTGCCTGGAGTAGGCCAGAAGTCTGCCCAGCGTATGGCCTTGCATTTGCTCGAGCGCGAACAGGAGGGGGCAAGGCGGATATCAGCTGCGATTTCAAACGCTATTGACACCGTTAAACACTGCCAACGCTGCCGGAATTTTTCTGACGACGAGGTTTGCGAAATCTGCAACGACACCGGGCGTGACCAGAGAACGGTGTGTGTTGTCGAGACGCCTGCTGACGTACTGGCGGTGGAGTCATCGGCGGCCTATCGGGGGCGATATTTCGTATTACTGGGTCGACTTTCACCCCTGGATGGTTATGGACCCGGACAATTGGGTCTTGACGAACTTGAGAATCAGCTGAGTTCGGCAGACATCCAGGAAGTGATCCTCGCTACGAGTGCCACGGTAGAAGGTGATATCACTGCACAATATATCGCTGATTTCGCTGCCAGGCATGGGATCAGAAGCAGTCGACTTGCTCGCGGTATTCCGATCGGTGGCGAACTTGAGTTTGTCGATAGTGGCACATTGTCGAAAGCACTGTCAGGCCGACAGAAAATTGATTAGAAGTGAGCATAACGCAGGGGAGGCATAATGTCCGAAACCATATTTTCCAAAATTATTAACCACGAACTACCGGCTGATATAGTCTACGAAGACGATGCAATCATCGCTTTCCGTGATATTAATCCGCAGGCGCCGGTTCACGTCCTGATCGTTCCAAAAGTTGCCATTGCAACGGTTAACGATATCAAACCAGAACAGGCGGAACTGATCGGTAAAATGGTGTTAACAGCACAACAGATTGCTGCTGGCGAAGGTATCGCCGAAGATGGATATCGGCTTGTGATTAACTGTAATCGCCACGGCTGTCAGGAGGTGTTTCATCTGCACCTGCACCTGGTCGGCGGCAGACAGCTGCGCGGAATTTCGGCGGGTTAACCAGCGTTGAACTGGCCCTGCATTTTCACGTAATTCAGGTATCGTGATTTTGCTATCTGCCCGCTCTCGACCGCTTCGGTTACGGCGCATTTGGGCTCGTTGAGATGCAGGCAATTGTGAAAACGGCAGTTAACGGCAGTTTCTGAAATTTCACGGAAACCATTTGCCAGCGGCCTGTCTTTATCGACGAATGGATTGAAGCCGCGTACCCCTGGCGTATCGATCAAATCCCCCCCTGAGGGTAAATGATAAAGTCGACTGACGCGTGTGGTATGGCGCCCTTCTTCATTGGTCTCGGAAATGCTGGCTATTTTGATTTCTACGTCGGGTAGCAGCCACTTGGTTAGCGATGACTTGCCAACGCCGGATACCCCGCTTAGTAACGAAACCTGGCCGGGTAATAAAGCCGTAAAATCCTCCATTCCCCGCCCGGTTTTTACACTTGTGGTTACCAGTTTGTAACCCAGGGGCTCGTAGATACTCTCCAGATTAAACGGATCATCCACGCCAGTCAGCAGATCAATTTTATTCAGCAGAATGCAGGCTTCGATATGTTGTTGTTCAGCCGATAGCAGGTACTGGTCGAGCAGGAAAAGGTTAGGTTCGGGTGAAACCGCGAGACAAACAAATAACTGGTTGATGTTAGCGGCGACGGCTCGAACCTGTCCAAATCCATCGATACGCTGAAGCAAGTTGTCACGTGACAAGATTGCGAGGACGCGATGTTCCTGGTTGGCGGTAGTTTCAATAGCTACGCGGTCGCCGCAGACGATAGTGCCGAGATTAGACTTGATCTTGCAGTCGACGCAAATACCCGTTTCGAATTCTACCAGGATGCGGCCTCCCTGGTGTGATACGACTGTGCCGTGCTGATGCTCAGCGCTTGCCGAAACTTCTAGTTGAGCCGCCTGGATGCGATTCTTTTGCTGCTCACTAAGTCTGCGTTTCGCCATGCAATTGCATTCTCATATCCGCTCACAGGTGCTGCGGCTTCTCCGATTAATCTGACGATCCTCCGGATGCTATGGCTTCCAGGTGATTGATGCGAATCGTGGCCGGTGGATGCGAATCATAAAACATAGAATGCAGCGGGTCGGGTGTCAGCGTGCTGGCGTTGTCGCGATAGAGACTTACCAATGCTGAAATTAATGCTTTGTAGTTGCTGTTCGAATGCGCGAATTCATCGGCCTCAAATTCGTGCTTACGTGAAAGGGCTGAAAATAGCGGGCTTACGAAATAGGTGAACACCGGCATAATCATCATGAACAGAATCAGTGCCGTGTGGGTCGAAGCTGTTTCTACTCCGAGAGAACCGTAAAACCAGTCGGAGCGCATCAACCAGGCCAGCAGTGCGAATCCGGCGAAAGAAATTGCACTCGACAGCAGTAGCGATTTCTTGATGTGATTACGTTTGAAGTGTCCCAGTTCGTGCGCCAGCACGGCCTCAACCTCTTCCTCCGACAAGGATTCGAGCAGGGTATCGTAGAACACAATGCGCTTGTTCTTGCCGAAGCCGGTGAAGTAGGCATTGCCATGCGATGAACGGCGTGAGCCATCAACTACGAACACGCCCTGGCTTTGAAAGCCACAACGACTAAGTAATTCCTCGATGCGGGTGCGCATTGACGCGTCTTCCAGCTGGCTGAATTTATTAAAGATTGGAGCGATAAATGCGGGGTAGGCCCAGATCATGACTAAACTGAAGCTCACCCATAACAACCAGGCGTAAATCCACCAGTTTTCACCCGCCTGGTTCATCAGCCATAAGATAGCGGCCACCAGGGGCACACCGATCATGACGATCAACAAAACAGTTTTTACGAGGTCCAGCACCCAGGTTTTTATCGTGGTGTGGTTAAACCCGAAACGCTCCTCGGTGATAAAAGTCTGGTAAAGCGAAAACGGTAAATTCAGGATTGCGGATATTACGCTCACAGAAAAAATGAATGCAATTCCGGTGACTAGCGCAGAATATTCAAATGCTGACCACCATTGGTCAACCAGGTTCAATCCGCCGCCAATGGTCCAGGCAAGTAACCAGAAAGTCTCCCATGCCAGCATTATTCTACCCACGCGCAACTTGGTGCAACTATAGTCTGCCGCACGGTGGTGATCCTTGAGGTCGATTCTGTCAGCGAACGCTTCGGGAACCCTGGCGTAGTGGGCCTGGATATGACTGATCTGTCGTTGACTCAGCCATAGGCGAACCAGTACCGATGCGGCAACAAAGCTTAAAAATACTGCGGTGAATAATTGCATGCATCAACCGGTGGCAAAAAACTTGCTATAGTTTAGCGCATATTAGCAATACGTGAAGCCCGGGGAGTTTGATACAGATGGACGACAATAACCTGATTTGGATCGATCTTGAAATGACCGGCCTCGATACACAGCAGGATCAGATTATCGAAATAGCAACGGTGGTGACAGATTCAACTCTGGCCATTGTTGCGCAAGGTCCGGTGATCGCAATTCATCAAGCGGACGAGATCATGAACGCGATGGATGCCTGGAATACGAGTCACCACGGTGATTCCGGGTTGACCAGTCGTGTTAGCCAAAGCACATCTAGTACCGAGGACGCCGAGCGAGAAACGCTGGAGTTTTTACGTCAATATGTTGCCCCGGGGAAATCGCCCATGTGTGGTAACAGCATTTGCCAGGATCGACGCTTCATGGCGCGCCTGATGCCAGAACTGGAGGCATTTTTTCACTACCGTAACCTGGATGTGAGCACGTTGAAGGAATTAGCGCGTTTGTGGAAACCCGAGCTGACCGGGGGATTCGTAAAAAAAGGCGCTCATCTCGCGCTCGACGATATTCTCGAGTCGATCGAGGAGCTCAAATATTACCGTGAGCACCTGATCTGTGCCTGAGGCCTGAGTTCCGGGTTATTCATCGCCTGCAGGATAAAATCGCTTTACCCGTCCCGATTCCGTGCCCGAGCCGCCATTATCCGGTGCTCCAGCTAATCTTAAAAAATACGCTTCGACAGGCCTTTAAATTGATGGGCTCACAAGGCCAGGCGGCGAATGTCGAAATTTACCCACAGGCTTAAAGAATCTTAATTTATGGCCGATAAACAGTCCCGACACTAAGTATTAATCATTAACCAGGTTTTACTATGGATCTCGCTTCCCTAATCGGCATTATTTCGGGTATCGGACTGATTGTCGCCGCGATCATACTGGGCGGGGACATGCACAATTTTTTCAGTGTGCCCGGCGTTATGATCGTCATGGGGGGAACCATGGCGGCAACTTTGCTGACATTTCAGTTCAGGGATGTGTGGACCGCGTTCCGCAGCGCCTATTTTGTATTTTCCTCGCCCAAACAGGATTCTCAGGAACTGATCAATACCATGATCAAGCTTGGCACTATCAGCAGGCGTAAAGGTTTGCTGAGCCTGATGGATGTTAAAACTAAAACACCATTCCTAAAAAGAGTCTGCACCCTGATTGCCGACGCGGCGGATGAGGAGACCCTGCGTTCGGCAATGCGCACCGAAATTGAATCCATGCAAATGCGACATTACATTGTGCAGGACGTGTTTCGCAAAATGGCAATGTATGCCCCTTCTTTTGGCATGCTGGGCACCCTGGTTGGTCTAATCCAGATGCTTTCGTTACTGGCAAGCCCGGATAGCCTGGGCCCGGCGATGGCCATTGCCCTGTTGACGACCTTTTACGGTATGCTGTTATCGACCGCCATATTCCTGCCTATCGCCGGAAAATTACGTTCCAGGACGCTAGTTGAAGTAATGAACTTCGAGATTATTTTTCAAGGTGCGGTCAGCATACTGCAGGACAACAATCCGCTTTCGGTATACGAAAAACTGTCTTCGTTTGTACCGGCAAAAAAGCGTAAGCCGATGCAGAAACTGAGGCAGCGAAGCTGATGTCCGCGCGTTCGTTCAGTGGGGCATTCGAAGACGAGGAGGGTAATAGCGCCTGGATAGTTACCTTTGCCGACATGATGACCCTGATCCTGGTATTTTTTATTTTGTTGTACACGCTGGCGGATTTCGAAGATGAGGCCTATAAAGAGCTGATCGAATCAGTGCAGGTGATTGACGGGAATGGTAATCAAATCAGCGTCATCGATTTCGCAAAAAGCGAAGGCAGAAATCCGGAACCACTCAAAGCGATTGAAGACATGCTTGGTTTGAGTTCCGGTAATGTTCCGGTAGAGAATTTGAAACCCGCACTGGTAGCCGATTTGGAAAGTATGATAAGCAGTACCGACCTGGCAGATGGCGTGGAGCTGGCTTTTGATGGCGATCAAATAAATTTGCAGATAGATGGACGTTATCTATTTGAATCGGGGCAGGTCGAACTTAAAGACCGTGCCCGGTTTATTTTTGCCAATCTCGCGCAAATGTTCAGAGACTACGCCGATTACAGCATCGCAATCAGGGGTCATACCGACGATCTTAATATCCAGACGACCCAGTTTCCCTCGAACTGGGAGCTTTCAGCGGTACGTGCAACCACGGTATTGAGATTTTTTATCCAACAGGGAATCGATCCCGAACGTATGACCGCAACCGGTTACGCAGATTATTTACCGTTGGTTGAGAATAATAGTCCTGCAAACCGGACCAGAAACCGGAGAGTTGAGTTTGTTCTGGAAAAAGAAAAAGATATTTGACGTAGAGCTGGATTCGCGCCATGACGATAATCGGGCGGCTTATCGGATTGCTCCCGAACGCTCCAGGCCGGTAATCATTTCGATTAAGGGTAATGCCTTCCATGCACTCAATATCAGTGGCACGGGTGTTGCGTTTCGATCGCATAATTTCCCGGTTGGAACGCGAGCACCGGCGACCATTCGACTGCCCAGCGAGGATCTTATTTTTCCAGTCGTTTTAGAGGTTGTTAACAAGCAGGCCGACTTGTGTCGGTGCAGTTTTCGAGAAATTCACGAAGATGCTGAAAATCTACTACACTCCTATATACTTGGGTTACAAAAGCGAAAAATCAGGCAAAATGGTCGGCATTAATGCGGTTAGTCTGCGGTAATGTAATTCGAAGTACTTGAGATGGAAACTCTCTGAAATTTCAGTCATTTATTGGAACTATCTATTGAATTGGATTGATTTTAAGTCTGAAATCGGCCATGATATGCGGTCCGTTGGCGATATAAAAAACCAACAAAGCCAAGTATCTGATTTTATTTTATTTTTTGGGAAGCGGTCTTGATTAAACAGCGCACGTTGAAGAATGTTATCCGCGCCATGGGCGTTGGTTTGCATACAGGGAAGAAGGTCTATCTGACATTGCGACCTGCACCGATTGATTCTGGTATCCGTTTTCGTCGAATTGACCTGGCTACCCCGGTCGAAATACTGGCTCGCCCGGAAAAAGTAGGTGACACCAACCTTTCGACTACCTTGGTAGAGAATGGCGTCCGTATCTCGACGGTGGAGCACCTGCTATCTGCGATTGCTGGCCTTGGTATCGACAACGCCTTCATCGACCTGAGCGCCGAAGAAGTGCCGATCATGGATGGTAGCTCGGGTCCATTTGTGTTTCTGATTCAGTCGGCGGGAATCGTCGAGCAGAACCAGGCCAAGAAATTTATCAAGATCAAAAAGCCGATTCGAATTGAAGAGGGTGACAAGTGGGTCGAGTTCAGACCATTCAACGGTTTTAAAGTCAGCTTCGAAATCGATTTCGACCACCCGCTTTTTACCAAACAGAAACAAAACTGTCATATCAATTTCTCCACCACCTCTTTTGTCAAGGAAGTAAGCCGGGCCAGAACTTTCGGATTTCAAAAGGATATAGAGTTTCTTCGCGCCAATAATCTTGCCCTGGGTGGCAGCCAGGACAATGCAATCGTACTCGATGATTACCGAGTCTTGAATGAAGACGGGTTGCGTTATGACAACGAATTCGTCAAGCATAAGATTCTTGATTCAATCGGGGATCTCTATCTGCTGGGTCACAGCCTGATCGGTGCGTTTTCAGGCTACAAATCAGGACACGCGTTGAACAATCGTCTGTTGCTGACATTACTGGAAGATACAGATGCCTGGGAAGAGGTAACCTTTGAAGACGCAGCGACTGCGCCTATATCTTACGCCCAGCCTGTAGAAGCGACGGTATAGGTACAGGTGTGAATATACTTTTTCTTTCATCGAGCAGGGGTCAAATTTGTGGGTTAAACCTCACAAAACCCTTGCACCTGCTACTGATGATTGGAATGATCGGGCTGGTTGTTGCGGGATCAGTCTATGTCGGCTATACGCTCAACCCGAGCCAGGATAACCTGGCGTTGATAGACGAATGGAAATCGGATGTGCATCGTCACCAGGTACAACTAAATCATATCCGTGAAGAAGCCGACGCAGATGTCGACGCGCTGTCTTCACGTATAGGTCTGCTGCAGGCGCACGTGATGCGCCTGGATGCCCTGGGGCGCAAGCTGGTAAAAATGGCTAGAATCGATAAGAGCGAATTTGATTTCGAGAATACCCCGGCGTTGGGTGGACCGGAAGCCGTGACCAACATGGGACTCGAACCTGACGAATTAACGCAGGCAATTGATCAGCTGGGCTTTCAGCTTGAAAACCGCGAAGATCAACTGGTTGTGCTGGAAAATCTGGTGCTGAACGAAAACTTGCAGAAAGAGGTACAGCCCAGTGGCCGTCCCATCGTTAAAGGCTGGATTTCTTCCTATTACGGCATGCGCACCCATCCGCTCTCGGGGCGTCGCGAAATGCATAAAGGAATCGACTTTGCGGGTAAGCTTGGAGGACCGGTTATCGCGGTCGCCAAGGGTGTTGTTACCTATGCGGGCAAACGCTACGGCTATGGCCAGGTAATTGATATTGCACATGGCAATGGTTATACGACGCGCTACGCACATAATTCTCGCCTGCTGGTATCGGTCGGCGACACCGTTGAAAAAGGCTTCCAAATCGCCGAGATCGGCTCTTCCGGCCGCTCCACTGGCCCGCACGTGCACTTCGAAGTTCTCAAGAATGGACGTGAGACCAATCCGGTACGATTTATTCGTGCGGCGAATTAACCGGGAGTGCTTTTTTTCCGTCTTCTCGCTTGAAACTTTTCAAGTAACCTCCACCTCTTAAGGCAGTCCTGTCGAAGCAGTCGTACGATGTTGTCTAAAATCACAAGAACGTTATTTGGTAGTCGTAACGACCGATTAATCAAAAAACTCCAGCAGCGCGTCACTCGGATTAATCAGTTCGAGCCGGAAATGCAGGCGCTCGACGATGCGCAGTTACAACAAAAAACCGGTCAACTAAAACAGCGATTTGCGGACGGGGAAACCCTCGAACAACTGCTCGATGAAGCCTTCGCGGTGTGTCGTGAAGCGTCGGTGCGGGCGCTTGGTATGCGACCTTACGACGTACAACTGATCGGTGGAATGATTCTGCACAATAACCAGATCACCGAAATGCGTACCGGCGAGGGTAAAACCCTGGTCGCTACATTGCCGGCCTATCTCAACGCGCTTAGCGACAAGGGTGTCCATATCGTCACGGTAAACGATTACCTGGCGGAGCGTGATGCCGAATGGATGGGGAGCCTGTATAACTTTCTGGGCTTAAGTGTGGGCGTCGTTTTGAGCACCATGGATTATGACACCAAGCGCGACTCCTATAGGGCCGACATTACTTACGGTACCAACAACCAGTTTGGTTTCGACTATATGCACGACAATTTAAGTTTCTCGCTCGAAGAACGGGTTCAGCGGGAATTAAATTACGCGATAGTCGACGAGGTTGACTCGATCCTGATCGATGAGGCCCGTACGCCGTTAATTATATCCGGGCAGGCCAGCGACAGCTCCGATCTGTATACCCGGATCAACAAGATAATACCGCGCCTGGCCCGGGTCGAGGTCGAAGATGGCCCCGGTGATTACAGTGTCGATGAAAAATCCAAGCAGGCATTCCTGACCGAATCCGGTCATGACACTGCCGAACAATTAATGACCGAGACAGGGCTGCTGAAAGACGATGAAAGTCTTTACGATGCGGCCAATATTGCGCTCGTGCATCATCTCAATGCCGGCCTGCGGGCACATTCGATTTACACTAAAGATGTCGATTACATTGTTCAGGATGGCTCGATCGTCATTGTCGATGAATTTACCGGGAGGACGATGCCAGGCAGGCGTTGGTCGGAAGGTTTACACCAGGCGATCGAGGCGAAGGAAAACGTCAGTATTCAGCAGGAAAACCAGACTATTGCGTCAATCACTTTTCAAAACTACTTCAGGCTTTACAACAAGCTTGCCGGGATGACGGGTACTGCCGATACTGAAGCCTTCGAGTTTCAACAAATTTACGGCCTTGAAGTCGTCGTGGTGCCTACCAATCAACCCATGGTCCGTGAAGATTTTGGTGATCTGATCTATCTCACTGCGCGAGAAAAATTTGATTCGATTATCGAAGATATTCGCGACTGCGTCGGCCGTGGTCAACCGGTGTTGGTTGGCACCACCTCGGTCGAGACTTCCGAGTACCTGTCCGGGTTACTCGAAAAAGTTAAGATCAAGCACCAGATCCTGAATGCGAAACAGCACGAGCGCGAAGCCATGGTTATCGCCGATGCTGGCATGCCGGGTAAGGTCACCATAGCTACCAATATGGCAGGGCGCGGTACCGATATCGTTTTGGGTGGAAACCTGGAAGTTCAGTTGAAAGATATCCCGGAAGATCAGCAACAACAACGCAACAAACTGGACACCGAATGGCAACAACTGCACGACCAGGTTATTGAGGCCGGTGGCTTGCATATCATCGGCACCGAGCGACACGAATCTCGTCGCATCGACAATCAATTACGCGGTCGCTCGGGACGCCAGGGTGATCCCGGTTCATCTCGTTTTTACCTGTCGATGGAAGACAGCCTGATGCGCATATTCGCATCCGAGAAAGTTGCGGGACTTATGCAAAAGCTGGGTATGGAAGAGGGCGAGGCGATCGAGCACCCCTGGGTTAGCCGGGCGATAGAAAATGCCCAGCGCAAGGTCGAGGCCCACAACTTCGATATTCGTAAACAGCTGTTACAGTATGACGATGTTGCCAACGACCAGCGCAAGGTCATCTACCAGCAGCGTGACGATCTGCTGCATAGCGAGAGCATCACGGAAGCGATCGCCAACATGCGCAAGGATGTGCTGCAGGGAGTATTTAGTGCCCATATCCCGCCGAATTCCATTGATGAGCAGTGGGATATTTCCGGTTTAGAACAAATTCTGACGAGCGAGTTTGGTGTTGAATTGCCGATTCAAAACTGGCTCGACAGCGACGATCAAATTACCGATGAAGGCATTTACGACCGACTTCTTGAGCAGTTTGAACAGGCCTACCAGGCCAAGGCAGATATGCTCGGTGAGGAACTACTGGTACGCCTTGAAAAAGAGATCACCTTGATGATTCTTGACCGACACTGGAAAGATCACCTGGCGGCGATGGATTACCTGCGCCAGGGCATCGGCCTGCGGGGTTACGCGCAAAAAAATCCGGTTCAGGAATACAAGCGTGAATCATTCGAAATGTTTACCGGTATGCTCGATGGTATTAACTACGAAGTGATCCAGGCTTTGACCCGGGTGCAGATTCGAGACGAGGAACAGGTTGAAGCGCTGGAGCAAAGCCATCAGCCTGATCAGGATATGAAAATGGTGCATGCCAGTGCCCAGAACCCGTTAAATGCCAGGCCAGCGGATGAAGATCCGCATCAGCCATACGTGCGCAAGGAACGTAAGCTAGGACGCAATGAGCCCTGCTGGTGTGGTTCCGGTAAGAAATTCAAGCAATGTCACGGTAAGCTGTAAAATCACCGATTATGGCCGTTGGATTAGAAACGCCGGGAAATCTGCATCCGATCCAGGGTATTCGCCTGGCTGCTGCACATAGCGGCATCAAGCAGGACAACCGGCTTAAAGACCTCGCCCTGATCGAAATTGAAGAGGGATCGAGTGTCGCGGCTGTATTTACCCGCAATCGATTCTGTGCTGCGCCGGTAACGGTTGCGCGCCGCCATCTGGAACAATTTCCGGGATCCCGCTACCTGTTGATAAATTCCGGCAACGCTAATGCCGGTACCGGCGTTGATGGAATGGATGCTGCCCTCAGGAGCTGCGAAGCTGTCGCCGAAAATGCCGGCGTAAACCCTGAAGCCGTACTGCCATTTTCTACCGGGGTGATCGCAGCTCTGTTACCTGTTGACAAGATAATCGCTGCAATTCCATCTTTGCATGCATCCCTGCTGGCCGATAACTGGTTGCTGGCAGCCGAGGCGATAATGACCACTGATACCTTGCCTAAGGCCTTCAGTAAACAAGTCGTTATCGATGGTCATCCGGTATCGATAACCGGCATTTCGAAAGGTTCCGGCATGATAAAACCGGATATGGCAACCATGCTTAGCTACGTCGCGACTGATGCGCTGATTGAACCCGGGGAATTACGCCTTTTACTTGCACAAGTGGTGGCCTGCTCTTTTAATTCGATTACGGTTGACGGCGATACCTCGACTAACGATTCCTGCGTGCTGGTTGCTACGGGCTCCAGCAATGTGAGGGTATCCGCCAGCAGTATCGATTTTATTGCCGCGCTGACGCAGGTTTTTGAGCAACTGGCACAAGCGATTATTCGCGATGCCGAGGGTGCAACCAAGTTTGTCGAGATAGAGGTCCAACAGGCACCAAGCTTCGCCGATGCGAAACAAGTCGCCTACTGTATCGCGCATTCGCCGCTGGTCAAGACTGCCCTGTATGCATCGGATCCCAACTGGGGACGAATTCTGGCAGCAATCGGCCGGGCTCCAGTTGATAATCTCGATATTGATCTCGTGGATCTATATCTTGGCGATACCTGTTTGCTGAGGCAGGGATTGCCGGATCCCGGGTATACCGAGGCAAAAGGCCAGGCTGCGATGGTTGGTGAGGAGATCAGTATTCGGGTCAATCTGAACCAGGGAGGAGAAGCCGCCAGGGTTTGGACATCTGACTTGTCTTACGATTATGTCAAGATTAATGCCGAATACAGAAGCTAGTAAGGCCGTCATTAACCCAGCCACGATTGCCGAGGATCACATTCATGTGGTTGCAGCGATAATCTGGAGACAGCCGTATCGGCAGCAGTTTCTGATTACACAACGTCAAAAGGGCAAGCACCTGGAAGATTACTGGGAGTTTCCGGGAGGCAAGCTGGAAAAGAAGGAATCTCCATGGCAGGGCCTGCAGCGAGAGTTGCGCGAGGAAGTCAACATTCAGCCGAACCAGGCATCGCCATTCATGCAGGTATATTACCGTTATCCGGATCGTAATATTTTACTCGATACCTGGTTAGTCGACGAATACGAGGGTGAAATCGAACCCAGGGAACAACAGGCTATCATGTGGATTGATATAACCCGGGCCGATGAATATCGTTTCCCGCCGGCGGACATTCCGATTATTGAGGCTATAAGGAACAGCGGGAGAGCAGGAACTTAACGTCTTGCTTGACCTGGGTGGCCATTGTATCCCCGGGGTTGACTTGCATAAATCTCACCGAGTAGCGATGCTTGCCAGCGCTAATTTCTGGATAAATCAATTCGTTAGAATCGAGGCTGATGCGAATCAATTGTGTTGATTGTTTCGTGTCCAGTGACTGTTGGTAAAAACCCTTTTCAGCGACAACTGCTTTAGCCGAGGCACTGTCGCGAATTGTCGACATGATCAATTCGATTACTTCGTCCAGGTTGGCATAGGGTGCAACCCATTCATGCAGGTCCGAGAGACGCTCCTCGTGGGTTTGATTGAGCCAGAAGCGCAACTGCGGCAGATCGAAGTCGCATGAGCCTCCCGGAATCGACGTACGTTGTTTTATGCCGAGCAGAAAATCAACGCGTTTAAGATGTTCGCCCAATTTGCCGTCAAGTTGATGTAGCCGATCGAGAGAGTGCTTTTGTTTGCCCAGGATCAGGTCCAGCTTGGAGTGGTCGATCCCCTGGTGTTTTGACAGCGCCTTGAGTGCACCGTGCTGACGCTCCAGTTCTTTCATCAGTTCCTGTTTCAAATCGCCACGTTCCAGCAGCGCGGTCAGCTCCAGTATTGTCAGCAAAGCGCTATAGGCACTCCAGTCACCCTTTAATGCCGCAAAGTAATGAAACCGTTTCATCAGGGTTTCGACACGCAGGCACATGCGAATGCGTTCGTTTAATGGCTGTTCGAAGATTTGGTATCTAGGCGGCATCGCTCATGAAGATCTGCAAAACATTTGAAGTATAGCTGAAAACAGGTACCAGATGTCGAGGCCGTATTAACCGAAATGCAAGCTTCTTTCTAGCTTGCAGATTGTTGCAGGTAGCTATGGTGCAGGGCAGCTACCTGGGAGCGGAGATCGCTGTCGTCGCTACCGTTATTGATAATGTCGTGGGCCCTGGCCAGTCTTTCCGAGTTGCTTAACTGCTGGGACATCATCTTGCGTGCCAGCGATTCGTCGATACTGTCTCGTTTCATGAGACGTTCTATCTGTAGCCCCGCCGGGCAATCCACCACCAGAATGCGATCGGCCAGTGATTGAAAATTTGTTTCGAATAACAGTGGAATTACCACCATCACATAGCTCGCGCGCGAATGTTCAAGTACCGCCTCGTGACTGCGTTGATAAATTAGCGGATGCAACATGGTTTCGAGCCACGATTTTTCAGCAGGGTCTGAAAAAACAATTTCACGTAGCCTGGCCCTGTCAATATTATTGTTCGTGTCTAATATATCTTTACCGAAATGAGCGCAAACCTGGTCGTAGGCAAGTTCACCGGGCTCAAGCAGATTGCGACTGATGACGTCGGTATCAATTATCGGAACCCCGAGCTCGGCAAAAAGGTTGCTTATCATGGTCTTGCCTGATGCGATACCACCGGTGAGGCCGACTGCATACATGGGCTATCGTGACTAGAGTCCGAACAGGGAATTATAAAAGCGCATCAACTCATTGCCCCATATCAACGTAATCCAGCCGGCCGCGGCGAGATAGGGGCCGAACGGGATCTGGGTACTGCGTTCGGTTTTGCCGAGTACGATCATGGTAATACCAACTGTTGCGCCGACCAGCGAAGAGGTCAGGATTACAACGAACAACGGTTTCCATCCTAACCAGGCGCCAAGCATAGCGAGTAACTTGAAATCTCCATACCCCATGCCTTCTTTACCGGTTACCAATTTGAACAGCATAAATACAGTCCACAGGCTCATGTAGCCGGCCATTGCTCCAATGACGCTGGCCTCGAGACTGATGAATACATCGAATAGTGAGAGCAGGATTCCGAGCCACAACAGTGGCAACGTAATGCTGTCGGGGAGTAACTTGTGACCGATATCGATTCCACTGGCGGCGATCAGGCACCAGGACAGAAACAGGGCCGCCAGTGCTTGCAGACTGACGCCGAAATGCCAACCGACGACGACCGAAATAATTGCGGTAAACAGCTCGACCAGTGGATATTGTAATGAAATCCTGGTCTTGCATTCAGAACACTTGCCACCCAGCAACAGATAACTGATCATCGGCACGTTTTCGAGGGCAGTGATTTGATGCCCACAGTTGCCACAGCGTGAGCGAGGGGTACTCAGGTTGAATTTTTCTGGCGCGGGGTCGGCGGGCTGTTCGAGGAATTCGAGACAGTCATGTCGCCACTCACGCTGCATCATTATCGGCAGACGATAAATAACGACATTCAGGAAACTACCGACAACTGCTCCGACGACAAACAGAGTGCCGAGGTATAAAACCTGCTGCTGTTCGAATAAGGAAATGAACAGGTCGAGCAAGCAGCTATCCCTAGACCACGGCGCCCAGTTTGAAGATAGGCAGGTACATCGCCACAATCAGACCACCGACGAGGACACCGAGTACCGACATAATAAGGGGTTCGAGCAGCGATGTAAGCGCGTCGACCGCGTTATCGACCTCGTTCTCGAAAAAATCGGCTACCCTGGCCAGCATCGCATCGAGCGAACCGGCTTCCTCACCGATCGAGACCATCTGGATTGCCATGTTGGGAAATAGCCCGGTGTTACGCATCGAGGTTTGTAACTGGGTGCCTTGCGATACTTCGTCCTTAATTTTAATACTGGCTTCGTAGTAAATGATATTACCACAGGCGCCCGCTACCGAATCCATCGCCTCTACCAGCGGCACACCCGCGGCGGACATGGTTTCGAGGGTACGGGAAAACCTGGCAATGGCCGATTTGGTTGCGATTTCTCCAACTACCGGGGCCTTTAGTGACATTCGATCGAACCACCTCTGCATCTTGGGAGAAGTCTTTTTAATTCTCAGTAGCAGGGCCACGCCGCCGGCAATTCCGCCAGCAATTATCCACCACCATTCCTGCATAAACTCAGACAGGTCGATCACGAATCGAGTCAGTGCCGGTAAATCAGCGCCAAATGAGTCAAACAGCTCCTCGAACTGAGGCACCACGAATATCAACAGGATTACGGTGACAACAAAGGCAACCACCAATACCGCTATCGGATAGAACAGCGCTTTTTTAACCTTGGCTTTGAGCGCCTCGGTCTTCTCCTTGTAGGTTGCCAACTTGTCGAGCATTGATTCCAGCGCACCGGATTGCTCGCCGGCATTGACCAGGTTGATAAAAAGCGGGTCAAAATAAAGCGGGTGTTTTGACAGCGCTTCGGCCAACGAGACACCACCTTCGACTTCGGACTTAATCGCCAGAATCAGTTGCTGCATCGACAGCTTTTCGTGGCCCTGGCCAATGATTTCGAAAGACTGTACCAGCGGCACACCGGCCTGCATCATGGTCGCCATTTGGCGCGCAAAAATTGCAATATCGGCGGGCTCGGGCTTTGCCGCGCCAAATAAAGGCTTTGGCTTTTTCTTGACCTTGATCGGATTGACGCCCTGTTTACGCAGTTCATTCTTGGCGAGGGTATCGCTGAGGGCGAAAATTTCACCCTTGACCTTGGCGCCGGCACGGTTGGTGCCCTCGTAAGTGAATTCGATTTTTTCTGCGGTTTTTGCTTTTGCTGCCATTGTTTAGTCCTTTGTTACCCGGTTTGCTTCTTCGAGGCTGAGCACGCCTTGCATAACTTTCTTCAGTGCAGAGCGACGCAGGTCGTCAATGCCTTCTTTTCGAGCCTGGTCGGCCAGATCGATTGAATTGGCGCCGCTCATGATCAAACGGCCCATTTCCTCGGAAACGGACATGACCTGGTAAATGCCGACTCGACCCTTGTAGCCGCTGGTGCACTTGTCACAACCCACGGCCTTGTATATTTTCACTCCTTCCGTCAAATCAGCCTTGGTAAAGCCTTCACTCACCAGGACTTCTTTCGGCAGGTCATCCAGTGTTTTGCAATCTTCACACAGACGCCTGCCAAGACGCTGGGCAATGATCAGGTTGACCGAAGTAGCGATGTTAAATGCCGGCACGCCCATGTTCATCAGTCGGGTCAGGGTTTGTGGTGCATCGTTGGTATGCAATGTCGACAATACCAGGTGACCGGTTTGCGCCGCCTTGATCGCGATACCGGCGGTTTCAAGGTCGCGAATCTCACCCACCATGATGATATCGGGATCCTGGCGCAGGAAGGCTTTCAAAGCTTCGGCGAAGGTCAGACCTACCTTGTCGTTGACATTGACCTGGTTGATTCCTTCGAGATTGATCTCCGCTGGATCTTCGGCAGTCGATATGTTGGTTTCAGGAACGTTCAGGATATTAAGGCCCGTGTAGAGTGACACCGTTTTACCGCTACCCGTGGGGCCCGTTACCAGGATCATGCCGTAGGGATTGGCCAGCGCGTCCATGTAGAGCTTTTTCTGTTCCGGTTCGTAACCGAGTGCGTCGATGCCGAGCTGGGCGCTCGACGGGTCGAGGATACGCAACACAACTTTTTCGCCGAACAGGGTGGGGCAGGTGTTGACACGAAAGTCGATGGCGCGCTTCTTCGATAGCTTGAGCTTGATGCGGCCGTCCTGTGGAACCCGGCGTTCGGAAATATCCATTCGCGACATGACCTTGACGCGGGCAGTTAACTTGGCGGCAATATTAATTGGCGGCGAGGCAACCTCGGCTAGTATGCCATCAATACGGTAGCGTACGCGGTAGCGTTTTTCATAGGGCTCGAAGTGTATATCCGAGGCCCCCTTATTGATCGCATCGACCAGAATCTTGTTGACGTACTTGACAACCGGTGCATCTTCGGCGTCGGCGGCGCTGGCTGCTTGCTGCTCCTCTTCCTCGGCGCCGATATCGAGATCTCCGAGATCGTCGTCGAGCATATCGTCCATCCCGGTATCCATCGCGCTGGCTGCTTTGTCGATGAATACGGCGAGTTGGTCTTCCTGTACCAGCACGGCTTCGGTGGAGAGCCCAGTGGCGAACTTGAATTCGTCCAGCGCCTGGGTATTGGTCGGGCTCGAGATCGCGATGAACAATCGGTTACCGCGTTTGAACAGCGGCACCGCGTTGAGCTTGAGAATCAGCTTTTCCTCGACCAGGTTGAAGGCGGCTAATTCGGTATCCATGACCGAAAGGTCGAACACCGGTAAGCCGAATTCGTGCGCGGAAATCATCGCGACCACGGTCGCCGGGACTAGTTTATGCGTAACCAGGTAGGTGCTTAGCTGAATACTTTCCTTGTTCGCTTTTTCGACTGCCTCGAGCGCGCTGGCCTCATCTAGGTGTTTATCGAGAACCAGCTTGCGCGCGATCCCGGTCAAATTCATGTTGGTTGCAGCCATAAGCAGTCTTTATTATCGAGATTCGGATTGTCTGACCAAACTCAAAGTATATTATAGTTTCACGGTATTATTGAGATATCTGTCACCTAATTAAAGCACAATAATGACCAAAGTCGATAAATTTTACTGTTCAACGATTTCTTATGAAATCAGGTGTTTATTGGGCAAGGTTAAATTAATTTATTAATAATTTTGTTTGCGCTTTAGTAGGCCTCGTGCGAGACTTTTGTGACCCCTGCGCGGGGGCCGGGATTCTGCGTTAATCTGTATCGATAAGCATTTAATAGATTGCTAAACAATTGAAGTTGATTCATCTGGAATGTTGAATCTGGAACATAGTTTTGCCCGTATCTGGCAAAATTTCCTGACACAACTGTCAGTATTTGACAAAAATGTCAAATATTTTCCCCAATCAAGCGCAAAAAAATCATCCATGAATTCGATATAGAACAATAACGTATTGAATTATATAGATTTATCTGGATTGTTAGGGAATTGGCACAGCAACTGCATAGTTTAAACCATGATTCGGCTGTTCCGTTTCAGTCTGGCTTCGGCCAAATATGTTTTTTAAATTTTAGAGGATTTTAAAATGAAAAAAGTACAATCTGGTTTTACATTGATTGAATTAATGATCGTAGTCGCGATCATCGGTATCCTGGCCGCCGTTGCACTGCCGGCCTACCAGGATTACACCATCCGCGCCAAGGTTTCAGAAGGTGTTCTGGCCGCTAGCGCGATCAAAATTGGCGTAGCCGAGTCATTCGCTGACGACGCTCTGAATGGTATCAACGATTTTTGTACCGGTTTACCGAATAACACGACCGATAAAATTACCAATGCTTCGTGTGCCCCTGCTACAGGTGTAATTTCGATTGTGCTGGGTGGTATCACGCAGCTGCTCGCTGCCGAGAATACGGTTACATTCAACCCGCTCATTGGCGGCGTCGCACTGACTGCCACCGCGCAGGGCAGTATCACATGGGACTGCAACACAGGTACCACCGTGCTGCCGCAATATCTGCCGGGTGAATGTAGATAATTACGTCGAACCTCATTTAGTTCGCTAAATGAACCAGGAGGGGGCGAGACCCGAAAGTCTCGCCCCCTTTTTTTTGCCTTGAATCCGTGACGAGTTATGGTCAAGCCTGGTGTTTGAGCCACGGAATCCAGCGACGAATACGCTCTAGACCCTCATTTGCCCAGTTTCATTTTGTCGATGCGGTAACGCAGTTGACGCAAGGTTATTCCGAGCGCACGTGCCGTGGCTGACTGGTTCCAGCGATTGTCCTCAAGCGCGCTGACAATCTGCTCCTTTTCCAGGTTTTGCGTCATTTCACCGAGGCTGGCCGGTTTTTCGTCGTTATCACCGTTCAGCTCCGGCAGTTGTAGATCATCGGCCTCGATTGTTTCGCTTTCGCACAATGCCAGCGCGCGCTCAAGAATGTTCTCCAGCTCGCGCACGTTACCTGGAAAGGCGTAGTTTTGCAGTGCTGTTAATGCCTTCTCGCCAATCGAAACCTGGGCTGCGTTTTCGTAGTTGTGTTTTTCGATCAGGTAGTCAGCCAGCTGCGGGATGTCCTTGGCACGCTCGGACAGGTTCGGAACCGTAATCCCGATAACGTTGATACGGTAGTAGAGGTCCTGGCGAAAAGTCCCTTCCGCCACCATGGTTTCAAGATCTTTGTGCGACGCGCTGATAATTCGAACATCAACGGGTTCTTCCTGTGAGGCGCCGACCGCACGGATCGATTTCTCCTGGATAACGCGTAACAGTTTAACCTGCATCGCAAGCGGTAGATCCGCTATTTCGTCGAGAAACAGGGTGCCCCCGTGGGCCGCCTTGAACAATCCCTCGTTATCGCTGGTGGCGCCGGTAAAGCTGCCCTTCAGATGCCCGAAAAACTCGCTTTCCATTAACTCCGATGGAATTGCACCGCAGTTGACCGCGACGAAGGCGGCCTCGGCGCGTGAGCCCTGCAGGTGAATCTGGCGCGCAACCAACTCTTTTCCGGTGCCGGAATCGCCACGGATGAATACCGGCGCCTGGCTGCGCGCAAACTTTGCAATCGAGCGTTTGAGTTCGAGCATCGATTCGGAATCGCCGATGATTTGATATTTCGTGTCCGAAGTGCTGCTGGAGAGCAGCGGCGAGCTCGGCAGGGTGAGGGCCTTATCCACCAGGTTGCGCAGTGTTTCCAGCGACACCGGCTTGGAGACGAAGTCAAAGGCGCCACATTTCATTGCCTTGATCGCGAGATCGATGCTGCCGTGTGCGGTGATGACCGCGGTTGGCGTGTTCGGGTAATGCTGCTGGATGTGCTCGACTAGCGCGATACCATCTCCATCGGGAAGTTTCATATCGGTCAAACATAGATCGAAGGACTCGTCATGCAGCATGCGCGTGGCGTTGCTGTAGTCTTCGGCGCTGCGTGTTTTCAGCCCCATGCGCGACAGGGTAATTTCGAGCAATTCCCGGATGTCGGGCTCGTCGTCGACGATCAAAATGCGCTGCTTGGACATTAATTTACCTGATCGTCTAGTTCGGTCGCGAGGGAAGTCATCTGCAGGATGAAACTGGTGCCATTATACTGATTTATCTGGGCCGAGATAAAAGCGTTGTTGAGTTCGCACAGTTGTCCGACGATATATAAGCCCAGCCCCGAGCCCTGGTGACTGGTGGTATAAAAGGGTTCGAATATCTTGTCCAGGATTTCACCCTCGATGCCGGGTCCCTGGTCGGCGATCTCGATGCATAACGGGTAGGCCAGGGTAGAGAAAACCCGAATAATGACCGGTTTATCCTGGTCACCATGAACACAGGCATTGGTGCAAAGATTGGTCAGTATTTGCGCCAGGTGACCCGAGTCAAACTGCAGCCCGGGATTCGGGATTTCAATTTTGAGCTCGAAGGAATCGGGTTGCGCCAGGCCGGATTGACAGAAACGATCGATAAAGTTTGGTAGCCATGTGCGCAGGTCGATAGGCTCCTTCACGGTTGGGCCACTGCGGGAGATTTTCAGGATATCTTCAATGATGTTATTGATGCGCAAGGTGTGCTGGTTGATTATTTCGATCATGCGCTGATCCCCGTCGCCGAATTCGTCGCTTTCATTGAGCAATTCGGCGGCATATGAAATCGCCCCGAGCGGGTTCCTGATTTCGTGCGCGATACTGGCGGTTAAATGACCGAGCGAAGCGAGTTTGGCTTGCTGCATGCTATCTCGAATCGACGATATATCGTTGAGGAAAATCATGGTATTGGGTTGGCCTTCGCTTTCGAGCTGGCGAAAACTGACCTGAATATTGTCGATTCCGGTTTCGAAAGACGGCGAAGTCGAATCCTCGTCCGAAGTTTTACGCCAGTTTTCAAGTGCGGCCAACAGCTTGGGGCAGTCCTTGTGCATCGAAATGGAGGTTTTGTTGGCGATATGTAACATGTCCAGCGCCGCCCGATTGATATGTCGAATCTGGTCATTACGACTCAGCACGATCACTCCGGCCTGCAGGTTCTCAATTATTTCCTGGTTTAAAGCCGACAATAACGCGACGTCGCGTTCGCGTTGCTGGATCAATTGTTCGCTACTGCGCACCCGCATAATCAGGTTATGCGTGACGATCGCTGTCGCAATCAGGCTGGCACCGAGGATTCCGACCTGGGTCGAAGTACCGGTATAGCCGGGGATGTTGATTACCGAGTAAACATGCTCGGTCAGCAGTCCGAGCGAGGCCAGCGAAGCGAACAGAACGGCCATAACCTGTTCGGTGAGTAAACCGGTTACCGCGACCGAGATTATCAACAACATGCCGAGGCCGCTGGAAATTCCGCCGCAAGCGTGCATCAGCAGGATAATGATTACCGTATCACTATAGATTTGCAGTGACACCTGACGTTTGAAGCCACGCCGTTCGATTAGGGCGGCCACTATCCACACCAGGGCAAGCACCAGGAAGGCAAAACTGGTCCACGAGTAGAGCGTCAGATTGACGATGTTAAGCAGCGGTGACGGGCTGATGAAGCTCTGCGCGAAAAAAATTGCCGACAGGCCCAGACGGTAAACGTTGAGTAAGCGAACCGAAGTCCAGTTCGTCGAGCGTGTCTTGTACCCGCTGTCCAGGAGATTATTGCTGGTCAAGGTCTGCATGTTGTTGACAGCAATAAGGCTCGTCTTTTACCAACAGGATTGATGATTCGGGCACATGGACCCCGCAATACTTGCATTGGCGCATATTTTCCGGCTTCGTCGATTCCAGTTGCTCCGGTTCGGGCTCAGAGCTGAACACCCTTTTAAGCAACCAGAGTAAAATCGCAACAATGACTAATAGAATAACCAGGCGCATCAGGAACATAGAGCAAGAATAGTGATGTTTGTACTGAAGTAATGATAGCTAAGTCTATGATTAATGCGCCAAAAGAACAAACCTCGGTCCGGCGGCTTCATGTCAGGCCGGTTAGTAGTAGCAATTGCGGCTTCCGGGGGGGGTCAGGAATAGCCCCGGGGCGACCGCTCGAGCCGCTTTCGGTGCCTGATTCCCTTAATGCGAAAAAAAGTTAAAAGGTGACTTGCCGAACTGAAAAAACGCCCCTATACTGCCCGCCTTTTATTGTTACCGGTCATCACTGGAGCCAATTTACATGACAATAGAACTACCCGAAGGCTACAAGCCATCCCCCAAGGAAGACTATATGTCTGCGCAACATCTGGAGTACTTTCGCCAGAAATTGCTGACATGGCGCACGGAGTTGTTGCAAGAGTCTGAGAACACGATTTCGCATTTAAAGGAAGAAAATTGGCAGGAGCCGGATATCAATGATCGAGCCTCGCTGGAAACCGATGCCGCACTGGAACTGCGCACCCGCGATCGTTATCGCAAACTGGTGAACAAGATAGACCAGGCCCTGGCCCGGGTTTCGGATGGCACTTACGGATACTGTGACGACACCGGAGAAGAGATTGGTTTGTTCCGACTTGAAGCACGGCCCATAGCCACGTTAACGGTCGAGGCACAGGAAAAACACGAACGGCTCGAGAGGCAGCGACGCGACGACTAGCCAGTTACCAATTTATTAGCGTTAAACGAAAACGGCCTGTTATTCAGGCCGTTTTCGTTTCATCTCCCTTGTGCGGCACGCGCGCAGTTGGCACAACCCTGGCAGCCCCCTCGCAGTGCTGGTGCTGGTCGTCGAAGAAAATATGCGGGGAAAAGGATTCCAGGATCTTGTGCTTGGGAACACCGCCGAGAAAAAAGGTTTCATCGATGCGAACATTCCAGGTGCGCAGTGTACGAATCACTCTTTCATGCGCCGGACTGTTACGAGCCGTGACCAGTGCGGTTCGAATCGGCGGGGTTTTTTGCGTCGTGCTATTAATCAGTTCAAATTGTAAAAACGACAATGTTTTTAACAACTTGGCGAATGGACCCTCTGGCAGTGGTTTTTCGACATTCAGTTTTTCATGCTCGATGAAAGCTTCGAGTCCCTGCTGCTGGTAAATCATTTCTGATTCCTTGGAAAACAATACGGCGTCGCCGTCGAATGCAATTCTGATTTGCTCGAGTGGATCTGTCCGATTTCGACTTGGACCGTCATAGATCAAGCCCGCCGCCACATTAGACTCGACTGCTGCCTGGACGTCCTCTTCGGTGGCCGATAAAAATAGATCGACTTCGAACGCATTGAGATACTTGGCCACGGGTTCACCCCCTGTGAATGCAGCTCGTGTAATGTCGAGCTCATAACTGTCGATTGAATTAGAGATGCGCAAGCTGGTGTCAGCCGAGTTACGTGAAATGATTACAACCTCGGTGCGCCGCACCCCGGCTTCAATTTTGTTAATGCTCAGGATGGCCTCGATCAAGGCGAAACCAGTGCCCGGTTTCAGTACGTCGTTTTCATGTTCCAGTTGGTAGCGACAGTAGGCCTCCAGGCCTTCGTTTTCATATATTTCGTTTTCCCGGTTGAGGTCAAACAGGGCGCGTGATGATACGCCAATGACGAGGTAGTTGCTGAGATCGTAGGGCATCAGATTGATTTCAGTAGTATCTTGGATCCACGCTCGGGATTAAATGTTGCACGTTTGACCTCGGGTAAGTCGAAATCACCGGACTCTGTAAAACCATGCTCGATAAACCAGTGCGAGGTGCGCGTGGTCAGCGTATAAAGTCTTGAGATTCCTGATTTTATAGCTCGATCTTCGGCGAATTGCAGTAATTGATTGCCTAGCCCTGAACCCTGGTAACTTTCGTGCACCGCGAGGCAGGCAATTTCTGCGGTATCGTCCTTGCTGTCTTGAATGCAGGCGATACAGGCGATGATCATGCCGTCTTTTTCGATAACCTGGAAATGCGAGATTTCCAGCTCTACCTGTTCGCGTGACCTGGCAACGAGTATGCCGCTGTCCTGCAGCGGTTCAATCAGGCTCAGAATGCCGCCGACGTCGTCAATACTGGCCGCTCTGCTGCCTTCGTAAAATAAATTGGTTACCATGATTCCATAACCATCACGGGTGAATAATTCCAGCAATAAACCGCCATCGACCCGTGGATCGATAAAATGCACGCGTTTGACTTGTGCCTGAATCGCCTGGATTGCCTGTTGCAACAGGCTTGTCAATTCGCCAGGGGTCGCGGAATCCTCCAGCATCGACTCGCACTGGCGGGTAGAAAGTGTGCTTGCCTGTGCATCACCGTCGGCAATACCGGGTTGAACAAAAATGAGCTTGTCGGCCTTGAGCGCCCGTGCGACTTCCCCGGCCAGTTCTTCCGCGGGTAGATTGAAAACCTCGCCGGTTCGTGAATAGCCGAGATTCGATAGCAGCACTACATGATTGAGTGCCAGCAGGTCGTTGATCGCTTCGTGCTTGATCGCGCGTACTTTGCCCGAATGCTGCATATCCACGCCATCGATGACCCCAAGCGGCATGCCTGTCACGAAATTACCGCTGACCAGTGAAAGTTCTGAACCGGACATGGGAGTATTCGGCAGGCCGGTCGACAATTGCGATTCAAAATAGGTCTTAACTTCATTGATCGCATGTATCACCAGTGGCAAGGCCGCAGTGTCGGTAATCCTGATATTTCGATGAAACCGGGAATCAAGTTTGTTGTCAGCCAGGTGGGAATCAATGCTGCTGCGGCTTCCGTGGAGAATGACCAGCTTGATGCCGAGATGGTTCAGCAGGGCGATATCGTGCACCAGGCCGATAAATCGATCCGAATAAATAACTTCATCCGTAATCATGATGACGAAAGTCTTCCTGCGATGTGCCTTGATGTAAGGAGCCGCACCCCGAAACCATTGCACATAGTCTTGCGTATTGCTCATTTCTGCCGATATCCGCTACACTCGAACTGCACTATAGTACATTCGCGGAAGCTAACAAAGAACGCAAAAGGATTTCCCGATTAACATCGAAAGTAAACCCGTCAGCACACATCAACTGCAGCAACAGGAACTTGTTGCTTTTCTCTATAATCGTTTTCGCCTCGGTATTTACATAACCCTTTTCGTATCTACGCTGGCATCGGCCCTGGCCTATGTCGAACTCGAAATCCAGGGTCGAGGGTACTGGGTCATCGGCTGGTTGTTACTGTTGTACCTGGTAATGCTGGCGAGGTGGTGGTTGCTGCAAAAATTCCTGGGTCTTCGCAACAAGGTCTACTTCCCCTATCGACAGTGGCATGATCGTTTTTTGATCGGCGTTATTGCCTCGGGTCTAATGCTGGGTTGTGGTGCTGCCTTATTGATGGACTATATCAGCAGCAACGTGCAAATCATTTTGCATGCAATGTTACTGACCATGTGTGCGGGAGCCATTGCCTACCTGTCAACTTCATTGCGTGTTTACATCGCCTATATGGTTACGATCATGCTGCCAGTCACGATTTGGCTGTTTCTGCAGATGAACTCCGGCGCCTTTGTTCTCAGTTTCCTGTATTTATTTTTTATGATCGCCGGATATGTAAGCGTGAAACGGATGAATGAACTGGTTAACGATGCGCTTTATTACCGCTATGATAACGAAACCCTGATCGAGGATTTGCAGCGCCTGCTCGAATCCGTTTCCAGGACCAACAAGGCGTTGGAAAAAGTATCGACCAGCGACGAGCTTACCGGTGTTTCGAATTATCGTGCCTTTCGGGTTCACCTGGAAGATGTCTGGCGCCAGTATCAGGGTAACAATGGCCAGGTATCGTTGATCAAGCTTAATATCGATCATTACCATGAATTTAACGAGCACTATGGTCAGGAAGCCGGGGATTTACACCTGCGCCAGGTTGCTGGAATGCTAGGTAACCAGATTTCTCACCAGGATCAAATGGTGGCACGCCTGCAAGGCGCTGAATTCGCGGTATTGCTCCCCGGAATGAGCTGTGAAAACGCGCGCCAGATTGCGCTCGATATCATGCAGGCCCTGGCGCAACAAAAAATAGAGCATCTGAAGTCAGCTACACGGCCGTTTCTGACCATGAGTATCGGCCTTGGCAGCCAGACGGTGTCCCCGGATTCTTCTTCGCGCGAGTTGCTGGTCAGGGCAGATACTGCGCTCAAGTTAGCCAGGGAACGCGGACGTGACCGGCTCGAGACCCTTGAAGGTTAAAACCCTGGTCTGAGGAGAAATTCGAGCAGGGCTTTTTGTGCATGCAGGCGGTTTTCTGCTTCTTGCCAGATCACGGATTGCGAGCTGTCGAGAACATCGGCGGTGACTTCCTCGCCGCGATGGGCTGGCAGGCAGTGCATAAATAAGGCTTCACTATCAGCCTGAGACATGACTGACTGGTTGACCTGGTATGCCGCAAAGGTTGCTGCACGTTGCTGTTGCTCTTGCTCCTGGCCCATGCTGGCCCAGACATCGGTAACTATTAAATCTGCGTCTTTGGCTGCAGCTTCGGCAGAATCATGAAGTGTCACCGATTCACCCCCGCTCTGTACTAATTCCGCCGCAGGTTCATGGCCCGGGGGACATGCGATCCTGAGGTCGAAACCAAATTTCAGGGCTGCGTTTATATAGGAATGACACATATTATTACCATCTCCGATCCAGGCAACACTGGCCCCGGCAATATCACCACGCTGTTCAAACCAGGTCTGCATATCGGCCAGCAACTGGCAGGGATGCAGCAAATCACTGAGACCATTGATAACCGGTACGCGCGAGTTTTGTGCCAGTTTTTCGATGCGATTGTGACCAAAAGTGCGAATCAGAATACCGTCCACCATGCTCGATATAACGCGCGCGCTGTCTTCAATGGGCTCGCCACGTCCCAGGTGACTGTCTCGCGGCGACATGAAGATTGCGTGACCTCCCAGCTGGTACATTCCGGCCTCAAACGAAACCCGGGTTCGAGTTGAAGATTTTTCGAAAATCATGGCCAGCAATTTCCCTTTCAGGGGCGTATGCTCGATGCCCTGTTTCAATTTCTGTTTGACATCGATCGCGTGCGCAATCAATGCCCGGTGCTCGTCACTGCTAAAGTCCAGCAGGCTTAAAAAATGGCGGGTCGACATTTCGCTACTCGGTGAATTGGTAAATGCAAGAGATCAGTTTGCTGGCGACCTCGGCGGTTTGTGCTTCGCTGAGGATTAAGGGCGGAAGCAGGCGGATAGTCCGTTCCGCGGTGACATTGATCAGCAATCCCCGTTCCAGCGCAAGCGCTACCAGGGGCTGGCAGGGGATTTTCATTTCTATGGCTATTAGTAAGCCAAGATGACGCACTTCGACAACCTGCTTGTTGTCGGCAAGTCCCTGCTGCAGGAGAAGGGACAGTTGTTCTCCGCGCTGTGCCGCGTTATCGGCTACGTGGTTTTCGAGCATGTCAGCGAGCACGGTATAGGCAGCCCGACAGGCTAATGGATTTCCTCCAAAGGTCGAACCATGATTTCCCGGTTTGAACACTTCCGCTGCTTTTCCCCGGGAAACACAGGCGCCGATCGGGACGCCGTTGCCAAGCGCCTTTGCCAGCGTCATTACATCCGGCACGACTGCCTCATGCTGGCACGCAAACATCTTGCCGCTGCGTGCCATCCCGGTTTGAATTTCGTCCAGCATCAGCAGCCAGTTGTTTTGATCGCAGATGCGACGCAGCGCGTCAAGATAACCCGAATCCGGAATAACGATACCAGCTTCACCCTGCACTGGTTCAACCAGGATCGCGACAACATTGCGATTATTTTCCGCGATTGCCTCGATCGCGGCGATATCGTTGTATGGAGCACGCACAAAACCGGAGACCAGTGGCTCGAAACCCGCCTGTACCTTGTGGCTTCCGGTGGCGCTTAGGGTTGCCATGGTGCGCCCGTGAAACGCATGTTGCATGACCACGATCTGTGGATTTTTGATACCTTGCTGATGGCCATACAGACGCGCCAGTTTGATCGCAGCCTCGTTGGCTTCAGCTCCCGAGTTGGCAAAAAAGACCCGATCCATGTTTGCGGTCGCACACAGCAGGTCCGCGAGTTTATGTTGCCAGTGGATCGAATAGAGATTCGATGTATGCAGCAGGGTCGCCGCCTGTTCCTGAATCGCCGCGGTTAAAGGCGGGTAATTGTGGCCGAGGCTGGTGACCGATATGCCGCAGAGTGCATCCAGATATTGCTGACCATCACTATCCCATAGGTAACAACCGTCACCATGGGTAAAAGTGACGGGCAGGGATTGATATGCGTTGACGAGATGGCCTGTCATTGTCCGGCTGCGTGAAAAAAACGCTCAAACATACAGTGATTTTCAACGATTACAAGCTTTTCGGGCAAAAAAAAGCCCCGTTTAAACGAGGCTTTAGATCTGGCTGATCGGCCTCCTAGAAAGGGTAGCCTCCGTGTGCGTAAGCCGTCATTGACAACAACATCGGGATGGATAAAGCCGTGTTAGTGCGTGATGCCATCAAGGCGACAGATTTCGCTTTGGCAATGACATCCGCTTCGTGGGTTTGCCCATCCAGGCCAAGAATTTTTTTCTGGTTTGGCCAGATGAATACCCATACGTTAATCGCCATGATTGTTCCCAACCATGCGCCTACGCCGATAACCTCGGCACCCTGCTGGAAGGTAAAGGCCTTTCCCAGAATCCCGTATTTGGCAAGTAGCGCGGCACCCGAAAGCCAGGTCACTACAGCCGCCCAACGGAACCAGAGCAATGCGGTTGGTGCGACATATTTGTTAATAGCGGCCGGCCCGGGACCGCCACTATCGGCCTCCGAGAGCGCCTTGGCCACACCTGGCACCTGCACGAAGTTGAAGTAGTAAAGCAGGCCAATCCAGGCCACGCCAGCAAGTACATGAAGCCAGACATACCACTGGGTCGTAGTGGTAACGCCGTCGGTAAAGATTGCCATCACAATTGCGGAGATCACCACCCCTGTGACGATTGTACCGGTAATTGATTTTAACGGATTCATTTTGATGACTCCCGATAATAAACGTTTAGAATACGGGGCCTGGTAACCATGTTCTGCCCCCGTCACACGCGGCGGAGTATAAGGACTTTCGGTATGGGGTGCAATGTATCCTTGGACGCAAGCCGGATGAAGAAACGACAACTTTTGTGAGGTTATATGTGCGGCTTATTTGGTGCCCTGAGTTTCGACGGCAACGCAATCAATTCCGAACATGCGGTCAGCATGTCGGCCCGGGTTGCGCAGCGCGGACCGGATGACAAGGGAGAATACTTTAATGGCCCGGTAATGTTTGGACATCGTCGGCTGGCGATAATTGACCTGTCTGCAGCGGGACATCAGCCGATGCAGGACAGCAGCGAACGCTACAGCATTGTTTTCAATGGAACCATATACAACTATCCCGAGTTGCGTACGACCTTGATCGGCAAGGGTTACCAGTTCAAATCTCAAAGCGATACCGAGGTCATCATCAATGCTTATGCCTGCTGGGGTGACGCCTGCGTAGAACAGTTGCACGGCATGTTCGCATTCGCGATCTGGGATTCGAAACAACAAAACCTTTTTCTAGCCCGTGATCGCATGGGTATCAAGCCGCTTTACTACGCGGTCTCAAAGCAGGGTTTCTATTTTGCATCGAATCCGCAGGCACTGCTGGCAACCGGTTTGTTTGCGACCGATATTGACCCCGTTGGGCTGCATCACCAGTTCAGCCTGCATGCCGTGATACCCGCTCCGCGTACGCTGATCAAGTCGATCAGAAAATGCCGACCCGCTTTCTATATGAATGTAACGCCGGGCGGCAAGCTCACCGAGGAGCGTTACTGGACGCTGATGGCAAAACGTCCTGCGGAGTCGATGTCCGCAGAGGAATGGAACCAGGCCATTCATGATTCGTTGATGCAGGCAGTAAAAAAACGACTCACCATTGCCGACGTTCCGGTTGGAGTGTTGTTGTCAGGTGGACTGGATTCGAGCCTGCTGGTGGCCTTGCTGGCCGAGGCGGGGCAGCATGATATAAGAACCTTCAGTATCGGTTTTGAGGATCAGCCTGAAGAAAGCGGCAACGAGTTTGAATTTTCTGATCCGGTCGCAGAACGATATGCCACCGATCATCAGAAGTTTCTGATTCCGAATGCCGAGGTGTTAACCCGTTTACCGGAAGCGGTTAAAGCCATGGCGGAACCTATGTTCGGCCAGGACGCCGTCGCGTTTTACCTGCTTTCCGAACAGGTTTCGAAATCGGTTAAAGTGGTGCAAAGCGGGCAGGGCGCAGACGAGGTGTTTGCCGGCTATTTCTGGTATGCGAAAATGGCGGCCGCCGAGGGTGCAGCGCTCAAGCGTTTTTCAGACCATTATGTCGACCGTGATCATGACGAGTTCCGTGATACCGTGGCATCAGCCTATCGAGGTGAGGACTATACTGCGACACTGATCGAAGAGCATCTGGATACCGACCAGGCCGATAGTTTCCTCGATGCCGTTTTACGATTCGATGTCACCACCCTGGTGGTAGACGATCCAGTCAAAAGGGTTGATAACATGACCATGGCCTGGGGACTCGAGGCGCGCGTGCCTTTTCTCGATCATCAGCTGGTAGAGTTGGCAGCATCCTGCCCGCCCGAACTGAAACTGAAGCACGAGGGTAAGGGCGTTCTCAAGGAAATCGCCCGCGGCCGTATTCCCGACGCGGTAATCGACCGGCCGAAAGGTTACTTTCCGATGCCGGCTTTAAAATACGTGCGCGGTGATTTTTTCCAGTTCATGGCGGATACCCTTAATAGCCAGCGTAGTCGAGACAGGGGGCTGTTTAACCGAAATTACATCGATCGGTTGTTAGCCGAACCGGAACAGCATTTTACCCGCTTGAACGGCAGTAAACTCTGGCACAGCGCTTTGCTGGAGTATTGGCTGCAGCAACATGTCGATGCTTTATAAAATAAAGATGAATCTCGATTTCCATGCTTGAAAAAAACAGTTATGATAATACCTTAGTAAATTACTTGGTTATTTTTTGAGGTATTCAATGGACGTCCTGGAACGTATTAAGCAGCAAGTCGAAACCCACCCGGTCATCATCTATATGAAGGGTACACCACAGCTACCGCAGTGCGGCTTCTCAAGCAGGACCGCCGAGGCCCTCAAATCGCTGGGCATTGAATTTGCCTATGTCAACGTGTTATCCGATCCTGAAATTTTTCAAAACCTGCCGCGCTTTGCCGATTGGCCAACCTTCCCCCAGGTCTATGTCAGCGGGGAATTGATCGGGGGCTGTGATATCACGCTTGAAATGCATGAGTCGGGTGAGTTAGAGAAACTCGCCAGGTCGGCAGTGGAGAGCAAGGCAAGCTGAAAAATGATTTCGATAAAAACCCCGCCCTGGCGGGGTTTTTTTTGGGGCGGTTAATTGATAGGTGCGCAGGCTTCGTGCGCCAGGTTAATGATGTCTGAAACCGATGGCGCCTCGAAACCGTTTCCATGCCAGACACCAATAGATATATCCAGGTGTTTTCCCTCGTCGGTAGTCTGTAATGTGTGTCGCTTGATGCTGTTTATCAGGCGATCGAACAGGTCCGGATTAAAGTCTTCCGGATCCTGATACTGCACCGAAACCGCGAAGGTATTGATATTAAACCTCGATACCATGTCCATCGGTCGCAGCGAAAGCTGGATCGAATTGGCAATTGTCTTCAAGGTACCGAGACGCAACTCGTTATTGGGCGAACTTACTTCGATCATGCCCAGTCCGAGGCCACCACCACGGGTATTGCAATGCTCGATCAAGGACTCGATATGTAATTCGAGTTGAGCCCGATTGGGCAAATTGGTTTCCGGATCCTGCAGGCTGTATTGCTTGATGCGCAGGAACTGGCTGCTGAGATTACGCATCCGCTCGCGCAGTTCGTTTTGCTGGTAGGCATTTCGACCAGCGCCATAGACTCTCGCCGCGAGCTCGAACTGGTTCGCGGATTTGGATATAAAATCGTCAACCCCGCGGTCAAAGGCAACCACGATACTCGAGGCGGTATCTTCCGCAGTGAGCAAAACAATGCCGGTGTAACGGTCATTATTTTCATCCCAGCGACGCACCAGGTCGGTCATTTCCAGCCCGTTCATACCCGGCATCCAGAAATCGGCCAGGACTACATGGGCGCGTCGTTGATTGAGTAAATAGAGTGCTTCGTCTGCCGAGGATGCAGTACGGATGTCGGTGAACCCGGATTTACCGAGACCGGATTTAACCACTTCGCGACTAAATTGCAGGTCATCGACGACAATGATGGAGAGGTCTTCTTTGCGCAAGGCTTAAGACTAAAGGTTTTATTACCGGCGAGTATAAAGGAAAACTCGAACTAAGGCTTTATAAATGGCACTTCATTGACGATCTTGCAAAATAACATTGCCGTCATTTCAGCATCATAGATTGCCGAATGCGCTTCACTGGAATCCCATTCCATTCCGGCCGATTTGACCGAGCGCGCAAGGACGGTCTGACCATAGACCAGGCCGGCAAGAGTGACCGTGTCAAAGGTGCTGAAGGGATGGAAGGGATTGCGCTTTATACCCGCACGCACCGCTGCCGCATTGATAAATTTAAGGTCGAAATGGGCATTATGTCCTACCAGTATGGCTTTTTTGCAACTGTGGCTTTTTATCGCATTACGTACCGGTTTGAAAATCTTGGGTAGCGCCTGTTTTTCCTCCATGGCCAGGCGAAACGGATGATCGACGTCGATGCCATTAAATTCCATCGATTTGGGATCAAGGTTGGCGCCTTCGAAAGGAGTTACATGACAGGAAACGGTTTCGCTACAGTAAAGTTGTCCCTGTTGATCAATATCGATAATTACCGCGGCAATTTGCAATAAGGCATCGGTTGACTCGTTGAATCCTCCTGTTTCCACATCCACAACGACCGGAAGATAACCTCGAAAACGCTGTGACAGGAGCGTTTTTTCAGTCATTACCGACAATCTTCCATTGTAATGCCTGGCCTGCCTTGAACGGAATCAGGCTTGACTCCGGGTAGGGGAGTGAATCCGGAATTGTCCACTCCCTGCGTTCCAGGGTAATTGATCCCTGGTTTTGTGGCAGTCCGTAAAACTCGGCACCATTACGGCTCATGAAAGATTCGAAATGGGTAAAGTCATCAGCCTCTGCAAAGGCCTCGGCATAAAGTTCGACGGCACTATGAGCCGAGTAAATTCCGGCACAACCGCAGGCAGACTCTTTTGCGTCTTTGCTATGGGGAGCGCTATCCGTGCCGGCAAAGAACAGGGTCTCGCCACTGCTGGCGGCAGCGAGCAATGCCTGGCGATGCCCTTCGCGCTTGGCAACCGGCAGGCAATAATGGTGCGGCCTGATGCCGCCTTCAAAAATTGCATTGCGATTAATGAGCAAGTGATGAGGGGTTATTGTCGCTGCCATATTTGCATCGACACTGCGCACAAAATCTATCGCATCGCGGGTTGTGATATGTTCAAACACGATTTTTAATTCGGGAAAATTACTGCGAATTTTCGCCAGATACTGATCGATAAAAACTTTTTCGCGATCAAAAACGTCAACCTCCGGTGCCGTGGCTTCACCATGAACCTGAAGTATGAGACCATGCTTTTGCATGGCCTCGAACACCTGGTCAAGTTTGATGAGATCAGTAACCCCGGCTTCCGAGTTGGTGGTTGCACCTGCCGGGTAAAGCTTGGCGCCATGGATATGTTCCGAGTCACTGGCTTCCCTGATATCTGCGACGCTGGTGTCGTCGGTCAGGTACAGGGTCATGAGTGGCGTAAAACTGCTTTGTGCTGGAAGTGCGGCCAGGATACGTTTGCGGTAGGCGATTGCATCCGCACAGGTTCGTACTGGCGGGTTCAGATTCGGCATGATGATCGCGCGTCCGAACTGGCGCGCGGTATCGCCGACAACTGCTTCCATTTGAGGCGTATCACGCAGGTGCAGATGCCAGTCATCGGGAGTAATGAAGGTAAGTTTATTCATTCATTTCTGACGCCAGATATAGAATATTGAATTTGCTGTTAGTTATGATAATAACATCTGGGCGCGGATTAATATGCTGTATAATCCTGCCAAAATACAACAAAGGCAATGCACGTGGTAGATCAAACCGACATTGATCCTGAAGAAACTCAGGAATGGATAGAATCGCTCGATTCGGTGCTTGAGCGCGAGGGGCCGGAACGGGCTCATTTCCTGCTCGAGCGACTGATCGATAAAACCCGGCGCTCGGGGGCCTACCTGCCGTTCTCCGCGAAGACGGCCTATGTCAATACGATTCCTTTAACGCAACAGCGCCCGATCCCCGGTGACCAGGCGATCGAGCACAGTATTCGTTCGGTTATCCGCTGGAATGCGGCGGCGATGGTGGTGCACGCCAATCGCAAGTCCAGCGAACTCGGAGGGCATATTGCAAGCTTTGCCTCGGCGGCGACGCTTTACGATGTTGGATTCATGCACTTTTTTCGTGCGCCCACCGAAGAGCACAAGGGCGATCTGGTGTTTTTCCAGGGGCATTCGGCACCGGGTGTTTATGCGCGCGCATTTCTCGAAGGGCGCATCAGCGAAGATCAATTGAAAGCGTTTCGCCAGGAAGCGCTGGATGAAAACGGTCTCTCGTCTTATCCGCACCCCTGGTTGATGCCTGATTTCTGGCAATTTCCAACCGTGTCGATGGGGCTCGGTCCTATCATGGCCATCTACCAGGCGCGGTTCATGAAGTACCTCGAAAACCGTGACCTCCAACCGCAATACGATCGCAAGGTCTGGGCTTTCATGGGTGATGGTGAAATGGATGAGCCGGAATCGCTGGGCGCGATCTCGCTGGCCAGCCGTGAAAATCTGGATAACCTGATTTTCGTTATCAACTGTAATCTGCAGCGCCTCGATGGACCGGTGCGGGGCAATAGCAAAATTATCCAGGAGCTCGAAGCCGTATTCCGCGGTGCGGGGTGGAACGTATTAAAAGTGGTCTGGGGTTCCTATTGGGATCACTTGCTTGCCAAGGATAAAGACGGCGTCTTGCAGCGACTCATGGAGGAAACCATTGATGGCGAATACCAGGCCTGCAAGGCCAAGGGCGGGGCTTATACGCGCGAACATTTTTTCGGCAAATATCCTGAAACGCGGGAAATGGTGGCCGATATGTCGGATGAAGATATCTGGCGACTCAATCGAGGGGGTCACGATCCGCACAAGGTCTACGCGGCCTATGCCGAGGCGGTTGAGGCCACCGGCAGACCCACCGTAATCCTGGCTAAAACGGTGAAAGGTTACGGCATGGGTGAAGCGGGTGAGGGGCAGAACATCACCCATTCACAAAAGAAAATGGGCGAGGACTCGCTCAAGGCGTTTCGCGATCGATTCAATATTCCGATTAGCGATGACGATATAGCGGAAACCCCTTTTTACAAATTCCCTGAAGACAGCGTGGAGATGGAATATATGCGCCAGAGCCGTGAACAGCTGGGTGGATATATGCCGGTTCGCAGTGATACCGCGGAACCGTTAGTTATTCCGGGGCTCGAAGTCTTTGATGCATTGCTAAAGGATAGTGGTGATCGCGAATTCTCGACCACGATGGCTTTTGTGCGCATGCTCTCCTCCCTGGCGCGCGACAAAAATATTGGTAAAAACATTGTTCCGATCGTACCGGATGAAGCCAGGACCTTCGGTATGGAAGGCATGTTTCGTCAACTCGGGATTTACTCGTTTAAAGGGCAGCTTTACGAGCCGATGGATTCTGACCAGGTGATGTATTACCGGGAAGATATCAAGGGTCAGATCCTCGAAGAAGGCATTAACGAGGCAGGCGCGATGTCTTCGTGGATCGCTGCCGGTTCGGCCTACACTTCGCATGGCGTCAGCATGATTCCTTTTTATATCTACTACTCGATGTTCGGTTTCCAGCGTATTGGCGATCTTGCCTGGGCGGCGGGTGACATGCAGGTGCGAGGCTTTCTGATGGGCGGTACCGCCGGCCGTACCACGCTCGCCGGTGAGGGTTTGCAGCACCAGGATGGCCACAGCCTGGTTGTCGCCGGGACCATCCCCAACTGCGTATCCTATGACCCGACCTTTGCCTACGAACTTGCGGTAATCATCCACAGCGGCATGAAGCGCATGTACCAGCTGAAGGAGAACGTTTTCTATTACATATCGGTTATGAATGAAAACTACCTGCACCCGGCGATGCCAAAAGGCTCGGAAGAGGGCATAATCAAGGGTATTTACTGCCTGCAGGAAGGTGAGGAAAAAGGACCCAAGGTGCAGTTAATGGGGTCAGGCACGATTTTACGCGAGGTTATTGCGGCCGCCGAACTGCTGAAAAAGGATTTCAAGATTAACGCCGATGTATGGAGCGTGACCAGTGTCAATGAGCTTGCCCGCGAAGCGCAGAGTTGTGCGCGCTGGAATCAATTGCATCCAACCAAAAAGGCACGCCAGAGTTATCTTGAAACAAAGATGCGGGGCCGTAAGGGGCCGGTGATCATCTCGACCGACTATATTCGCGCCTATGCTGAACAATTGCGTGAATTTGTCTGGTCACGTTTCGTCAGTCTTGGTACCGATGGTTTCGGTCGCAGCGATACCCGCGAAAATCTGCGCATTTTCTTTGAAGTCAATCGCTATTATGTCGTGGTTGCCGCGCTCAAGGCATTGAGCGATGACGGCGAGCTCGATAGTAAAATAGTGCAACAGGCAATAAAGAAGTATGGTATCGATCCCGAAAAGCCTGATCCGGTGACGGTTTAGGCTGGCCAGCAGGAGCATTTAAGTGGCAGAAAATAAAACAATATCGCTTCCTGACGTCGGTGACTTTCAGGACATCGAGATCATTGAAATACTGGTTGCTGCAGGGGATGTGGTCGAACCCGAACAATCCATAATCGTGCTTGAATCAGACAAGGCAACGATGGAGATCCCGAGTCCGTATGCAGGTACCATCGAATCAATAGTGGTTAAGGTGGGGGATCGTCTGAACGAAGGCGATCAAATCGCAACGCTGAGTGCCAGTGCTGCTGCCAAGGTTGAAGAACCTCAACAGTCCGCGGCGCCAGTCGAGGCTGAAGCTCCTCCCGTCGAATCCGTCTCCGAACCTGATCCAGTGGTGGAGGTTAGTGAGCCTTCACCCGCGGCAACCACCAGCCAGACAAAAGCAGATGTCACCCCAGGCAAGACATTACGACCTCACCCCGGCACCAGTGCAAGCCAGGCTGCAACTTCGGGTAGTAATACAATTCATGCCAGTCCCTCGATTCGCAGGTATGCCCGAGAGCTCGGTGTCAACCTGGAACAGGTTATCGCCAGCGGCGCCAAGGGTCGCATTGTTAAAGCCGATGTCAAGGCTTTCATCAAGTCTGCCATGGCCGGTGGTGCGGCTTCGGCCGGGACCGGTATCAGTGTTGGCAGCCTACCCGAAGTAGATCATTCCAGGTTTGGTGAAATCGAGACAGTAGCGTTGAGTCGGATCCAGAAGATCTCCGGGGCACACCTGCATCGCAGCTGGGTTACGGTGCCCCATGTTACCCAGTTCGACGACGCTGACATTACCGAGCTTGAGGCGTTTCGAAAATCACTCGCAAAAGAAGCTGAAAAGAAATCAGTTCGCCTGACACCATTGATATTCTTAATGAAGGCGGTCGTTAGTGCATTACAGGAGTTCCCGGGCTTTAATGCCTCTCTCGATGCAAGTGGTGAAAACCTGGTCATGAAAAAATATTTTCATATCGGGATTGCCGTCGATACACCCAACGGGCTGGTCGTTCCAGTGGTGCGCGATGTCGATCAAAAAGGCCTGTTTGAACTGGCCGCCGAACTGGGTGAGATTTCGATTCGCGCGCGCGATGGCAAACTGTCTCCAGGCGATATGCAAGGCGGTTGTTTCACCATTTCGAGTCTTGGCGGGATTGGCGGAACCTATTTTACCCCGATCGTCAATGCACCCGAGGTGGCGATACTCGGCGTTTCCCGATCGAAAATGCAACCCGTTTATATTGACGGCGAATTTCAGCCGCGCCTGATCCTGCCGTTGGGCCTATCCTACGACCATCGCGTTATCGATGGCGCCCAGGCAGCTCGATTCACCACTTTTTTAAGCCAGGTAATCTCTGACATCAGAAGGGTACTTTTATAATCATGAGCGAAAAAGAACTGTTACTTCCGGATATAGGCGACTTCGACAGTGTCGAAATCATCGAGATGCATGTTGTTGCAGGCGACACGGTCAAGGTCGAGGATCCCTTGCTAACGCTGGAATCAGATAAAGCGACGATGGACATTCCGTCGCCTTTTGCCGGCACCATAAAACAGGTGAGTGTCGCGGTTGGGGACAAGGTTTCCGAGGGCAGTAAACTCGGTGTCATCGAAAACTCCGAGAAATCGGCCGGGTCTCAGCCGCCAACGAAGACACAGAAAACCGGTGCTTCGACCAAGCCCCCCGCGAAGGCGCAGAAAAGTGCAGCTGCGACATCAAAAGGTGGTGCCAACATCGATGCCGAGGTTGTAGTATTGGGTGCCGGACCGGGTGGCTATACCGCCGCCTTTCGTGCGGCTGACCTGGGTAAGAAGGTCGTGTTGATCGAGCGTTACGAAGTGCTCGGTGGTGTCTGCCTGAATGTCGGCTGTATTCCATCGAAGGCACTCTTGCATACCGCACAGATTATTAACGAGGCCGATCACATGAAGGCTAACGGCGTTAATTTCGGCAAGCCTAAAATTAACCTGAAAGGGATTAACGAGTTTAAAAGCAAGGTAGTCGGCAAGCTTACCGGGGGACTTTCGGGCCTGGCCAAACAGCGCAAGGTGACGGTAGTGCATGGGGTTGCGGAATTTATCGATCAAAACAATATCCAGGTCGATAAGGGTGGCGAAATAACCCGAGTTAAATTCGAGCAATGCATCATCGCCGCGGGATCGCAACCGACCGAGATACCCTCGTTTCCTAATGATGATCCGCGCCTGGTGGACTCTACCGGTGCGCTCGAACTGGCCAATGTTCCCAAGAAACTGCTGATTGTTGGCGGTGGCATAATCGGCCTGGAAATGGCGACTGTCTACGATGCGCTTGGTTCCGAGATTACGGTAGTCGAATTCATGGATAGCCTAATACCTGGTTGTGACAAGGACCTGTTGCGAGGCTTGACCAAAATCATATCGAAGCGTTACAAGGCCATTCACCTCAAAACCAAGGTTTCCGCCATCAAGGCGCAGAAGAACGGGTTGAAGGTTACCTTCGAAGGTGACAAGGCGCCTGCACCGGCACTGTTCGACAAGGTGCTGGTCGCGGTTGGCCGTCGTCCCAATGGGCACAAGATCGGGGCCGACAAGGCAGGTGTGAATGTCGACGAAGCCGGCTTTATTGCGGTTGATAAACAGATGCGAACCAATGTCTCCAATATCTTTGCGATTGGCGACATCGTCGGTAATCCTATGCTGGCGCACAAGGCGACGCATGAAGGTAAAGTCGCCGCAGAGGTAATTGCGGGTTTGAAATCTTATTTCGAACCGCTGACGATTCCATCGGTGGCATACACCGACCCTGAAGTCGCCTGGATGGGTTTGAGCGAAACCGAGGCCAAGGCGCAGGGCATCGAATACGAAAAAGGCGCTTTTCCGTGGGCGGCCAGCGGGCGCTCGCTCGGAATCGATCGGGACGAGGGTATGACAAAAGTGCTGTTTGACAAGGAGAGCAAGCGTATTATCGGTGCCGGTATCGTGGGCCCCAACGCGGGCGAGTTAATCGCCGAGGCGGTGTTGGCGCTGGAAATGGGTGCCGATGCCGAGGACATTGGTTTAACCATCCATCCACATCCAACCTTATCGGAGACCTTCAATTTTGCTGCGGAAATGGCCGAAGGTACGATTACCGACCTCTATATCCCGCGTAAAAAGTAGCCCGGGTTCGCACACCGAGACTATCCCGGGTCAGCTGCCAGATGTCCGAATTGCACTTCACTTCGACGGGCAGTGGTAAACCATTAATCGTACTGCACGGGCTATTTGGTTCGGGCAAAAACTGGCAATCGCATACCCGCCAGTTTTCGAATCAATTCCAGGTTTTCAATGTCGATCTGCGTAATCATGGCGACTCCTTTCATGCCGATGAAATGAACTATTCGGTGATGGCGGCAGATGTCGAGCAATTATTGTATCGACAAAACATCGAGAATTGTTACATCCTCGGTCATAGCATGGGCGGCAAGGTTGCGATGACGCTTGCGCAGCAGAATCCGGATCTTTTCGCGGCGATGATCGTCGCCGACATAGCGCCGGTTGCCTATTTCCACCATTACGACGACCTGATCGATCCGGTCCTGTCACTTCGCTTGAACCAGATCGAATCGCGTGCGCAAGCCGATCAGTTACTGCGCCCAAATATTCCGCAAGACCAACTGCGAGCGTTTTTACTACAAAACCTGGTACGTGAATCCGGTGCTTGGCGTTGGCGTGTCAACTGGGGGGTTATCCAGCGTGATATGGAATGGTTGACGGGGTTTGTTGATTTACCGGATGATTGGGTCGTCGATGTACCAGCCCTGTTCATGCGGGGTGACAAGTCTGACTACATCGGCGATGCCGAGATCGAAGTCATTAACCAGCATTTCAGCCGTTCGACGATTAAAACCATCGAGGATGCAGGCCACTGGCTGCATGCCGAAAATCCGCAAGCATTTGCTCGCGTGGCGCTTGAATTTTTGCAGCTCAACTAGGATTCAAGAATAATCGGACCGCGCCGATATATGCGTTAGTTTCTCGATCCCGCATGGTAGATGATGAAGTTTATAAAAAGCCTGTTATTCATTCTCGTGTTGAGTCTGTGCGCAAATGCACAGGCGCTCGAGCGCCGTTATCTCGCATCGATGGATACTTCAAACTGGACCCTGACCCAGAATAGCGTGACCATCTGCCAGATTGAGCATCAGATTCCACGCTTTGGCAGTGCTATATTTACCCAGGAAGCAGGGCGTGGATTGCGGTTGGAATTAAACACCCAGCACAAGTTTGTCAAAGGCATTAATGTCGAACTGCGCTCCGAGGCTAACACCTGGAATGCCAGCAAAACCCGTGCCGTTCTGGCCCGCTTCGAGACCAGTGGCCGCAAACGAATGTTTAAAATACCGACTGCGGTCGCTGAGCAGATTTACCACGAATTGCGTGAGGGGTACCAGCCCGGTTTCCTGTTTTATGATGAGCACCCGCTGATGGCGTCGCTATCGACGGTCAGGTTTGGTGAAGTGGAATCTGAATTCGAGCAATGTGTAGCGAAACTGTACGATGATAACTTCGAAGACGTGCGCGTCAGCAGTATTCACTTCGAACCGGATAATGAATTTGCTAGTCTCAGGGAAGAAGGGTCGGCGTTTACCAAAATGTTCAACTACCTGCAGATCGATAACGCGATATCCGAAATTGTGGTTACCGGGCATACCGACAATACCGGGCTGGCCTGTTATAACGATGGCCTGTCCGAGCGCCGCGCCTGGTATGTTTACGATTTATTGATCGCTCGCGGGATCGATTCGAAGCTTCTGCGGGTAGACTATGCCGGCGAACAAAGACCGGTATACAGGAGCAGTAAAAAGAAAGCGTTGGCCGCCAATCGGCGCGTCACGGTCGAGTTACGACGCTAACTACCGGTGCAAACGCGGCAAAGCCTATTTGCCGCGATTCAATCGCGAGTATTTCGAGTTCCAGTAAACTTCGCCGGTACCTTCATCAGATGCCTGCGCCCGCGCAAGAATAAAAAGTAGATCCGAGAGTCGGTTTATGTAGCGTGTGGTCGCCGTATTTACAGTTTCCACTTCGCTCAAAGTGACCAGCGAGCGCTCCACGCGCCGACACACCGTTCGTGCATGCTGCAAATTGGCGACCGCTTGCGAACCTCCGGGTAGAATAAACTCCTTCAGTTCACGCAGGTTGGCGTTGAACTCGTCAGCGCTGGTTTCCAGGCCTTCCACGTACTCGTCTGTTATCAGGTTTTTGCCGGGTTGGCACAGTTCAGCCCCTACATCAAACAGATCATGCTGTACGGCAAATAATACTTGTTGTGCCGGCCCATCCCCGAGCAGGCTCAGCGCTAAACCAATACAAGCGTTGAGTTCGTCAACCTCGCCCATGCAGTGCACGCGGGGATCGTTTTTCGCCAACCTGCTGCCGTCAGCCAGCCCGGTAGTGCCCTGGTCCCCGGTACGGGTATACACTTTTGTCAGTCGGTTTCCCATTATTCGAAGCTGTAGCCTGCGGTTAACATAATATTACGCTCGGGACTGGGCTGGAATCCGGCCAATCCACTATTGGCAACAAATTCAACATACTCTTTGTCGTTCAGATTGTTAACCCTGAAGTTTACATCCCAGGCCTTATATTGATAACCAATTCCTGCGTTGATGACCGTAATTGAGTCTAACTTCCCAAAGCTGTTGGCATTGTCACCCTGGGCATATTTCGAGGAACTGTAGTTCACCTCTAGATAGGTTGTATAGTAATCGTTAATCAGGAAATCACCGCGTAATTTAGCAATTTTATCAGCGACGCCAGAAATATCATTACCTTCGAAGAAGCCGGATTCAAACTTTGCGTCAACCACGCCAACTTCAGTTTTTAATGTGAAGTCAGTGCTGAGTTGACTGAACAATGCTAGCGTTATGCCGTCGCGCCGGGTTTTATCGAGATTAACATTTTCACCAAAAGGGAGCACG
>JAOTXY010000079.1 GCA_029862125.1 Gammaproteobacteria bacterium | reverse complement strand
ATGGGCTTTCGCGGTCAGGGCTTTCATATTGTGGAGTCGACCGGTTTTGTAATCGACCTCGGTAAGCATCAATACAGCGACATCTTCAGCCAGGCAATCTTCAACCGCATCCGGCTCGCATAGTTTGAGTTCGTGCCCCTTGTCGAGGGATTTGATGAGCCCTTCGGCCATGTAGAGATCGGTCGGGAAATTGCCCGTATCCGATACTATGGTTTTACGATCGGCGTTAATTTCGAGAGCGGAAGCCAGGGCCTGGTAAACTTTTATCGACAGCGTATCACCCATAACAACCGTGCCAGCCGATGCGCCGATGAGCCTGCCGATGCGATCACCAACCCGGGATGGCTGGTTCATCCACTCCGCCCGGTTCCAGGCGGTTATCAAAAGGTCACCCCACTCCTCCTGCATCATTTTGCCGACCCTGGCGACGGCGGCTTTAGGTAAAGGGCCCAGCGAATTGCCGTCCAGGTAAACCTGCCCTGCAGGCAAATGGAATAGCGATTTGGTTTTAGCGAAGTCGGTCACAATGATGCATTCTTGAGGGTTACGCTGTATCAGGCTAGTCTAACAACTTAATAAAAGACGACAATCGATGAATGTGATGATCGAGGACTGGGACGATGCCTACGCCAACGGAGCCCATATCGAGGGCTCGGCTGATTATCCCGAAAAATGGGCAGCGGAAGCACTGCAGTTCCGCCAATTGATGACACAAAAACAACTGGCTGACCTGGATGTCGCCTTCGGTGACAGTGAACGCCAAAGGCTCGATCTGTTCCGACCGGAAGGCAACATCAGCGGACTCGTGGTCTTTATTCACGGGGGTTACTGGCGGGCCTTTGACAAGTCCTGCTGGTCTCACCTGGCAAGCGGAGCGACTCGTCGGGGCTGGGCTGTAGCATTGCCATCCTATGACCTGGTTCCAGCAGTTTCGATCAGCGAGATTACACGCCAGGTGGGGTCGGCTATCAGTAAAGCCGCGTCTTTAATTGATGGCCCCATCCGCTTGACAGGCCATTCAGCTGGCGGCCACCTGGTAACCCGTATGATCTGCCGGGACAGTCCGCTTGCAGCAGAGGTAAAACAACGAATTGAACGTGTGATTTCGATTTCGGGCCTGCACGATATGCGCCCCCTGTTGAACACCAAAATGAACGCTGATTTTCAAATGGCTGAAGCCGAGGCCGTGGCAGAAAGCCCTGCCTTGAATCTGCCCATCGCAAACGTCGAACTGGTTTGCTGGGTTGGCGCTGAAGAACGACCGGAATTTATTCGTCAGTCAGAACTGCTGGCCAATATCTGGGCTGGATTAGGAATTAAGACCTCGCTCCATCAGGCAAAGGATCAACATCACTTTAACGTTATTGACGGTCTTATCGATCCACAATCATCTTTAACTTGTACCCTGCTCGACTAAACAAGGCAGTCAATAAAATTCGAGATATCCGGATCGGCTAACGGAGCAAAGCGGACTCCCGAAATCGTCATGCCTGCGAATGCCGGGAAGCTGATAATTTGGGCACCAGTTTTCTGCAAATCAAAATATGATCACGTTACGCAATGCTTCGCCCTGTCTAACCGAAGCCACGGCTTCGTTGATCTGTTCCAGGGGGTAGCGATTTGAGATAAGCTCGTCCAGTTTCAATCGCCCCTGTTGGTAAAGCTCTACCAGTCGCGGCATATCGACCTGCAAGCGTGTCGACCCCATCTTGCTGCCGATTAATTTCTTCGCATTATTGGCGATATCGACACCCTCGAAGGCTGCCATGGCACCCGATGGCGGCATGCCGACAATACATATCGTTCCGCCTTTGCGGGCAAAGTCAACTGATTGCTCGATCGCCCTGGTGCTGCCGACGGTAACGAACACGTAATCCGCGCCGCGATCCTGGGTTAGTTTGCTGATCGCCGAGAGGGCATCTTCTTCATCCGGGTTAATAGTATGAGTAGCGCCAAACTCCATGGCTGTTGCGAGCTTGCCGGGAGATAAATCGAGCGCAATAATGGTGCGGGCGCCCGCCAGGCTTGCACCCTGTACGCTGTTGAGCCCGACGCCACCGGTGCCGATCACTACCACACTACTGCCTGACTCCACTTTGGCCGTATTAACAACCGCACCGAGCCCGGTAATGACGCCGCAGGCAAGCAATGAAGCACTATCAAGTGGAATCGAATCTGGAATCGCCACGACCTGGGAAGTATCTACTACGACATATTCGGCAAATGCGCCGGTACGAAGCCCGTGCACAATCTTTTCGTCATTGTCACCATGCAGCGGACTGTTGGCATCGAGCGGAAACTGGGTTTCGCAGATGTGTTGATCACCTTGTGCACAGTGGTAACAGTGTCCGCAAGACCGGATCAATGTAACCACGACATGATCACCCGGTTTCACGGACGTGACCCCAGGACCAATTTCTTCGACCACTCCTGCCGCTTCGTGCCCATAAACAGCAGGGGTTTCACCCCCCCAGCCACCATCCATGTAGATAATGTCACTGTGGCAAATGGCACAGGCGGCAATCTTGATCTTAACCTCGCCGGTCTGCGGTGCGTCAAGCTCAAGCATTTCAATGACCAGGGGTTTACCATGCTCTCGGCATACGGCTGCTTTCATAACCCGGGGCTCCTCTGTTTGGGTCGCGTATCTTGTGGTGAATTCGCATCAAGTGCAAATGATGCGTGTAACGGCCCGAAGTATAAGCATATTTCCAGTATGTCCAAGCGTTAAATATCGTAGCCTGGGGTTTACGCCTTATAATAATTCCCGGTGCTTCCAGTCGGTGTCTTTACATTTAGACTCAGGCCCGAAACTGGCCGAAGATGGCCTCCCACCAGGGATTGACCAGCGTTTACCCACGAGAAAGCAGACGCTCAGATTTTATTGATCAGCGGCAGCTACCGACCCAATATAGATACTCATAAAAAGTCACCTCATTTGAGATGGCTTAATAATTTACTCTACTTGTTAGTTACAGTTCCTTTATTTCCTGGATTGCTTCTCTGCGAATGATTCATACATGGTTTTCGCCGGTCCCAGGATTCGGGGATCGGGCGCGACCACTAGTTTTTTGTTCTTCTTTGAATAGGGCAGTGAGTTCAGGACGTGCAAAATGCAATTGAGTCTCGCCCGTTTCTTGTCATCGGAACGCACAACTAGCCAGGGTGATTCCGGGGTGTCCGTGTACTCGAACATTCTGGCGATCGATTTGGAATACTCGTTCCACTTGCTCAGAGACTGTAAGTCCACCGGGCTCAGCTTCCATTGTTTCAATCTGTCCATTTCCCGTGACTTGAAGCGACGAAATTGTTCAGGGCGGCTCACAGAAAACCAGAATTTGTAAATAAGAAAGCCGTTTTCAACCAGCATTTTTTCCAGGATAGGCGCATGTTTCAGGAAAAGACGAGTATCTGCCGGTGTGCAGAAGCCCATCACCGGTTCGACGACGGCACGGTTGTACCATGACCGATCGAAGAAGACGACTTCACCCTCGATTGGCAATTGTTGGATGTAACGCTGAAAATACTACTGCCTGATCTCAGTTCTATCGGGTTTCTCAAGCGCCACCACCCTGGCGCCCCGTGGATTCATGTGTTCAGTGAAGCGTTTGATTGTTCCACCCTTTCCCCCGGCATCGCGGCCCTCGAACAGCATCACCACCTTCTTTCCTCTGTCCTTGATCCATTTTTCCATTTTGAGAAGTTCAATCTGCAATTCGAGTTTCATCGACTCGTATTCCATGCGATTCATCTTCTTTTTGTGGGGGTATTCCCAACCGAGAATGTCACCTTTCTTCGTCTTTGCGACTTTGGTTCGGATAGCCTTGGGAACTACCTGGTCGATACTGGTTGATTTGGACATGTTTGGAACCCTTAAAAATTATTAGAATTACCTGGATTGATTGTCCCTATGGGTTGAAAATGACATTCAAGAGCCATCCATATCTTCAGGGCCGCCGGTTCAGCGCTATCGGTGAATAAGAATCGATTCTAGTTTACCCGAATTGTCCAAGTATTGAGGTATATCAAGATACTGCCCGATGTATGGATAAGCGCCAGGCCCGCTTTTCACCAGGCAGCATTGTTCCAGTAAGTTAGCAGTTGAATTACAAGTTTTACCCAAATAAGCACTTGCGCCCCAATGCTGGGAGTCTGCTGTTGGCCGTTTCGAGAAGCCTGGGAAGTGGATTTCAGCGTCTGCTTACGAGAAAACAGCTGCATAATCACGATGGATCGGTGGTAATAAACGATCTATTTCGGATGGTCGCGGGAGAGTGCACTGATTTCGAATTATGACCAGTTAAAGGTTTACGATCGAGATAGGTATGCTGCCCACAGAATTTCGAGCTTTTCGGCCATATCAAGTATAGTCTCTCCGGACACTGCAGGAGAAATCGATGGATGGGGAGGCTAAATCGATCGCGGTGCTCGGTGCCGGAGTGGCTGGTCTGGCGACCGCGAAAACGCTTAAACAATACGGCTACGACGTTATTATCTATGAAGCGCGCTCCGCGCTCGGCGGCGTTTGGGCCAACAATTACCGCTCTTTGTGCGTGCTCGAACCGAAATGGGTCTATGGTTATCCCGACTGGCCGTGGCCGCGGGAAACACCGCTATACCCGCCGGCGAGCCACGTACGAGATTACCTGGAAAGCTACGCTGAGCATTTCGGTATCCGAGACCGAGTACGCTTGAACGCACGTGTGGTCGAGGCCACGCCCACCAACGACGGCCGATGGCGCATCGTTGCGGAAAGCAACGGTGAACGCGACAGCGCCGAGTACGATTACTTCGTCATGTCGCCCGGCATGTTCAACCTGAAAAAGATGCCGGACTGGCCCGGCACAGAAACCTTCGAGGGCGAATTGATTCATTCGAGCGAATTCCGCGACGGCGAGCAGGTCGGCGGCAAAAACGTCGTCATCGTTGGCTTCAGCCGCTCAGCGATGGATATCGCGGTCGACATCGTCGATGAGGCCGAAAGTGTCACTGTTCTGCACCGCTCGATCCGCTGGCCTGTGCCGGAAAAGATTCTGGGTCTGATCCGCAATCATGTGTTGCTGTTCGCCCGCTGGCCGACCCACTTCGCGCCACCGTGGATTCGTCCGGGACGAGCCGCGAGGTTTCTACACGGCCCGTTGCGGGGCGGGGTAAACCTGTTCTGGAAATTTTTCGAGGTCCTGCTGAGCACTCAGTTCCGCCTGAAACAACACAACCTTGTGCCCGACCGCCCGATCAAACTGGACCTGTTTACCAATCTCTATATCGCGCCGCCGCGTTTCTTCGGACTGGTCGGCGACGGTGCGATCGGCACGAGACATTCGGAAATCGAGTCGTTCGAGAATGACGGGGTGCGCCTCACCAACGGTGAACTGCTGCCGGCCGACCTCGTCCTATGCGCCACCGGCTGGCGCCACGACTACTCGTTTCTGGCACCTGATTTGCTGGTGCAAATTTACGACGCGGACGGCATGCACCTGTATCGCCACATGCTGCACCCGGCATTACCCGGATTCGCCTTGGTTGGCGGCGTTCAGGGCATCAACAGCGCAACCCTGTACGCTATGCAGGCCACCTGGCTGGCCCGCTGTTTCAAGGGCGAGTTTGCCCTACCGTCGGCAGAGGAGCAGCTCGCCGAGATCGAAGCGCTTAAGGCCTGGAATCGCAGCTTCGTCACCGAACGACCGAACCGCGCGCAAATCCTAAACCTGCACCAGCTACCGTACCTCGATGACCTGATGGACGATATGGGCCTTGAAAAACGACGCAAGCCTCTACTCGCCGACCAGTTCGTGCCTTACCGCTCTATGGATTACGCCGCGGTGACCGCAGGCACAAATCCAAGCTGACGCGGAATTTTCCGCGCTGCACGGGGAAATCTGGAGGCTATTCCCGAAATTGGACGATGTGAGACAAATAATAACTGTAAATATTTTATGCCCGGTTTAAGGTGGCACTAAGCGTCTGTTATTGGCCGAAGATTGCCTCCTACCTCAGATTTCTGAGAGTCTCCTTCTGAGAAAACAGATGCTCAATATCCAAAAACCAGCGGCGATTTATAGCTCTTGTGAGACACTGAACAAGGCTGGGCGCTTCCCAAGCGCTTGGCAATTCATAACTTAAAATTTATCGCAGTAAAATTTTTCCCTGTAAGTTATTCCTACCTTATAATCATCCCAAACCGTGATTTCCCAAGTACCATCCGGATTGGGAAAACCGAAATTCTGACCAAGCAATCCTACGACATATATCACATCAGCTGAACCAGGCTTTAAAGTCCCCCAATAGTAATATTCTTGGCCACCCTTATTTCCAAGTTTCCACCTTAGGTCTTCACATTTTTCAATGTCAGTTACAATGGAATGCAGAGAATATCGGCTGAGCTTTAAGCCTGAATCGACTTGCTGAAGTATGATGGAAAGTTGGAATCTATAGTCAAGCGGGTAATTCTGTGCGGCTTTAATTTTAAGTTTCTCAATCAGTTTATCTGGGGCATTTGTAAAGGAATGCCTAGAAAGTCGGTCTAGCTTTATGTATGAGTAGGCTTGTTGAATTATGTTGGAAAGTTGGATTCTAAAATCAAGCGGATAATCCTGCGCGGCTTTAATTTTTAGTTTCTCTAGTATTCTTACCGGAACATTATTATTTTTTGTAGTTCTTGACCTCAGCATAAGCAGTGGTCTGGGCTTTAATCTCATCTTCCTGTTTTGAGTAATCATTAGGGAAGCCAGCTGCTGCTTTAGCCTCTATTTTTAACAAAGTTTCCTTTGGAATCAGTGCTTCAGATGCATAAACAGAACTGGATTGCATTGATATGCTTAACAAAATTAAAAGCATGACGACTTTCATTGCGAAAGTAATCAGGCCATAGGCACAGGATGAATTTACTGATGGGGATCAAGTTCCTATTGTAAATCAGCGTCCGTTATTGGCCGAATTAAGAAGCCCGCGAAGCGGATTACAGCGTCTGCTTTCGGGAAATCAGATTCTACTTTACTAGTGGCAGATCGCACATTGACCAACAAATGACACTGGCGAACTAAATCTCTATACTCAATCGATGAGTTCATACCAAGACCCAAGTTTTACGATCGGCATTGAAGAAGAGTATCTGCTAGTCGATCCCGAGACACGAAACCTTGCCCACGATCCACCCACGACCATCCTTGAGGAGTGCAGAAAACGGGTCGGCGACCAGGTTACTCCCGAGTTCCTTCGTTCCCAAATTGAAGTGGGAACGAAGATCTGTACTTCTATTGCCGAAGCAAAAGAAGAGCTCCAGTCACTTCGTTGCTGCATCCGAGATGTGGCCGAGGCTCACGGGCTCGCAGTGATCGCCGCATCGACTCATCCGATTGCAGATTGGGATTTACAGAAGCATACGGAAAAGGATCGATATAACATCCTTGCCCAGAGTATGCAGACCGTGGCGCGAAGACTTCTGATTTGTGGTATGCATGTTCATGTCGGCATTGAGGACGATGACCTACGAGTTGATCTGATGGGCCAGGTTAGCTATTTCCTGCCGCACTTACTGGCACTCAGTACATCCGCACCATTCTGGCGCGGCCGCGAGACCGGACTCAAATCCTATCGCATGGCGGTCTGGAACGAAATGCCGCGCACGGGCCTTCCACCGCAGTTCGATAGCTATGGGGAATACCGACGACTGGTCGAAATCCTTGTCAGCACGGGAGTAATCGAGGATGCGACCAAGCTATGGTGGGACGTTCGTCCAAGCGATAAGTTCCCGACTCTTGAAATGCGAATGACTGACATCTGTACCCGGATGGAGGACGCCATCAGCATTGCCGCCTATTATCGGTGTTTACTACGTATGCTATGGCGACTTCGTCGTAACAACCAGCGCTGGCGTCAATACGATCGGTTCATGATTGCGGAAAATCGCTGGCGAGCATCGCGTTATGGTATAGATGAGGGGCTAATCGACTTCGGTAAGGCCAGGATCGTTCCTTTTCCCGAGTTGCTCGAAGAACTAATCACGCTCATTCGGGAGGACGCAGAATTCTTTGACTGCGTTGCCGAAATTGAACGTGCCCGTGAAATTCTGGAACGAGGCACGAGCGCCCACAGGCAGGTCGCAGTTTGGCAGGAAGCTTGCCAAGCAGGTAAGGAGGATGCAGATGCACTTCGCGATGTGGTTGATATGTTGATCGAGGAAACGGCTCACGGGCTGTGATTTTGGCGAGGAACCGTTGAGGCGTGAGGCAGCGAGACAAATTCGTTAAACTGCTCCGAGCGTCCGTTTCTGGCCGTTCTCAGAAGCCCAGAATTTGTTTTTCAGTGTCTGCTATTAAGAATTTGCTAGCGTAGCGAGTGGTTTGGTCCACCTACACGTGCTTGTTATGTAGCGGATTTATTTTTCATGGAATTTCTTAGCAAATAAAAATGAGCCTCCCTCTGGTCCAATTTTCACTTTATGCATTGTGCCTGCTGGGTTTTCAGTCATATCGCCGGGTAGGAGAACTTTAGTCCACTCGTTTGTTGTCATCGTGAACTCACCTGTTAAAACGAAGGACAGCACCGAATGTTCATGAGAATGCATTTCCTCTTCCGGTCCTGGTTCGACTTCTAAAAATTCTACCTCGCCATAACCCTTTTCTTTCGCGATTATTCTAAATTCCTCTTCGTTCATAATTCGCCTCCCCGGTTCTTAAATGTTATCTGCCACATAACAGCCAAATTTGTAGGCTTATGACCTAATAACATATTATCTAGGAAAACATGAGCGTCCGCTAATGGCCGATTCGAGAAGCCCAGCAAACTCATCTGGGCGTCAGCTTTGGAGAAAACAGACCCTCAAACTCGACAATTTACGACTCTAAACAGACGCCTAGCCAGTATTGATTCCAACAAAAAACTGGTATCAAAAACCTAGGATTAATAGTAAATAAATGTGAGGCGGAATATTAACCGCTATAGTAACCAAATGTGGTTCTTCTTCGGAGCATGGGTTTGAAATCTGCCGTCAACTACCTGATTATCATCGTCATTTTGACGGGCTGTGGCAGCTCCGGCAGCTCAAGCAGTGATGCCCCGGGTCTGGTAATACCGGTGGTAAATCCAAGCCTGCTCGAAATCGCGGTTACGGGTATCCCTGTAGACTTGGGCAACTTTGACCCAGCGCCAACCATAGATGCCGGCGGCGGATTCTGGATGAGTTATTCGCATGTCTCACTCGATGGCAGTGGACTCAAGCTCATCGAGACCCGGCTAGCAAGCAGCATGGATGCTGGGGATAGTTGGACGGATGCGGGCCTAAACATTAATCCGGCTTCGGCATTCATGATTGGCCCAGATACCGTTGCCTGGGCGCAGGAAGTATCACGGCTAGTGTATAACCCGTTTGCAGCCGGGGCAGGTGCGGACCCATGGATTATTCTCTGGCATCGCTACCTTTCAATGCTCAGCGGCAGCGAAACGCTTCGACTGTTCGACAATGGCTGGATAGGGATGAAATCGGGCAATAGCGCGATGACGCTGGGTAATGAGCGCAAGCTGTTTACCGGATCTGTATACAATACTGCGAATGATTCTACCATCGGCCCGCCGGAAGTAGCGCTGGATACACTGGACCCCGCGCTCGCTAATTGCGTAACTTTTACCGAGCCGGGTGTGCTGCCCAAAAGTAACGGCATTTATGTCTCGTTGCTTTGTGCCACCGCTGTCCCGCCTGGAAAAATTATCCTACTGCGTTGCGATCATTTTATGAACAATTGCGGTTACCTAGGCACCTTAATCAATGGCAGCGAAGCAGCCGTGCTCAACAGTGGTTACGATAATTTTTCTGCTTCCGAACTGGTTTCAGTCAATGGCGAAGACTATCTTATCGTTACACCCAGCGACGCGACCATCTACCGTGGTTGCGCCATCTACAAGATTGACGATCTCGACCAAGCGAGTATCGAACGAGATGGCGGAACCGCCAAAGCCACAGCGGTCTTCGAGGCGCACGGTGACTTCAACGGGGCCTGTGGATACGTAGAGGGTCTTATTGGGAGTGGCATTATGATCAGTGAAGCTTTTACAACTTCAGTACCGGTGTTCAGGCTGTTTACGACTGACTATAATTTCTAGCGTCCGTATATGGCCGTTCTCGGAAGTCCAAGGTGCGCTGCTCAGCGTCTCCTTTGGAGAAAAAGACGCTCAATCTCTATAAATCAACGGCGAATGGTTTGAAAGCCATAGTAAAGAAACTGGTATACTGTTTCGGGTTTTACGGAGTGTGCGTGCGGTGTAACCAAGGAGTATGCAATGATGAACGATCCTACGACCAACCTGCCAAACGAGGTCGCTGCCATTAGGCAATGCGGATACGTCGTGTTTACGGATGAATCGTTGCCCGCGGAATTTCGCGAGCGTTTCGAAGCCAGAAGAATACCGGTAGCGGCGATTCGCCACGTGCGTCAGTGGGGTTTGCAGGTTGACGACGAGTTCGAGTTGCCAGGACATGAGCGAACCAGGATTCCTGACGAGGAGCTGTGGGAAGTCAGTATCCGCGCCCGTGATGGTTCCACTTATGAGGTGAACGCCGCGCTGCTCCGCCCTGCGCCTGAGTAATGCGCGTAAAATGTGAATCCGTATTCCTCATTGTATTTGGAAGACAAACTCACCGCCCCTGCCATCAAACTGCCTAACTTTACGGATCATGGCCGTAGCCTGGTTTCACGTCTTTTCTGTCGATCAACGAGATGGGCAAGGTCAACAAGCACTTCACTAAGCAGGTCAACTATATCATCGACTGTTAGAATGCCGACTAGCGCTTCATCTGCGTCGATGACGGGAACTCTGCGAATACCTTTGTCACGCATTACCTCAATGACGTGCATGAGATCGTCATGCTCGCTTACGGTAGTCAGATCAAAACTCATCGCTTCACCGACTCGTATACTATCTGGATCGGTACCTTTGGCGACAATCTCGAGTGCGATATCACGATCGGTAATAATCCCAACTGGAATCTGCTTCCCGTATTTAGCCATGCAAATAACCACGTCTCCGACATGATACTGCCGCATAATGGCAGCCGCCTCGGTTACTGATTTTTCTTCCTCGACTACAACGACTTCGCGATTACAATATTCACCAACACGCATTGTTATCTCCTCTTGCAGCTTTCAAATAGAATATTAATGCTATGCCCGCACGGAGAGAGCCGAGTTGATGAAGATCAAATTCAGTAAGGTCAGATCATTGATTATTGTTTTGAACAATCGGTTTAAGCGTCCGCTCCTGGCCGAAGATTGCCTCCTGCCTGGGTTTGACGTGGGTCTGCTTTGGAGAAATTAAGGAAATATCGGTGCGGGTACTTTGCCCGATTGCATGCGCTTGTTAGGGGGCATTAGATTTAATAAACCTTCGCTCATCTACTCGGTATCCATTTGATTGATAGAATTCGTGTGCTACTTCTCTATGGTCGCTACTGTTCACCTCAATGCGTTTACATTCATTCTCTCTAAACCATGATTCTAAAGACTCTAACAACGCAGAACCAACTCCTTGAGACTGAAACTTTTCACCAACCACTAATGCCATTATCCGTCCCGCATTGCCTGGTTGATGAATTAGTGGGAAAAGATGGCCAGCTATGAATCCTGATAAAGTTCCGTCCTCGGTTTGTGCTACTAACAACCCACACTCATCGGAATTGATATAGGTGTTGGCTTGAATTTCAAAATCTTCCTCGGAGATTTGATATCCCAACTCAGCAAGTAATGGAATGAGATTGCTTTGATCGGCTTTATCTGCTTTTCGGATCAACACAAATGCCACCTAACGCCTCGCATCAGCGGCCGAGGCAAGCGCGTAGAGCTTGGCGAGGTCCCCCTGCATGCGCTTGTCATGTGAATATGTGATCATGCAAATGTAATGGATTTTCGCAAATGCTATCTGCACCGGCTTCGCGTAGCTCTAGTTCTGATCCATACCCCCATAAAACACCGATCGATCGGATTCCATGATTTCTTGCTCCGATAACATCGTACTTCCGATCTCCAATCATGACGGAATCCTCGGGGTTTATCCCCTCTGAGCTCAGCACATGTGCTAGTAGCTCTGTTTTGTCTCCTAGTGAACCATCGAGATTACTTCCATATACAACCTCAAAATGATCGCTAATATTAAAGTGTTCAACTATTCGTTCCGAAAATCCAGTAGGCTTTGAAGTGACCACGTAGTTGGACCGGACCTTACCAACCAGGCTTTCAAGGCATTCCTTGATGCCATCATATAAGTGATTTTCATAAAGCCCGATACTAGAGAAACGTTCTCTATAAAGGCTTACAGCTTTCTCGGCTAATATGTCGTTCTCGCACAAATGCCGAAACGTATCTCGGAGTGGTGGTCCTATGAATGTCTCTAGTTCGACGTCTTCGTCAATTCCTACATTAAGGGATGAGAGTGCAAATTTAATGCAACCTAGGATTCCTTCCTTTGGGTCGGTTAATGTTCCGTCTAGATCAAAAAACACGTACATCGTAATTAGATATCACATAACAGCATGATTAAAAGGTAATTGACCTGATAATATATTATCTGTTATCGGGCGTCCGCTTCTGGCCGAAGATTACCTCTTGCCTGTGCTTTGTGAGAGTCTGCTTACGAGAAAGCCGACCCTCAACATCCGAGAGTCAGCGGCGACAGACGACCCAGGGTAAAATGCCTTACAGCGACAACTAGAACGACTGCATCACCTCACCCACATGCGGGTGAACCGAGTCGCCATCGATAACGCCTGCTTCGATCATTTTTCCGAAAGCCGCTTTCGCGGTATCACTAGCTGCGTCCATGGTCGACTGGTCTGGGTATTTAGCCAGTACGACGCCCTTACCATTGCCATAGTCAACGACATCAATAAATTCTGCGCCGATATTTTCGAGCTGACTGCGCATTGTTTCCGCCATTGCTTTGGTCTTGCTCATGTCCGCCGAGGCGAAGCGTGTAATTCGATAAAACGACATAGTAAATTCTCCTATGGTTATTGATTATTCTGGTCGTGCAGCCTGGTAGATTAAACGAAAAGACCGGTGAATCGCAAATGAGTTGGATTAAAAGGTAGTTGACTCATTATCATATTATCAGATCAATGCTGGACGTCTGCTTCTGGCCGAAGATTGCCTCCCACCAGGGTGATATCAGCGTCCGCTTCCGAAAAAGCAGACGCCCAAATTGAAAGTATCGGGATCGGAAACCGACCTCTTTGTCCCCTTATTTATTGTTTCGTGTCAAAAAACGTTAGATATTGACATACCTGCATGTGAGATTTATTGCTTAACATCTCGTGGTAGGTATATTCTTGGAGTTCACGGAACGGTACTGGAGCCGACTAAAATGGGCAATAGGTTGAGCAAGGAATTTGGACTTATAGACGGTCAAACTTACATCATAGGTAGAGAGGGTGAAGTTTATATAGAAGACCATATTTATATAAACTCCCCCTCTGTCAGCAGACGACATGCCGCAATGAAAATTAAAAATGGCCGAATTTTCCTTTGTGATCTGGATTCAACCAATGGCACCTATTTGATGGAAAATGATCGCCTGGTGCCCTTCAAAGAAGGATATGTGAGTCCATCTCAGCCCATAGTGATAGGCCATGTAAAGTGTACGATTAATAGCCTGCTAGCGATTTCCGGGATCTATTCTGCTTCAAAAAGTACCACTTCAAATTCTGAAGAAACGGATCTAATGCCCCCCAATCAATAAGGCATTAATAAAGAAAAAATTAATTAGCTTTCCAAACTAGTTAACCACTACTTAGGGTCCGCTTTTGGCCGAAGAATGCCGCCTGTGGAATAAATATGAACGGCAGCTTTTGGAAATATAATCACTTGGATCGCTCTGTCAGGCAGCAATTTTCGATCCCAAAAAAACATCCAACGATATCAATCAGTCGAGCTGTGTTATTGTGTACGTTGAATAAACTATGCGTCACTTGCAATGAAAACAGTATCAACTAAACCACAGGTCAACCCTGGTAAAGCCGGAAACCGCAAAAAGGTCGACAGACGTGTGGCGGACATAGGGACTCCCTATAGCGAGCGGCGACTCGATAATCTGCTCGAGAACCTGCAGAAGAAAGATCGCAGCAGGAGCATCGAATCCGCGCTTAGAAGTTACTTTAACGCCGAGGCACTGAAACCCTATCAGGCAGAATTGATCAAAATGCAGGCGCATCTGGAATCGACAAAGCGTAAGGTCATAGTCCTTTTTGATGGCCGCGATGCTTCGGGCAAGGGGGGTACTATCCGACGCTTGACTCGCTACATGAATGAGAAGCATTACCGGGCCGTGGCGCTGGGCAAGCCCAGTCCGAATCAGCGTACCGAGCTACACATGAAGCGTTATATCGAGCAATTTCCTCACGCGGGCGAAGTCGTATTCTTCGATCGCAGTTGGTACAACCGGGCCATGGTGGAGCCGATCATGGGCTTTTGTACTCGCAGCCAGTATCGAGCGTTCCTGCGTAAGGTAAACGACTACGAAGAAAGTTTTATAAGCGATAATTGTACCACTTTGCTGAAGTTGTATTTTTCGGTCTCAAAAAAAGAGCAGTATCGGAGATTCGAACGCCGTCGCAATGATCCGCTGCGGCAATGGAAGTTGAGCGAGGTCGATCTCCAGGCCCAGAACCTGTGGGATGAGTTCACGGAAATGAAATATCGACTGCTGCACAAGACCCATACCAGCAAGAATCCCTGGTTCGTCATACGTGCCGACGACAAGCACAAGGCAAGGCTCGAGACCATGAAACTGCTGTTATCGAGGATTCCCTACAGGGGCCGCAGTCGAAAGCTGGATTTCCAACTGGACCCGGATATAGTCATCAGGGGTGACAAGGAAGTCGCCAGAATGGAAAAACAACGTCGTAAACACGGCCATTTCGTCAGATGACTGGGTGCCTGGATTCACAATGATTCCAATAGTTCTGCGACACTAACTGAAGCAAAATCCGGGCCTACACGATTCAAATTAGCGTCCGCTATGGCCGAAGATTGCCTCTTTGTATCACCTGCTAATGCCCGTCCGAATAGCACACTTATGAAACCAGCCATTCGGCGATTTCCAAGAACTTTGGTCGCTTTGGTGGTATCCGCCCATCCAGTCAACAGCGCTCCAGGCTGTCGCTAACCCTTTCGGAACGCGAAGAGATCTCAAGGGGGATAGTGGTTGGGCATTCCCTACGAACGATCGCCGGTCAACTTGGGCGAGCGCCCTCAACGATTAGCCGGGAAATCAGCCGAAACGGCGGTTTGAAACGCTATCGTGCCAACCAGGC
>JAOTXY010000078.1 GCA_029862125.1 Gammaproteobacteria bacterium | reverse complement strand
GGCCCTGAACAAATTTTTGCGCGGCACGCATCGGCCCGACCGTGTGCGAGCTTGACGGCCCTATACCAATTGAAAACAGATCAAAAACGCTAATCGCCATGGGGCAATCCTATCTCAGTGCAAGGCCGGAGTATAACGCCAGAGCAGGACATTAAATTCACCAGTATACTTGCCGGAAACGCCGCGCTGTTGCCTGGTTACGCTTCATCGTCGGCGTAAGCCGACAGCGGTGGGCAGGAGCAGATCAGGTGCGTGTCACCAAAAACATTATCCACCCGGCCCACGGGCGACCAGTACTTGTAGGCACGCAGCGAAGCCAGCGGGTAAGCCGCCTGTTCGCGGCTATAAGCGTGAGTCCACTCGTCTGCACAAACCATGTCAACCGTGTGCGGTGCATTTTTCAGAGGATTGTCTTCGGCATCCATGCTGCCATTCTCGATTTCACGAATTTCATTTCGAATCGAGATCATCGCCTCGCAAAAGCGATCGATTTCCTCCTTGGATTCCGACTCGGTCGGCTCGATCATCAAGGTGCCGGGGACCGGGAATGACATGGTCGGGGCGTGAAAACCATAGTCGATCAGGCGCTTGGCGATATCATCCACGGTGATTCCACTATCCTTGACCACGCGAGTATCGATAATACATTCGTGTGCAACGAGGCCATTGGGCCCAGTGTAGAGTATCGGAAAATGGTCGTTTAAGCGTTTCGCAATATAGTTCGCGTTTAAAATTGCGGTTGCGGTCGCCTTGGGTAAGCCGTCACGTCCGAGCAGCGAGATGTATGCCCAGCTGATTGGCAGGATACCGGCGCTGCCAAACGGGGCAGCTGAGACCTTGTTTATACCACCGTTGTGGTTCTGGCTGGTGGATGGCAGGAATGGTTTCAAATGTTCCCTGACACCAATAGGACCGACGCCGGGACCCCCACCTCCGTGCGGAATACTAAATGTCTTGTGCAAATTCAGGTGCGAAACGTCGCCACCGAACTTACCTGGTGCACAAACTCCGACCATCGCGTTCATGTTGGCGCCGTCGATGTAAACCTGGCCGCCATGCTGATGAATGAGTTCGCAGACTTCGGTCACGTCGTCTTCGAAAACACCATGGGTCGACGGATAGGTAATCATGATCGCGGCCAGGTTTTCGCTGTGCTTCTCGCACTTGGCCTTGAGGTCGTCCATATCGATGTTGCCTGATTTCGCGCTGCCGACGACGACCACTTTCATGCCTGCCATTTGTGCCGAGGCCGGGTTTGTGCCATGTGCCGAGGCCGGGATCACGCATATATTGCGATGTCCTTCGCCGCGACTCTCGTGGTAGGACTTGATTGCAAGCAGGCCGGCATATTCACCTTGCGCACCCGAATTGGGCTGTAGTGAAATGGCGTCGTAACCGGTACAGGCGCACAGCATCTGCTCAAGTTCGGTGATCAATTGCTGGTAACCCTGGGCCTGGTCAAGCGGCACGTAAGGATGGATACGACCAAAGCCGGGCCAGGTTACCGGGATTAACTGTGTTGCTGAATTCAACTTCATGGTGCAGGAACCGAGTGGAATCATGCTGCGATCGAGCGCGAGGTCCTTGTCCGCAAGCTTGCGCATGTAACGCATCAGGTCCGTTTCCGAATGATGACTGTTGAATACCGGATGGGTTAAGAATTCACTGCTTCGTACCAGTGCCGGTGGCAGGCTGCTGCCGGCCTTCTCGTCCAGTGAGGTAACCGTAACCTGGTCGCCGTGATCGTGGGTAAACACGTTAAACAGGGTCTTAATATTTGCACGAGTGGCAATTTCGTCCAGCGAAATACCAATGGTCGCATCGTCAACCTGGCGCAGGTTAATTTTTTCTGCTCGTGCCGCGGCCATGATGAACTCGGTCGCATTCCCGGTTTTTACGGTAATGGTGTCGAAGAAATGCTCGGTTTGAACGTCCAGTCCCAGTTCGCGTAAACCTGCGGCGAGCAATACCGTCAGACGATTGATGCGTTGGGCGATGCGACGAAGTTCTGCGGGCCCGTGGTATACCGCGTACATGCTTGCCATGATTGCGAGCAAGGCCTGGGCGGTACAGATATTGCTGGTCGCTTTTTCACGGCGGATATGCTGTTCGCGGGTTTGTAGTGCGAGCCGCAATGCCGGTTCGTTGCGACTGTCCTGGGAAACCCCGATCAGGCGGCCCGGCAGCGACCGTTTATAGGCTTCGCGCGTTGCCATGAACGCCGCATGGGGTCCGCCATAACCGAGCGGTACGCCGAAGCGCTGTGAACTGCCGACCACGATGTCGGCATCGAATTCTCCGGGCGGAGTCAGCAGTGTCAGGCTGAGCAAATCCGCGGCCACCGCGACCAGTCCCTGCTTTTCATGAATCTGCTTTACCAGCTCACTATAATCGTGAATTTCGCCGGTGGAGCAGGGATATTGCAAAAGCACACCAAACAATTCAGGGTTCTCGGCAGCGTCGAAAGCATCACCGATGACACACTTGATGCCCATGTGCTTAGCACGATTGGTAACGACTTCGATGGTTTGCGGGTGGCAGCTGTCGGCGATATAGAAAACATCGCTTTTGCTTTTCGATAAGCGGTGGCACATGGCCATAGCTTCGGCAGCCGCGGTAGCCTCATCGAGTACCGAGGCATTGGCGAGTTCCATCCCGGTCAGATCGCTGATCATGGTCTGAAAATTCAACAGGGCTTCGAGTCGACCCTGGGAAATTTCGGCCTGGTAGGGGGTATAGGCCGTGTACCAGGCGGGATTCCGTAACAGGTTTCGTTCGATTACGGTAGGCGTATGCGTATTGTGATAACCCATACCGATAAATGTCTTAAACAGCTGGTTGCGAATCGATATCTGGTAGAGCCGATTCAGCACCTGGCGTTCAGAGAGACTGGCCTTGACTTCGAGCGGTTTGCGTCGGCGAATCGATTCAGGAACGACCTTGTCGAGCAGTTCATCGACACTTTCCATACCCAGTTCGGCGAGCATGGCGGTTTCATCTTCCGCTCCGGGGCCGATATGGCGGCGAATGAAACCGTGGAAAATATCGAGATCCTTTAACTTGAGGTCAGGATTTGGCATGGGAAGATTCCTTTGTTCAGCGGCTTATCAAATTAATCTAATTTCCAGTTGCTTGCTGCGTTGCCCTGGTTCAAGCGCATATTAACACTAAAAATGGGGCTCCACGCTAGTCATTGTCGAGGTTTAAAACCAGTTGATCGCTCACCCATTGTTTAAGAAATCCTGCCGCGACCAGGGCGACCTGTTGTTCATCAATCCATTCGAGCAGGCCTTCACAAATGGCGGCAAAGTTTGCGCCGCTGGCTGCCTGTTCGATGGCCCAGGCCTCGTGAACTTCGAGTGAGCGCCACTGGATTTTTAGTTCGTGGCGCCACAGCATCCAGCGTCGTGGAAAATCTTCTCGCTGCTTTTGCGGTACCTCGGTACCCGAATCCAGTGCGTCTTCGATTAACGGCACGTTCCAGAACAGGTCGAGCCAGAGCAGTGCTGGTTTGAATTTCAAGGTAAGGCCCGGCCAGGCATCGGCCGGAACTGCTGCCATATCCTCGAGCTGGAGTAAATGCGTGCTGTCGGCTGCGTCGAAGACCGTGGTTTGTGCCCATTCGTAACGCGCCATTTCCTCCAGGAACTCCGCCTCCTTGCCGTTATAAATGTCGCGTAAATAGGTCGGCAGATTTTCACCGAACCAACGCACCGAGGGATGGGAAGACGGAAAGTGTTTCAGATAATCCAGCGCCATGTTTTCAAAGGCTTCCCGACCGAGGTACTTTTCCAGCGCGGAGTAGTCGACGGCAAGGCAGTCGATCAGGCGAATTCGATAGGCGTTGTAGTAAGTACCGAGCCGGTGTTCCGCAATCGCATTCTCGGTGCTGATAATATCCTGTTCGATAGCTTCCGAACCATCGATCAGGTAATCCTGGAAGCGCAGTTGCAGGTCACGTAAATGAGACATCGTCAGGCCTGGTAATATGGTTCGGCGATTCGACGAGCCTGGTCCAGTTCGGCCAGTACCTGGTCGAGCTCGGGGATATTGCCATCGCGTTCAATCATGGTTGAAACCGGGCCGAAACGCTTCGCGGTTTCTTCGTAAAGCGCCCATACTGGATCGATAATGTCGTGATCGTGGGTGTCGATGATCAGGTTGCCATCATTGGTATGGCCGGCGAGGTGGTGCTGCCATACCCGGTCGACTGGCACCCCTGCGAGGTATTCGACCGGATCGTAGTGGTGGTTGTAGCTGCTCACGTAGATGTTGTTGACATCGAGCAGCAGGTAGCAATCTGCCTTGTCTGCAATAGCTGCCAGAAATTCCCATTCGGGCATCGCGTCTTCACAGTAAGTGATATAACTCGACAGGTTTTCGATCAGCATTTGTTGACCGAGAAAATCCTGTACCCTCGATATACGCTCGGCGACATGATTAATGGCTTCCTCGGTATATGGCAGTGGCAGTAAATCGTGCATATTTTTATGGTCGACACCGGTCCAGCAGAGATGGTCGGAAAACCAGCGCGGCTCTATGCGCTCGATTAAAGCCTTTAATTGTTTCAGGTATTCAAAATCAATCTCGTCGGTAGTGCCTAGCGACATCGATACACCGTGCATGACCATCGGGTAATCCTGGCGGATTGCATCGAGGAAATAGAGCGGCTTGCCACCGTCGATCATGTAGTTCTCGCTTAAGACTTCAAACCAGTCGATATTTTTCGGCCTGCGTTCGAGGATATCCTGGTAATGTTCAGCTCGCAGGCCCAAACCGAATCCGAGAAAAGGTTTATCCGAGGGCTGTGTCATGGATGGAGGTCCGGGCTTGAAACGGGTTTTATTGTATCCAGCGGGCAAAAAAAATGCACCGACACGGTCGGTGCATTTTTAAAAGCTGAGAAATACAGCTTAGGCTTCGAAGTTACCGCCCGCTGCTTCACATTCAGTCTTGGTGCGCTTAACCCATCCCTGTCCTGCACAGGAGTTTTGACCCGCGCAGCTGCTGGTTGCTGTTGCACAGGCGCTGGTGCCTTTACAGGAATTGACATTGAAGCACTTGCCGGCTTTTTCGGCAGCAGAAGCACTCATTGGTGCAACCGCGAACATGGCAGCTGCAGCAGCAGCAAGGGCGATTCCGGTGGTTTTCTTAGCTGTATTCATTAATTTATCCTCACGTTTAGAATATTGGTTGTACTGGTTTTTTCCCCATTACGCGAGCTTAGAGGAACCGATTTTCGATAAAGTTCAGAAAATTTGGCAGTTTTTTAAAAAAATTTACTTTTGCGATGTTTAGTGGAACTTTTATTGATATCGCCGAATGATCAGTTCATTGCCTCTTTGTACCAGCTCGAAGTGCTTCAATACGTTCATTCCAAGTAGAATTTCGTCGACACCCATGCCCGGAATAATGCTGGCATTGACGTCGAAAAGTTCGATATCTCCGATTGAGAGTTGATCGAGCCGGGTCAGGTATGCGGTAGTGAGCCCGTTGGCCGTTGATACCGAGGTTGCAGGACCCGCTTTCAATCCCAGTTCCTGCTGCAGTTCTCCGGGTATTGCCGTAATCGTGGCACCGGTATCTACCAGGAAGGTTACCTTGTGGCGGTTAATCTCGCCGTCAAACTTGTAGTGACCATTGCGGTTGCGTATCAGCACCACTTCCTGGAAATCAGCTGTTTGCAGGGTTGAAATTGACTGGTTAGGATTGCTTTGCCGTTCAAGAATTTTAGAAAAAACCAGCGCGAGCAGTAAAAATCCAAGAATCCACGCTGCGGCAGTAAACATCATGCCGAGTTTTTTAGTAGAATGGGGCATTGCACTATAACTTAGTGTCAATTCCTTGAAATTCAATATAGGGCGGGTTTAATGTCGGGAAACAGTTTCGGCAAATCATTTGTAGTGACATCGTTTGGTGAAAGCCACGGCACTGCTATCGGCTGTATCGTAGACGGCTGCCCGCCCGGGCTTGCACTCGAGGAATCTGACCTGCAGGCCGATCTCGATCGACGCAAACCGGGTACTTCCCGACACACCACGCAGCGGCGAGAAGATGATGCAGTACAAATTCTGTCGGGTACTTTCGAAGGCAAGACAACAGGCACACCGATTTGCCTGCTGATTCACAACCAGGACCAGCGCTCGAAAGATTACAGCGCCATCATGAACCAGTTTCGTCCTGGTCATGCCGACTATAGCTATAACCAGAAATATGGTTTTCGGGATTATCGTGGCGGGGGCCGATCATCGGCCCGGGAAACGGCGATGCGCGTCGCAGCTGGCGGAATCGCCAAGAAGTACCTCAGTGCGCAATGTGGTATCCAGGTGCGGGGCTATTTATCGCAACTGGGTCCACTGAAACCGGTCAACTTTGACTGGGAAGAGATCAACAACAATGCTTTCTTTTGTCCGGATGCCGAAATGGTTCCGGAGATGGAGAAATACATGGACGCGCTGCGCAAGGAAGGCGAATCAATCGGGGCCAGAATTTCAGTGGTCGCAAGCGGCGTGCCACCGGGCCTGGGGGAGCCGATCTTCGACCGCATTGACGCGGATATCGCGCGTGCGATGATGAGTATCAATGCGGTCAAAGGGGTCGAGATAGGGGCCGGTTTTGGCAGTATCGAACTGAAAGGTACTCAGAATCGCGACGAAATAACGCCAGCCGGATTTTTATCGAATAATGCGGGCGGCACCCTCGGCGGAATAACCTCGGGACAGGATGTGCTGGTCAGCATTGCGCTGAAACCGACTTCGAGTATTCACTTGCCGGGAAAAAGTGTCGATGTTGATGGCAATGCCATCGAGATTCGTACCAAGGGTCGCCACGATCCCTGCGTCGGCATCCGTGCCACTCCCATCGCCGAAGCCATGCTCGCGATCGTGCTGATGGATCACTACCTGCGCAACCGCGCCCAAAACGCCGACGTCGTCAGCAAAACCCCGATCATCCCCGCCACCCCCGAATAACTCGAACCCCGCCATTCTGGGACTATCAAACCGCTGGCAGCCTCGGGAGAATGCTCGCAAAAGCCGCTCCCAACCGGCGCAAGCGCCGGTTGGTCCATCCATGGAATCGCTTGGACCTCGGCATCCATGCCTCGGTACACTTTTGCAAGCATTCTCCCGAGGCTGCTGAGTATTCGTGCCGTGTATATCGTCGTTGATATATTGCCTGCTTGCAGCAGGTGATGTTTAAACACTTATGAGGCAACCGATCAGGGCCCCGACGACGTAAAGGCTGGGTGCTGAAAAAGGTTCAATTTTAAAGGGTCAGGCCGCAGGGATGCGGTGGTCCGACACATCGGCTGTGGCGAGTCGAGACATGGATGTCGAGTCTCGCCTTGCCCTTTAAAATTGAGCCTTTTTCAGGAAGCCGCAGGCCACCCAGTCAGTCGTCGGGGCCCTGATCGGTTGCCGTAGATTGGAATTTTTCCAATTTAATGGAAGTTAGGGTTTAAGTGTCGAGGGCGCGCTTGATTTCTTTGTAGATCAGGCGTGAGTGCTGGGTGCGCTTGGCGTCGGTGGTGGCGTTTTGATGGTTGCGCCATAGTTGACGCAGTTTCTGCCGGTCTGCATGCGTAATTTCGGCTACCAGAGCTTCGATGGCATCGTTACCCTGGTCTATGATTCGGTCGCGCCAGCGCTCTGCACGGTGATGGTGCTGGATGGATTGTCGACTTTCGTTATCAATTTCGTTAAGCGCAGCAAAAATCGGGTCGGTATCGCGCGCGCGCAGCAGTTTGCCGAGAAACTGGTAATGACGCTTGAGCGCGCTGCGCTTGTTTTGAATGCGCCGTGCGAGCGCTATTGCCTCGAGTACTGGTTGATCCAGTGGTATTCTGGCCAGCTGATCGGCCGATAATGCAGCCAGTCTCTTGCCGAGATCCTGAATTGCATGGCTTTCTCGTTTTAGTTGACTCTTACTGACATATTCGATTTCATCAATCTGTGCTTCGTTTTCCATAACCGTCTGGGATAAAATGAACCAATGGACCTTGAAAAAAATAGCATATTAGCATTTCCGCAAGCGGATTCGTTTAAAAACATCGTCGCCGATGCACTCAATTTGGCAGCAGCCAGTGGCGCGACCCAGGCCGAGGCCGGCTTATCGGTATCGCAGGGGCTTTCGGTTGCCACGCGGATGGGATCTGTCGAAACCATTGAGCATCAGCAGGACAATGGTCTCGGCATCAGTGTATACATTGGTCAGCACAAGGGCAGCGCCAGCACCTCGAACCTTGATCCCGAAGCAATTCGAAAAACGGTTGAGGCAGCCTGTAATATTGCGCGTTATACGTCAGAAGATTCCTGTACCGGTCTCGCTGATGCAGAACTGATGGCGACCGAGATGCATGAGCTTGATTTATATCATCCGTGGAACCTCGAACCACAGGCGGTTATCGATCTGGCACTGGAATGTGAAAACGCCGCGCTTGAATACGATCAGCGCATTGTTAATTCTGAAGGCGCGTCGGTCGACTTGAATGCCGGGCTTGCGGTGTATGGTAATTCACACGGATTTTTACAGGCCGAGCGCAAGTCCCGACACAGTATCAGCTGTTCGGTTGTGGGCGAGTCAAACGGAAAAATGCAACGCGATTACTGGTACGATATCAGTCGTCATCCGGATCATCTGGCAAGCGCTCGCAGTGTTGGTGAGAAGGCGGCCGAGCGCACCGTACGCAGACTGGACGCCACTAAACTCAACACCCGTCAGTCCCCGATCCTGTTTGTACCCGAACTTGCGCGGGGCATCATCGGCAGTTTTACCGCCGCAATCGGCGGTGCGGCCCAGTATCGTAAGGCGAGTTTTCTACTGGATGCCATCGGTGAGCGTGTATTCCCCGAATTCCTGCAATTGAACGAGGATCCTTTCATCCCGCAAGCCCTGGGATCGGCGAATTTTGATGCGGAAGGCGTCGCCACGCGTGTTAATTCACTGGTTACCGACGGTGTGATCCAGAATTACCTGTTGGATAGTTACGCGGCGCGCAAGCTGGGCATGACTTCAACCGGTCATGCGAGCGGCGTGCATAACCTGACGCTGAACGATACCGGTAAAAGCTTCGATGAATGCCTGGCTGCGATGCACCGGGGACTGCTGGTAACCGAACTGATGGGCCACGGGGTCAATAATGTTACCGGTGATTATTCACGCGGTGCCGCGGGTTTCTGGGTGGAAAATGGCAAACTCGATCATGCGGTGGAAGAGGTGACCATCGCCTCCAACCTCAGAACCATGTTTAAAGGCATTGCCGAGATCGGTAAGGACATCGATCTTCGCGGCAGTATTCGTTGCGGTTCCATTTTGATCGACAACATGACAATTGCCGGAACAGATTAGCATGCACCTGCCTTCGATTTTCATATTGCTGATAGCGCTGTTGGCTGCACCCTTTTATGCGTTGGCCGAACCCGAGAATTCAGGATACGTATTCAGCGTTACCGTGAATTCGTCGCAGCAACTCGATGTGGTACTTGATCGTGCCGAGGACCTGCGGGCACTTTTTAAACCCGATGAGCATGGCAAAATTGCTATTGTTCTGCACGGTGATGAATTGCAGTTGTTTCAGAAAAACAACTACGCATTAAACCAGTCGACCGTTGAGCGCGCGCGCCTGCTGGACCAGGACAATATTATCGATATCAAGGCCTGCCAGACAATGATGCAAGTACTCGATATCGAGCAGAACGAGCTTCCCGGTTTTATTGAACAAGTACCTTTCGCACCCGCAGAAATTGAACGCTTGCAGATCCAGGAAGGTTATACCCGGCTATAGGTCCCAGTTGACTTCGCGCAACGACAGGGTTGTCGGGCTTTCGCCAGATTCTAGCTTTTCTATTCGCAGGGGCAGCAGTGGATTGTTTGCGTTGTAGTAATACCTGATCTTCGAGTTTGATCTAACGATCAGCTGTTCATATACCAGGGCGTTGATGGACTCCCCGTTGATATCAACATTTTCCTCGCCACTGTAAACCACCCTCGATTTGACCAGTTTTCCCTTCCGGTAAAAATCGATGGTGGTGTTTTTCAGTTGTTGCAGGTACATCGCGGCTGTAAGCAAGTGGATGCTATTGTAATCATAAACTTCCGCGGTTAGCGGCAGTTGATTTTGCTTGCCTCGTCTAAGTACCGCGACGCTACCCTTGTCCCAGTCGAAATTAGCAGATTCGTGTTTCTTTTTATCGGTTGAGTCCCTGATTACGATTTGTTGTAGCTGGATGTCGTTATCGTTCTGCGTGAACGCGGTCTCGGAGTAGGGGCTTTTGCTAATGAAAAGTGCATAGATGCCGCGTGCCTTGGTAGTCATGCGCCAACGCCAGAGCTCATTTGAGCCCTGCAGACTAAGTTGGGCAACGGCGATATGTCTACCGTTCTGGAACAGATCGTAACTGGCGGTAAAGGTCCGCAGCGGAACCTCGGCAGCCAGTCCGGGTGAGAATAGCGAAACTGCCAGAAGTAACAGGCTAGTGATCGAACTGAATCGGCTGTTCAAGCAAAGCCTGATCATAAAATACCTGTCCTTCTTTAATAGTTAATCGTTTATCGCTCAACCAGCTCAACACCTGGGGAAACATCTGATGTTCCAGCTGGATACCTCTTCTTTGCAGGTCTTCGACACGGTCTCCTGCTTCCACGGCATAACTGGCCTGCAGGATTATCGGGCCGGCATCGAGTTCTGCGGTGACTAAATGAATGCTGACTCCGTGTTGGGTTTCAGCATTGTCAAGCGCGCGCTGGTAGGTGTTCAGGCCTTTATAGGCTGGCAACAACGAGGGATGAATGTTAAGGATTCTATGCTCGAATGCGTCGATGAAGCCGGGACTCAGAATACGCATGAAGCCGGCTAATACGATGTAGTCCGGGTCGATGGTTTCGAGATAGTGCCGTAATACTTCGTCATAGTGCTTGCGGCTGTTGTAGTCCTGGTCATTGATCACCCAGGTATGGAGATTGTGCCGGGTTGCGCGCACCAGGCCATAAGCCTCCGGGTTATTGGAAACAACGGCCTTGATTTCTGCATTGAGTTGCCCCGTTTCGATAGCCTCGATAATTGCCTGCAGATTAGAACCATTGCCAGAGATCAAAATCGCCAGCGTTATTGGTTTGGTCATGTAAAGATAACCGCGGCCTGGTTCTCGCGGGGGATAACCTCGCCAATCACCCAGGCTGTTTCGCCGAGAGCATGCAGCTGCTCCAGGCAATGCCGTTCCTGCTCCGCATCGACCGCAAGTACCATTCCCACCCCGCAATTAAAAGTGCGCAACATTTCCAGCTGTTCGACGTTACCGGCTTGTTGCAACCAGGTGAAAACAGGCGTTAGTTGCCAGCTCGATAAATCGATTCGAGCACCCAGGTGTTTCGGTAGCACGCGTGGAATATTTTCTACCAGGCCGCCCCCGGTAATATGTGCAATCGCATTTATTGGACAGGTTTTGGATAATGCCAGCAGGTTTTTAACATAGATCCGGGTTGGCGCAATCAGTGCATCTGCAAGCGACTGTTCACCGCATTCCTGTGACAGTTGTGCACTTGAGACTTCGATAATTTTGCGCACCAGCGAATAGCCGTTAGAGTGGACTCCCGACGAGGCCAGGGCGATCAGGCGATTGCCTGCATCCACGCGACTACCGTCAATAATGCCATCTTTTTCCACAATCCCGACGCAGAATCCGGCCAGGTCAAAATCACCGGGTTGGTAAATACCTGGCATTTCGGCAGTTTCACCACCGATCAATGCGCAGCCGGCCTGTTTGCAGCCCGTCGCTATTCCGCTGATAACTCGTTCGGCCTGTTCAAGCTGCAGCCGACCGGTGGCGTAATAGTCGAGAAAAAACAGTGCCTCGGCCCCGAGTACCGCGATATCATTCGCACACATGGCGACCAGGTCGATGCCGATGCCGTCAAGGCTGTCGAGTTCGATGGCGAGCCTGAGCTTGGTACCGACACCATCGGTGCCCGATACCATGAGTGGATTGCGGTAACGTTCCAGTGGCAGTTCGAACAATCCCCCGAATCCACCGATACTGCCGACGCTGCCTTCTCGCCTGGTAGATTTGATCGCAGGTTTGATGCGTTCTACCAGTTCGTTGCCGGCATCGATATCGACGCCGGCGTCGCGATAGTTCAGAGATGGTTCGGGATTCATGGTTTGTTGGTTCAGGAAACAATAGTGGTGTGTTATTTTACACGCCTTGAAAGCAAATGTCCGTGGATGAGAAAAGGGAAACGATGAAGTTGCACAAACTTTTGGCACTGTTATCAGTGTTGCTGGGGATGGTGAGTCTGCCGGCGAAAGCGGTGACTGTAGAAGATCTGTTTACAATCGAGTTGCCGGTTGCCGATCAAACCACGGGTTTAAGGCTTGAATCCTTCAGCCAGGCTTTCAGGCAAGTAGTGGTCAAGGTGAGCGGATCGGATGACGCCCTGCGCAGTCCAGCCCTCGAAAGGCCTATTGAAAGCAGTGCACGTTATGTCAAACAGTTTCGTTATATCAGCCGCAGTTTGCCGGAAGCCAATGAATATGATGCGGAGCGCCTGATCCTGCGCATCGACTTCGACCAGCAATTGATAGAAAGTTTGTTGCGCGAGAACAATTTTCCGGTTTGGGGTCGCGAACGCCCCAGCAGCTTGCTGGTGATTTCCTACGATGTAAATGAAAATATAAAGGTGGTAACACAAGACTCAACCCCTGGTTTGATCGACGCACTTGACCAGGCAGCGTCGATTCATGCAGTTCCGGTGTTATTCCCGCTAATGGACCTCGAGGACATAGGATTGGTCAATATAAGCGATATCGTTTCGCGCGAATTCGGAAAAATTCAGACCATGTCAGTGCGCTACGCGCCAGATGCGCTGCTGGTCGGCCAGATCCGGGGACGCAGTGGCCAGGGGTGGCAAGGCGACTGGGAGGTGCGCTTCGCGGATCAGATTTTCAAGTGGAAATTCAAAGCCTCTTCAAGAAAGCAAGTCACCGAACAGGTTATCAGGCATCTGGCAAAGATCCTGGCGCTCGAGTACGCGCTGGAAGACCATCGGCGTGTCGAACAATCGCTATTGTTGAGCGTTTCGGCACTGGAGGGTATCGATAATCTTATCAAGGTGCAGAAATATCTGAAATCGCTGAACGTCGTCGATAGCGTGCACGTCGCGATGATAAATAAGGATGTCATTACCTATCGCCTGAGACTGCGCAACAACCCGGAGGACCTGCAAAGACTGATCGATTTTGGTGAGGTACTGGAACAGGAGGATTTTCCGCAGCTGAGCACCGGGGTTGAGGAACAGATTATCCTGAATTACAGCTATATCGATCGTGGAGTTGGCAATTAAACAGATCGCGTTACCGCTTTCGCTTGACCGCCAGTTCAGCTTCGAAAATTTTATTTCTGACCGGGCGGAGTTAATCCGGACCAGCCTGAAGTCACTCGTGCTCGGAGAGGGTGAAGTACAAATCGGGCTATGGGGAGCAGCTGCCAGTGGCAAAACGCATTTGCTAAATGCCAGTGCCGAACTGGCCCGGCGAAATGGTGTAGCGCTGCAAATCTACGATGCAACCCAGCTACTGCAATGCGATGCAAGCGAGTTCGAAGGTTTTGCCAATTGCGATGTGCTGGCAATTGATAACCTGGACGCAATCGCGGGCCACCCGCAATGGGAGGCCTGTTTTTACCAGGTAATCAACCGCTGTCGTGATGGCGATTACCGGTTCGTATTCGCAATGACGCATAAACCGGATGACCTGGTAACAAGCCTGGATGATTTTCGTTCCCGCTTGCAATGGGGTCTGATGTTGCATTTGCCCACCAGCAGCGATATCGAGATTCGTGACATACTGCGCCGGCGCGCGCTTTTGAATGGCATCGATCTATCCGACGATGTGATTTCCTACCTGATGACTCATCACGCTCGAAACCTGTCGGCACAAATGGAGATTCTCCAGCATCTGGACGGTGCATCGCTGTCACAGCAGCGAAAAGTGACAATTCCTTTGGTCAAACAGGCCCTGCAGGAACAGAATCGCTAACCTAGTGTTCTTTCAAGGGGATATTGACGAGTTCAGCGAGTCGTGAAGCAGTTGATCGCAAGGCGCAACTCGCAGGCAATGGCCCGGTCCTTGTCAAGAGGTGCAACGCGGCGAGCGACTGCTTCACGACTCGCCCGAAGGGAGCTACCCAGATGATACAATCCGGCGTTGCAGCCCTTGAAAAGGGCATGCCATTTCCCGCGGGCTGCGCCTTGACTTGTATCATCTGGGCAGCTCTGAACCCGTCAATATCCCCTTTAAAGAGCACTAGCGTTTTGCTTTCAGTCCCAGCAAGCGGGCATAGTAAATACCCGACAAGTATAGTGTTGTGCTGAATATCGTGGTGCCGAAACCATAGAAGCGCAATTGCGGATTCGAAACCAGCTCGCTGATGCCGATACAGAAGTAGGCCATCGTCATAAAACCAACCCATCGGTAGGTGTAACGCTGATTAAACAGCAGACCTTTAATCGGGAATAGCAGGGGTATGGCCAGCAATATTACCCAGTAGTAGTCAATTCCGTGCCCGGGCCACAATAGGTAAAGCTGGAATGACAGTAAGCTGAACCAGGACAGCAGGCAGATTGCTTTTAACGGGTGCACATTGGTCAGTTTCGATTTATTCAAGTTTGCAGGCAAGTTCGGCAATGCGCTTACCCAGGCTCCTGCAGGCCGAGCGTTCATGATCACTCAGATCCTGTCCGTGCTGGCCCGCCACATGGCTGGCACCATAAGGCGTTGCCCCGGTCCTGGTCTGGTTTAAGGCAGGTTCGGAGTAGGGGATGCCGGTAACCAGCATGCCGTGATGCAGCAGCGGCAGCATCATACTGGTTAACACAGTCTCCTGTCCGCCATGCATGCTCGAAGTTGCGGTAAACACGCCACCCGGTTTGCCGATCAACCCGCCAGCCAGCCACAAAGCGCTGGTCTGGTCGAAAAAATACTTCACCGCAGCAGACATGTTGCCGAAATATCCGGGACTACCGACAATCAGTCCAGCGCAGGTTTCCAGGTCGGATAGCTGGGCATAGGGTACTCCATGGTCGGGGATCGTTGCCTCGGTTTGTTCGATCGACGGTGATACAGTCGGCAGGCAGCGCATTACCGCTTCACAGGAATGGTTGGACTCGACTCCAAGACTAATTTGTTCCGCCATGCGTGCGACGCTGCCATGATGGCTGAAATAGACAATCAGGATTTTATGCAATGATTTCCAGTACCCTGGTCGGTGGCCGACCAATGACTGCCGTGTCACCCGAAATTACGATGGGGCGTTGCAATAATGCGGGGAACTTACAAATCGCTTCGATAATTTCATCATCGGTCAGGGTATCGTCGTCCAGATCAGCCTCCCGGTAAGCTGGCTCCGAGGTGCGCAGCAGATCCCGCGCCGAGACTCCGAGCATATTAATCACGTCCCTTAATTCCTGCGCTGTGGGTGGTTGTTCGAGATAT
>JAOTXY010000016.1 GCA_029862125.1 Gammaproteobacteria bacterium | reverse complement strand
TTTGCCGAATACACGGCGCTCATCGTCGACCGGCTGTCCGACCGCGTGTCTAACTGGTGCACGCTCAACGAACCCCAGGTTTATATTGGCCAGGGTCATCAACAGGGCACGCATGCGCCCGGACTCAGGATGGGTTTTGCCGAAGTTTTGCGCGCCGCGCATCATACCCTGCTGGCCCACGGTAAGGCGGTGCAGGTCATCAGGGCGCGAGCAAAAAAAGACCCTTTTATCAGCGCCTCCAACACGGGCAATTTTTTCATGCCCGAGACCGATCTCGAGCAGGATATCGAGGCGGCGCGGGCGCGCAACTTTGCGATCCTGGAAAAGAATATCTTCAATAACACCTGGTTCTCCGATCCCATTATCCTGGGTCAATACCCCGCGGACGGAATGGAGCTGTTCGCCACCGACATGCCCGAAATTCCGGCTGGTGACCTGGAGACGATTTGCCAGCCGCTCGATTATTTCGGCACCAACATCTACTGGGGTAGTTACGTGCGTGCCAACGACGAAACCGGTTTTGAAATTGTCGACAGGGAAGGTCTTGCCTACACAGACATGGGCTGGCCGGTGACGCCCGAAGTCATGTACTGGGCGCCGAAATTTTATCATGAACGCTACCGGTTGCCGCTGGTAGTCACCGAAAATGGTATGGCCAATACCGATTCCGTGCACGAGGGCGTGGTCGAAGACGAGGCGCGCATCGAGTTTCACCGCCATTACCTCGCTGAATATGGTCGCGCAATCGAGGATGGTGTGCCCTGTATCGGATATTCCCTGTGGTCGCTGATGGATAACTTCGAATGGGCCGAGGGCTATTCGAAGCGCTTCGGCATTATTCATGTCGATTACGAGTCCCAGCAGCGTACCCTCAAGAATTCCGCGTACTGGTACAGCCACGTTATCGCCGCGAACGAGATTCCGCCGGGCAGGCCCCGAATGTTAGCGAAAGCAATCGCCTGAGCGAATTCGACCCGTGATGGTAGCTGAATTCCTGCGACTGTTTTCATGAAGAGATTGATTATTGCTACCTGGAGGCTGACATAAAGCATGTACGTTTTCGCCGCCATGGATTATCCGAAAGTCGAACTGGATAACGATTTTATCCAGGTTTCGATTTACCTGCCCGATGCCGCGCATGGCTTTTATCGTGGTACCCGCTTCGACTGGTCGGGAATCATCGAGCGCGTCGAATATGCCGACCACCGTTTCTACGCTCCCCTGAACGTCGAACATAATCCAACGGGTCATGACTCGGTCAGCGGCCCCGCCGAGGAATATGCGATGTTCAACCCGATGGGATTTGCCGAGGCCGAGGCGGGAGAGTCTTTTGTCAAGATTGGCGTCGGGCTGTTGGCAAAAGGTGACTCGGATGAGTACCTGTTTCACGGCGATTACCGGGTTATTCGCGCGGGCGAATGGGATATCGAACATGGCCCCGACTGGGTGAGTTTTGAGCACGACCTCGAGGGTGAACGCGGTTGGGCCTATCGCTACCGTAAAACCATTCGCCTGGTACCCGGCCAGCCCAAGTTTGCCATCGAGCATCGTCTCGAGAACGCGGGCAGCAAAACCATCGACATCAATCACTACAACCATAATTTCACGCTCATCGACGATGTGCCCTATGGCCCCGATTACCGGGTCGAGTTTCCGTTTTCGACGCGGGAGCCGTTATCGATAAGCAACCTGGCCTGGTTTCGTGCCAACGCAATCGAGGTGGATGAACCGCTGCGGCAGAAATCACTGTGGATTCCGGTGTTCGAGGGTGTCGATCCCGGTGATTACAATGCCGCGCTGGTGCGTAACAATAAAACCGGCGCCGCGGTCGAGTTCCGCGGCGACGCGCCGATCACGCGCATGGTGTTCTGGGCGGTCGAGCGCGCAGCCTGTCCTGAACCGTTTATCCGTATTAACCTGGCCCCGGGGCAGGTCCAGCAATGGTCCAGTCGCTATCGCTTTCTCGTCGACGAGAAATAATCAGGCCAGCGAAAATATTGCCAGTCCAACCACGACCACCATCGCCAGGGCCATCGCGCAATTGATCAGAAAATGGGTCTGCGGGCGCAGGTCGAGTTGGTTGACGATATTGCCGGCGAAAAGCCATAACAGGTGAATGGGAATCCAGATCAGGTTGATCACCAGGAATTTAACCAGCGTTTCGGTGACCAGCGAACCCGGGAACAATACGAAGCCGCTAAACCAGGTCATGTTGACGGCGTAGGCTTTTGGATTGATCAATTGCAGCAGCAGGCCGGCACGAATGCCGGGTTTTTCGTCAGCGCTTATGAACGCAATTTTTTTACCGGCAAAGGCGATGCGCGCGGCGAGATACAGCAGGTAACAAGCCGAGGCTACCAGCAACGTGTTCCTGGCCCAGGGGGTGGCGAGGATAATCGCCGCCAGCCCGGAAACCACGAACAACGCCACCAGGTTGGTGCCGATACAAAGACCGGTGACATATCGCAGACCGGCGTTAAATCCAAATGCGGCACCGACTCCGGCCGTCGACAACACTCCGGGTCCCGGCGTGACCAGTAACAGCAGTACCGCAAGGCAAAAAGCAATCATGGCCCGGGATTCTACCCGATGTGCTGTTTTATTGGACTAGACGTGTGTTACTCACGCAAAATATATCGATGAAGTTCCAGTTTATTTTTATCGGGTTGTTGTTGATCTCCAACACCGCAATGGCAAACGAATGGCAGGCCCGGCGTTTGTTGGAGTTCGCAACGACGACCTGCCAGGATTGGGAAGTCACTGCCGAACCCGCACCGGGATTTACAACCGGGGCTATTGTTAAATCCAAAATCAGGTTTCGTGAAATGGTAGTTGGCACCCGGTATCGCTTCGAGGTTGCTGACAAGGGCCTCGTGGAACTGGATGTCATCGAACGCGCGGGCCAGCCGTCCCGTTTTGTCAGTTCACTATTCGGCGAGTTTGGTGACCCCCTGGTACTTCTGTCGCTAAGTGCCGATTGCAGCCTGCAGGTCGCGCGCAAGATTAACTATACCGCGCAGGGACAGGCGATCAATATCGTAACGCTGGATACGGAGCTTGAGCCAAAAGGAGATCCCGACTGGTTAAACCCGCCTCTGGAATTTATCGAACGGAACCCCGCAAAACCGTTAAAACATCCCGGTGAGAACACGCCAATCCGTGTCGGCATGGTGGATTCAGGCGTTAACTATCGCTTACCCGAAATCAACCACCGCCTCGCCAGGGACAGCGACGGGCAACTGGTCGGCTACGATTTCTGGGACATGGACGACCTGCCCTATGACGCCCACCCGGTCAATTCAGGATTCTTCCTGCAGCGTCATGGCACCCGCACCGCATCGCTGTTATTGCGCGAGGCCCCGACTGTCGAACTGGTCCCCTATCGCTATCCGAGGCCTGATATGTCGCGCATGATGGCCTTGGTCGAGCACGCCGCGGACAACCAGGTGACTATTCTCGGTATGCCGCTCGGCAGCAACCGGCTGGAAGACTGGGGCAGTTTCGAGCGTGCCGCGAGTGCTCATTCGCAAATGCTGTTTATTGTCTCGGCCGGTAACGACGGGCGAGACATCGATGAACGACCGGTATACCCGGCGGCGCTCGATCTTGCCAACGTAATCGTGGTGACCTCGGCGGACGACTTCGTGCAACCCGCCGAGCGTACCAACTGGGGCAGGGTCTCGGTCGATTACCTGGTGCCGGCGGAGCGGGTGACGGCACTCGACTATTCCGGTTCCGAGACCCGGGTTTCGGGTTCGAGCTATGCCGTATCCAGGGTAACCGCGCTTGCTGCCCGGCTCAAAATGGCGCGTCCACAATGGGATGCGGCCGACATCGCCGGTGAACTCCGTAATCGCTACGGCAACAGCAGCCCGGGTGCTCGCGACTGGGTTAGCAGCGGTTATATTGCCGATCCGCTCGCCGGCGCCGGGGTGATTAAACAGCCGCTTCCCGGTCTCGACCTGGTGCCGCCGCGAATCGATAACGGATTCCGCTTGCCGATTGACATACTGGTGCTCGATTCACGCTGGACGCATCAACGGGTCGAGCAGGCCGTGCAGCAGGCTTACGAGATACTCGCACAGTGTTCGATCATCGCCGGCGAGGTGTCGATACATGCCATCGAGGCTGAAGATTACCTGCGCGACCTGTCCACCGGTAGCGCGCGCACGCTGCTCAAAGCTGCCGGCACTGCGAACGCGACAGTAGTATTCGCGCGCGATACCCGCATGCAGGCCGCGTTTGATGGCGAGGCTTTTGGCCTGGGTAATACGCGTATGCGGCCCTGGCTTGCGCCGAGCGTGTGGCTGATGCTGGGTGTCGATGACCCCGGTGTCGCGCTCGCGCACGAGCTTTTCCACGTGATTGCCAACAGCGGCGAACACGTCGAGGGCGTCGCCAACCTGATGCAGGGACGCACCCGTCCCGAGAGCCAGAAGTTAACTCCCGACCAGTGTCGTCTTGCCCTGGCTAACGGCGTCGCCAATCGCCTGCTGCAGGATTGAGCCGGGATACAGTAAGATAAGCTTTAATTCGAATCTGACAGCGAGCCTCGACATGTCCGAAGAAAATTCCAATAGATCACCTGCAGATGCGGCCAGTCGTCGCGCGGCAATACCAATTGTTTGCTACGAAGTTGATCAGCTACCACCGTCTAATCTTGCCCTGTACCAGCAGGTGCGAGAGGGTATGAACAAGGTTGACGAGATTACGGTACCGCCGCGCGATGGCGCGACCTTCGAGGTTGCGGCTGGTTCGTTTTTTCGTATTGTCAGTGTCGAGGGTCCGCAGGTGGGTGATCTGAACCTGTGGAATGCGCACGATCTATCCGAGCGCTTTTTCAGTGGCAAGACCCGACAATTGCACGCCACCCATGTCAGCACCGGCGATCGCCTGTGGAGCACGCTGCCGGGGCTGCGGCCGATGGCGACGATTACCCACGATACCCTGGACTGGTACGGCTGGGATGAGGATGGCGGCGGTGTGCATGACGTCATCGGCACGCGCTGCGATCCGTACACTAATTACATGCTAAAGGGTGTCGATTACCATCATTGCTGCCATTCAAACCTGACGCGTGCGCTGGTCGCGGGGAGAAACCTGCCGCCCGGTGAGGCCGAGTTGCACGTGCATGACGTCATGAACGTATTCATGTGCACCGGGTTCAAGCGCGATACCCATCAATATTTCATGAAGGCGAGCCCGGTGCGTCCGGGTGATTTCATCGAGTTTTTTGCCGAAATCGATTTGCTCGGTGCCTTGTCTACCTGCCCCGGTGGAGACTGCGGTAGCAGTCATTCCGACGACAGCACACCCTGTTTCCCGCTCAAGGTCGAGATTTATAAACCGGCTGATGGATCGTTAAACGACTGGACATCGCCCTGCCGCAGCGGTTACTCGGGCACGCACGGACTCTAGCGACAAGGCAACTCGGGCTTGCAGTATCGAATATTTAAAGTGCACCTGCGGCGAAAGTGTCGCAGGCCTTTAATGTGCCTTCTGACAAACCCTTTTTAAACCAGGCCACGCGTTGTTCGGAACTGCCGTGGGTGAAGGAGTCCGGCGTAACATAACCCCGTGCCTGCTTCTGCAGGCGGTCGTCACCGATTGCACTGGCCGCGGCCAGACCTTCCTCGATGTCACCCGCTTCCAGGACCTGCCGTGAACGCCTGGCGTCATGTGCCCAGATTCCCGCATAGCAATCGGCCTGCAGTTCCTGTTTGACCGATAGCCGGTTAGCCTCTACCTGGCTTAAAGATTGTTTAGCCTTATGAACCTTTGCCGAGATACCGGCCAGGGTTTGCACGTGATGGCCGATCTCGTGCGCGATGACGTAGGCCTGTGCAAAATCCCCGGGCGCCCCATGCCGTCTTTGAAGTTCGTCAAAAAAACTGAGATCGAGATAAACCTTTTGATCGGCCGGGCAATAAAAAGGCCCGATTTGTGCCGAACCGGTACCACAAGCGGTCGCGACCGCCTCGCGAAATAAAACCAGCCGTGGTTCGCGGTAACTTTGGCCTGCCTGCCTGAATAATTCGTTCCAGCTGTCCTCGGTATCGGCAAGTACCGTGGATACGAACTCGACCAGTTGTTTTTCTGCCTCGCTTTGTTTTACCGGCTGGTTGGTCGAACCGGGTTGGCTGCTCGCCATTCCGCCGTCACCCAGAAAACGCTGCAAATCACCACTGAAATAGCTGTATCCAACCACTAAAACGATTGCGATCAGCGTCCCTTTGAAACCCAGAACTCGAAACACGAGCGGCAGCAGGCGCATGATACCGCCACCGCCGGCACCAAGACGCGCCATCCGGGGCATACGCGATCCGCGCTTGTCTACGACATTGCTACTCTGCCTTCGGCCACGCCATCGCATGCTTATTACCCACATTCCAATAAGTTCTCGGAATTTACGTCTTTTTCAGCTGATTTGGAAGCCCCCGTGAACACTTGTAAAATTAGTTGCAATTAGAGACTATAGCGGCCCCAAACAACTAACAATCCAGGGAGATGACATGGCTGGGAAATTTGAAGTTTATAGAGATAAATCGGGTGAACATCGCTTTCGTCTGAAAGCGGGAAATGGCGAAATTATTCTCTCCAGCGAGGGATATAGTGCCAAGGCGGGATGTGCGAATGGTATTGAGTCGGTGCGTAAAAATTCGGCCGACGCGGCAAACTTCGAAAAAAAGGAAACCGCTTCCGGAAAATTCAGGTTCAATCTTAAAGCCGCGAATAAGCAGGTAATCGGCACCAGCCAGTCCTATAGCAGCGCTTCCGGCCGTGACAACGGTATCGCGTCGGTGCAGAAGAATGCGCCCGACGCCAAGGTTGTAGAAGCCTAGCTCGTCATTAACTAGTGAACAATACCCAACCCCGGGGCAGGTTTAGCCCGGGGGCAGGTAGGGCACGCCCTGTGCAAGGTCGGTATCGTCGATAACGTAAAAATTGCTTTCGGTTCCGGCCTGACGTGCCTGCGCAAATGGTGCGTAATCCGGGTCGTTTACAAAGGCCTTGCACGCCTCTACTGTCGGGAACTCGATCAGGGCAATAACGGTAACATCGGGCAGTTCGCCTTCTATCGGGGTTAAATTGCCGCTGCGCGACAGGTACTTACCACCATGCTTGTGCACAATGTCATGTACCTTTTGTGCATATTCTGGAATCCAGGAATCGTCGTTTACTTTGACATTGGCAATCAGGTAAGCGCTCATGGGTCTCTCCTCGTGCGTATGTTGACCAGGTATGGTAACACGAACGGCCTGGGGTAAACTTCGTGGTTCGGAAAGTCATGGGTCCAGTTTTTTAGAAACCTGGCATCGAGGATTACATTAGAGGGGATCGACCGGGTATCCTGTTGGCTGGTTGAAATTATCCGCTACTAGATACTGATTTCGACACCGGCCAGGCCTTCGCCCTCGACGTGCTCGGATGCACACAGCACTAATCTTGCGGCATCGATTTGGGCTTTTACCAGCAAGTCTTTAACCGCTGCTGCGCGTGTTTCTCCGAGCTCGGTTAACTTTGCTACTTGCTCATCTTCAAGTTTGAGATCGTCTGCTGCAATTTCTGCTGTCTCCGGCACCAACAGCACGCGATCGGTGCTATTGGTAAAGGCACACAGGGTCACAACAATCCCCGGGCGGTCCTGCATCAAGGCTATGATTTTATCGAGGCTGGCGTTATCGACCTGGGTGATATCGCTTGCGCCACTGGCGAATTCGACGGGTTCAAACTTGAGTGCTGTCGCGAGACTGAACAGGCCATCAACCACGGTTATCAGTCCAAACGGCGTGTAGTAATTGAGAACCGCGGCAGTAATCGCGCTCGATGTGGCCTTGGTTATTGCATCGCTGGGATCGAAATCGGGGTTCTGCAAATCCCCGGTGATCGGAATATTAAGCTCGATCCTGTTATCCCGGTCCTTTAGCAGCGAAAGGCTGGTATTGAGTGGGAAACCAAAACTGGCGTCAATCTTTTCCTGGTCAGCCGCACTTAGCGCTTTAAGATTGAACTGGTGCAGGATCAGGTCTATCTCACTGGTGAGGACATTGTTATCCGCCTTAAGCTTCAGGTCAGCGTCCAGTTGCCCGCTTTTGATGTTGTGACCGATGGTACTCGCCGTAAATGGTGACAGATCGCGCAGGTCCAGACCTTCAATTCTGCCGCTCAGATCAAACGATTGTTTTTTATCGAGTGGTGTTATGTTGCCATCGATGTTGATCAAACCGTGCTCGGCGTATTTTGCTGAGTATTGCAGAGGACTTTCCTGTTCGGGGTTCCGGCTATCCAGGTTTTCGATCGTCAATTTGATTGAATTAAGGTTGGCTGCAAATGGTTTCTCTAAACTCAGGTCCTGGTACTCTAGCGACTTATCCGTCAGGTAGCTGAGCCTGGCGATCGCAAAACTGAATGGCGTCGATTTTTCGGATGTAGCCGCCGTCTCATTTTCTGTGGTATCGGTGGCAAAGGCTGCAAGCCACTCATCGATTTCGAGCTTTTTAGTCGACAAGTTAACGAGTATGGCCTCGTGGTCTTGCAAATTGACCTCGGCGATGTCCAGGTGCGACATTTGCGTTAGCTTGAGTTGCTCGATCGCAATTTTTTCGAGGCGGGTAATTTGTGTCTGTCCGGATTCTGCAGCCCGCTCGAAGACTGTCAGTGTTTCCAGCACAATCGATCCGATCGAAATATTGTCCGTCGTTTCGACATCTATCTGCTGCATCGAAAACTCGCCCAGGCCAAGCAATTTGCGTTCAAGCTGGTTGTTGTGAATCCTCAGATTTGACAGTCTGAAGTCGCCGGCGACACTAAGCGGCAGTGCGGGTCCGGAAAGCCTGGCCAGGTCCAGGTCGATATTCCCGTCCCAGCTGAGCGACTCAAATTCATTGCAGTAGTCATGTTGCGGTAGCGCAAGGTAACAAAGTCTGAAATTGTTCATTTTCAGCTGCTGCAGCACAATCGACCACTCCACCGGCTCACTATCCGTTTGGTCGACTGTTGCCTGTTCATCCGGTGCGGAGAGCTTATCGAGATCGATTCCGGCGATGACCAGGCGTTCACCCGGGCCTCTCTCGACATCAAACGTCAGCCCGGCGATGTCAATGGAGTTGATTTTTACCTGGCTTTCGAGCAGGGCCGACCAGGACCAGCCCAGGCTTGCCTGCTCCAGTGCCAGTACCTGGGATCCGTTGGTATTGGCGGTCAGGTTTGTCACGGTCAGGCTCCCGTTACTGAGGTCAAAGCTGATATCCTCGATGCCGGATTCGACTCCTTGTTGTTCGAACCAATTGTTAATGCTGACCTTGGCTATGGGTGCGAGAACAAGCCTCAGAATCACCAATAGCAGAAATATCACCACTAATGGCCAGATAACGAAATTTTTCAATGTACGATTCATTTACAGTAAATCACGCTAAAAAACGGACTCCGATACACATATTCTATTAATATTAATGCTGACGAGCGGTGTGTGGACCCGATATCCCTTACAATCACCGCGGCTAAACCAGCCGAGGAATTAGTTTAATTAAGATTAAAAAAGTTTACTTGTTGAATTTTTATTCAACTCCAATAATAACCTGAAATTTGTGAGGAGAGGAGAGATGTTTGATCTAAGCAAACAAAACTGTGAAGCCTGTCGTGCAGATGCACCTAAAATCAGCGACGAGGACCTCAAAACGCTAATGCCGAATATTCCCGATTGGAGCATTCTTGTCGTCGACGGCGTGATGCAACTGTCACGCGAGTTTGCGTTCAGGAATTTTGAGCAGGCGATGGCATTCTCGAATCGAGTTGGAGAGATCGCCGAGGCCGAAGATCATCATCCCGCGATATTAACCGAATGGGGCAAGGTGACCGTGACCTGGTGGAGCCACAAGATCAAGGGCCTGCATCGAAACGATTTAATCATGGCGGCGCGCACGGACGAGGTCTATGCGGATTAGCAGCAAAGCGCTGATCTCGATTTTAATCGTTGTGCTGGTTGCGCTTTCAAGCACCCGGGTGCTTGATAACTACGTCGATGATTACACCACCGAATCGATAACCAATGCGGCCATAACCTACGCTACCGCCCGCGGTATCAACGCGCTGGTATCGATGGTGCAGAGTAGTGAAGTCGAGGCCGGAATCGGTGTTGTTTCCGGTTCTATAACAGTAGGTGAATTACTCGATCCGCTGAATGACATGATCGAGCGCTTTTCGACCGTCATGACCTGGGTGCTGGCGTCGCTCGCGGCACAGAAGGTGTTGCTATTGCTTGCCTCGCACGAGCTGTTTCTCTACCTGGTCGCGGTACTTGGCGTATCCACATTGCTGTTGCTTTTTTATGGCCAGCCGCGGGCGCAGAACCTGTTTTTCAAAACCTTCCTGGTGGTGGTATTTATTCGCTTCGCGCTGGGGTTGGCGGTGACACTCAACAGCGGTGTCGATTACCTGTTTATCGATCAGCAGCGACAGGTCAATGACAGCGAGATCAAAAACTTTCAGTCCGATATCATGAGCATCGAGGCCGAAAAGGAATTCGATACCGACAGTATCAAGGATTCGACGATCGCGTTCTGGCAGGGCCTTAGCCTCGACGAGCTGAACCGCAAGATCAGCCGCGGCATCGAAAACTTTATCAACCTGGTCGCGATTTACCTGTTGAAGTCGATTCTGTTCCCGCTGGGTTTTTTCTATGCGGCCGTATTTATTATTAAACAACTGTGGCGTGTCAGCTTAAATCCTGCCGCGCATCATTAGGGAAACAGCAGAATTACAGTCTCAGGCCACCGTCGAGCTCGAGGATGCGACCGCTGTAATAGTCATTTTCGATGATAAAGCGGACCGCGTGCGCGAGTTCCTCGACGCTGCCGGTGCGGTTCAATGGCACCGCGCTGGTGATGCGTTCATGCGCTTCCGGCTTCAGCGACGCTACCATTTCGGTTTCGAATACCCCCGGTGCGATTGCGGCGCTGCGTATCTTGTGACGCGCCAGCTCACGTGCCCAGGTGGTGGACAATGCGGCCACTCCGGCCTTGGCGGCGGCATAGTTCGATTGCCCGATATTACCGGCCCGACTGATGCTGGAAATATTAACAATAACTCCGCCGTTGTCGTTGCGAATCATGCTGGTCGCGGCTTCACGCCCGCACAGGAACACCCCGGTTAAATTGATGTCGATGACCTGCTGCCATTGTTCGAGCGATAACCGATCGACGATTTCCCCATCCTTGACCTTGACCAGCATGCCATCGCGCAAGATGCCGGCATTGTTGACCAGGCCGGAAATGGGCCCGAGGTGTTCTTCGATCGACGCAAAGCAGCGTCGCACGCCGGTTTCGTCGGCGACATCGCAGGTAAATGCGTAACTGTCCGATCCTTCATTCTTGCAGGTGGACAGCGTCTGGTCGAGACGCTCGGCGTTTACATCGAGCAGGGCGAGTTTCGCCCCCAGCCTGGCAAGTGAGAGGCTGATGGCTTCACCCAGACCCTGTGCGGCCCCGGTGATCACGAAGGTATTATTTTTGATTTGCAAGATAGTCTTCCTTAAGTTCGTTTTTAAGAGTTTTGCCGGCGACGTTACGCGGCATCTGGTTAATAACTACTACATCCGAGATTTTCTGGAAACGGGCTTCGACGCGGCTATTGATCCATTCCCGCAGGTCGTCTGGGTCGATTTCAGCTTCGGCCTGCAGCACCACCGCGGCGACCGGGGTTTCACCCCATTTTTCGGACTCGACGCCGAATACGGCGACTTCCAGTATCAGCTCATGTGCGCTCGCAATCTCCTCGATATCCTGCGGATAAACATTAACACCCCCGGAAATAATCAGCTCCTTTTTTCTGCCGGCCAGGTACAGAAATCCGGCTTCGTCGAGATAGCCGAGATCTCCGCTATAGAGCCAACCGTCGCGAAAAGTTTCGCGGGTCAATTCCGCTTGCTTGTAGTAGCCGGGTGATAGCGCAGGCCCACGGCCGACGATTTCACCGATTTCACCCGGCCCCAGGTCCTGACCATCTTCGCCGACAATGCGCATATCATAGCCTGGTGGCGGGCAACCGACCGAACCGGGCTGCTGGTTGAAATCATCACGGTCGAGAATTGTTACAAAACCCTCGGTGAGCCCGTAAAGTTCATAAAAACGACCCGGAATAACGTCGTTAACCGCCTCCTTGTAGTGCTGCTGCAAAGGCGCGCCAATGGTCAGCAGCATTTCTAGTGATTGCATCTTTTGTGGGCTGAAATCAGGGCTCTGTAATAGCGCGATGATTTGGGCAGGCACCATCATGATATGGGTAACCTTTTCACGGTCGACGGTTTCGATCATCGCATCGACGTCAAAATGCGGATGCAGGATATAGCGCGCGCCGAGAAAAAAGCAGGGCATCAGCGTGACAAAGGCACCGTTAAAGACGATTGACCCGGTATGCAGCACCACGCTTTCCGGTGTCATACGAAACGATGCGGCAAAATGGCTGCCATAGTGTGAGCGCACCAGGTGGCTGTGCATGATGCCTTTGGGTAAGCCGGTAGTGCCGCTGCTGTAAACGATATTAAACAGGTCTTCCTGCTGCATTTTCGGAAAGGCGGGTGGGCTGGGTGAATGGACCGATACGAAACTCGAATAGCTTGAGTTTTCGTTTTGCCCGATGTCGACCTGGATATAGTTCTCGGCCGAAATGTTTTCTATCTCATTACCGCGATCGCTAATTTCATCCATCAGCGCCGCGGTTAAAAACAGTAACCTGACATCGGCATTGTTGAGTAAATTGATTAACCCGCCTGCCTTCAGCAACGGGCTCAGCGGCACCAGCACCGCACCAATTGAAACCGTGGCCCAGTAGATGACGAGCAGTTCCATGCTATTGGGCAGCGCGGTCGCAACCTTGTCGTCCTTGTCGATGCCCCGGTCCTGTAATGCGTTGGCAAGCTGATTGACGCGCGCATTGAATTCGGCCCAGTTCAGTCGCTGGTCGTCAAATATTACCGCCAGGCGATCGCCGCGATAGCGCGCGTGATGATCTATCAGTTTTTCCAGTGTTATCGGCAAGCTGTGAAACCCTTTGTCCAGGACCTGATTCTATGCGACCCCGAGCGGCATTTCACGATCAATTCCCGGGCCTTTGATTTGTATCAATACAACAGGGGTGTTGCCGAATAACATGATAACGCGAGGGTGATTGTGACGACGATGAACAAAATACTGGTGATCAACGGTTCCTACCGCGACGATGGCATCACCGACCAGGCGGTTGCAGTCGCGGTCGCGGCATTGAAGGGTTCGGGTGCCGAAACCGAAATCATCAACCTGCGCGAGTACCCGATAGAATTTTGCCTGAACTGTCGTGAATGCTCCCTGCAGCCCGGAGAAAGCCCGGGGAAATGTGTTCTCGACGATGGCATGCAAGCCTTGATCGAAAAAATTGAAGCCGCGCAGGGATTTATCCTCGCGGCACCCACTAACTTCGGCTCGGTGACGGCGATTTTCAAACGCTTTATGGAGCGCCTCATCGCCTATGCCTACTGGCCATGGGACAAGCCGTACCCCCAGTTTAGAAAGGCGAAAGCGCCGCGCAAGAAGGCAATGTTGATTTCGTCCAGCGCCGCGCCCGCCTTGATGGGCCGCTGGTTGTTCGGTTCCAGCAAGCAGCTCAAGATGGCTGCGCAAACCATTGGCGCGGAACCGGTCGGGACGCTGTTTACCGGGATGATCAGTACTGAAAAGCATCAGCAGTTACCGCAGAAAACCGTGGCCAAAGCGAGAGCGATGGCGATAAAGCTGCTGACTGCCTGATCGAGGCCGGCTCCACCGGGCCACTCGAATCGCCAGTGTGCTTCGAGCGGCAAATTCAATTAAAATAGGCGGCCGTGTTTGCAAAATATGAAACTCGATGCGTTTCCTCACACCTGTACTGCTCGTCGTCCTGCTGGGAGGCATTTTAGTGAGTGTCTCCGGGCGCGGTGACTGGCGTACTGCCAGCCGTGAATCGGCAGGTATAGCGCCCGACCCTGCTGACACCAGCGAGGCGGTTTTGCACGTCTATGGCGCCGATGCCTGGGGCTGGCGCGGATGGTTCGCGATTCACACCTGGATCGCGGCCAAGCGCAAGGACGAGGAGCATTACACCCTGTACGACGTGGTTGGTTGGCGCGGATATAGCGGACGACAGGTTATGGGGATACACCGCGATATTCCCGATCGCCACTGGTACGGTGCCCGGCCGCGCCTACTCAAAGAGCACCGGGGCGTAAGTGCAGAATCGCTTATAGATGCCGTCGATGCCGCGGCCCGGCTTTATCCGTGGAAAAAGACCTACCGCGCTTTCCCCGGGCCCAATAGCAATACCTTCATCGCCTGGATCGCGCTACGAGTACCTGAGCTCGAGTTGGAGTTACCGTTCTCCGCGATTGGCAGCGGCTTTATCGAGCGAGCTGAAAAAATGTAGATTTCGGGCGACCTGGACTCCAGGGCCCGTATTTACGTCGTTTTTTTATTCGAGAGATTCCAGGTTCTAGGACGCCTTCACTTCGAGTTTTTTGATCAATCCATCTTCGTCGAACTCGATACGTTCTACTCCCTGGCGCTGCAGGTGCTCGCCGGTTGCCGCGGCGTTTGCCTGCAGGCTGAAATCAAAGGTCACCCGGTTGTTATCGTAGCGATAGTTTTCTGCCAGCCAGAAAACGTCCGGGTAGCTGGTAAAAAATTCCCGCATCATTTCTCCGATTGAGTCTGACCCGACGAATTCACCTACCGCTGACGAACTGTAAACAGCAGTGGCAGAAAACATCGGCAGAATCAGCTCGATCCGGTGTGAGTTGGAGAGTGCAACGTAGGCCCTGGCCAGCTCGATTGATTCGACTTCAGTCATCGTAAATTCGCTTCATGTTTGATAGCGCGAAAAGTCAGGTTGACGCGTGGCCCACAGGGACGCCTTTCCTTGTTGATTCCGTGCCGCCAGTATTGCTGGGTATCTCCCCACATTAACAACAGGCTACCCGTGGGTAATGCCAGCCTGGTGGTTTTCAGATCCTTGCGGGTTTTGTGTTTGAGCAGGAAGGTTCGTTCGTCGCCGAGGCTAAGTGATGCGATCGCCGGTTGTGGGCCGAGCTCGCGTTCATCGTCACTGTGCATGCCCATGCTGTCGTTCTGATCACGGTAATAATTGAGTAAAACGCTATTGAATTCGCGTTCGGTTAGCGCTTCCACGCGGGCCTTGAGGTCAAGTAGGCTCAGAGTCCACGGCTGGGGTTCAAGCCTGATTCCGGAATAGCTGTAAGACAGGTCGCCGTGCCAGGCGCTCAGGCGCGGCTGCAGGTAGGGCTTGCCATAGACGGTAATTTCTTCCTGGCGCCAGTCGGTCGAGACGATCAGTTCCTGCAACACAGAGTCGTATGGTCGACCGAGGTCTACCTGCCGCCACAACAGCAGATCAGCGTCGGGCAGGGGTAGTTGTTCGAATTCGAATTCGTTTAACAGGTCATACATGGGTCTATTATTGTGATTTTTAAAAAAATATTACTGATTTTCTGATAATTAATTCCTGCGATTTTTATCGAAATTTGTGACCTGAGCATAAAAACGACTTCATTTCTCAACTAATATCTTTAAATATGAATAGGTTACAAGACAAATCTAAGGGATTTACTCTGGTTAAACTGATCACGGTTATTGTAATTCTCGGAATCGGTATTTAATTGTTACCGGAATCTAGCACTGACTGATAATCAGCGCTGCTTTTGCCTGTCTTGACAGTTTCTTGATCTCCGCTTCGCGTCGGCTGGCGCTGCTGCGGGTATGGCCGTCTTCGCGGTAAACTACCTTAACCGGGCTGCGCCCATTGAAATACTTTGCGCCTTTCTGGCAGTTCAAGTGCTCCTCGAAGCGGCGATCGACATCGGTAGTAATGCCGGTGTAGAGCGAAGCATCGCTGGCTTCAATAATATATAGCGACCAGGTCGGATTGGCTGCTTTCATTAATCTGTTCAGGGTCTTATCTGTACAATCTCGACGGGTCTGGTGAAGCCTTTCAGAATTTCTTCACGTTCATGCGGCTCGTACTCGATCAGCATAGCACTAACTGCCGGATCACTGGCAAAGGTTTTTGACATCGTGATATCGCCATCAACTCCCAGGCCCTCGAGCCGTGCCGCGAGGTTAACCGCCTCACCATAGTAATCCAGGCGATCATTAAGTGTAACCGAGATGCTGCTGCCACTATGCAGGCCGACACGTATGGAGACGTCGTCCGTGTCGAAGCGCTGGTTGAATGCGGGCATCGCTTGCTGCATCTCGATTGACGCACGCAGCGCATCGTCGGGTGTCAAGAAGGCAGCGTGGATACCATCTCCAGCGGTTTTAACAATATTCCCCAGGTTACGGCGTACGATTTCACTCAGTTCGGAAAAATGCTCGCGCACCAGGTGATAGGCCTCGGCATCGCCCATGCGTGAAAACAGCGCCGATGAGCCGACCAGGTCGGTAAACGCGAAAGCGATATTGCGAATGCTGACCTCGTCCCCGGGGCGCAACACCTGGTCGGAAAAGAGATCACGAAAGGCCTGCATCGTGGTCGCGCGTTCCGCGGTAAGCACATCGCGCAGCCAGCTCTGTTCTTCGATTACGATGGTCCTGTGTAGCTTGCCGTTGTTGACCATGCGGATTTCAGCTTCGGGGGAATCGCCCACAATCTTGACCTCGCTATTCTGAACATGGATTTCGGGGAAGCGCTCCTGTTTCCAGGTCAACTCAATTTCTTCGCTCGCTTCAAGCGTGCGCACGCGGTAATCGCCAGCGTGTAAAACCAGCGGCAGGCTACGGCTGGCACCGGGAGGCAGCGAGCACTGGCCTTTGATATGCGGCGTAACGCCGGGACCGGAACGGCAGTAATGACCATACTCCACACCGCGAATCGATGGGCTGGGGCTGAAGCTCAATTCTACGTTGCTGGCAAAGTCGGAATGAAAGTCGATATTGCAGGCGTCGCAGTGAACGCCCTGTGGCAAATCACCCATATCGGAAGTGGTCGATTTAGAAACACGACAGCGTGGACATAAAACATCCCAGCGTGATTCCAGTAATCCTGAGCGTACCGCCTGCAGAAACAGTTCGATTGCATCGAGGGTTTTTGTGTTCCAGCGACGCGCAATTGCGATCGGGCGCATCGCCCACAAATCGACTTCCTGGGTTTCGTTAATATAGTCCACCAGTTTTGCTGCCAGCCCGTGGCCGTAGGGTGAGGCGTCAATTTTTTCACACAGTTTCGCGGCGCGCTCGAGCGAAGACCTGGACGGTTGATAACTGGAAACGAACAGGTCGGGTTCTTCGGCCTTGATGAGGTGATCGGCATTGTCCAGCAGCGCGCCTACTTTATCCCCGAATGCTGCCACCATGCGCTTTGCCAGGAAAGTTCCGACCAGGTTACGGGTTTCGAAAACCAGTTCTAGGTCGAGCGCGCTGGCTGGACCTTTATCTTCGAGCGTGGCAACCGTGGTCATGCTGATCATTGGCCCCTTGATGAAAATACGCTGTTGCTCGAACCAGCGTTCGGCGATCCAGTTAACCGGCGGCTCTTCCCAGCGGATAGTCATGCCTGCCACTTCAATTTTGCCGAACACCTTGACCGTGCCGTCAGTTTGCAGCTGCTCGCTGACCTGGTACTTCGGGAAACCAGAGGCTTCACCCCACCTGGGGGTGTCGGATACCACGGCCCAGAGTTTGTCTACCGGGTGGTCAAAATCGAAATGATAGGTCCTGGAAACTAGCACGCTATGCCTCGTATGCTACCTGTGCCAATGTTCGCCGGGCCGCGGCAAGTTAGTTGCGCGACCAGGGCATGGAGAGTGGTTAGTTATACGTTGTGGTGCAGCAATCCGATCAGTTACCGCCTGTAAAAGCCAGTTGGCTTTTTACTCCGAGAGTGGAGCAAAGTTTACCCGGGCGTTTCGGGATGCCTGCAAATGTCAGGTATGGCCGAAGGAGAGCATTGCTTCAGCCACTTTGACAAATCCCGCTATATTGGCACCGGCGAGGTAGTTGATATGGCCGGCTTCATTGCCGTACTCGACACAACTATCGTGAATTCTAAGCATCGTTTGCTTGAGTAGATTGTCCAGGTCGTCTTCTTCCCATGATATCCGGCTGCTGTTCTGGCTCATCTCGAGACCTGAAACCGCGACACCACCAGCGTTGGCGGCCTTGCTCGGCGCATACAGGATTTTCGCGTGCTGGAAGGCATCGATACCGGCGAGTTCGGTGGGCATATTGGCGCCCTCGGAAACACCGATACAGCCGTTCTTGAGCAGGGTTTTTGCCTCTTCCTCGTTAATTTCATTCTGGGTTGCGCAGGGCAGGGCGAGGGCGCAGGGAACACCCCAGGGCCTGCCCTCGTGGAAAGTGGCCGAGTTAAATTCATCGGCGTATTCCTTGATGCGCCCGCGACGCACATTTTTGAGATCGAGGACATACTCCAGTTTGCTAGCGTCGATGCCTTCCGGGTCATGCACAAAACCGGAAGAATCCGATAGCGTGACCACCTTGCCACCAAGGTGATTTATCTTTTCGACGGCATAGGTGGCGACATTTCCGGAACCTGAAACCGCCACCGTTTTTCCGTCGATGCTGTCGCCGACACGTTGTAGCATGTTTTCCATGAAGTAAACCGCGCCGTAACCGGTCGCCTCGGTGCGGATCTTGCTGCCGCCAAATTCGATGCCCTTGCCGGTAAGTACGCCGACAAATCGGTTTTCGATGCGCTTGTACATACCGAACAGGTACCCGATTTCACGGGCGCCGACGCCGATATCGCCTGCTGGCACATCGGTATCCTCGCCGATGTGGCGGTGCAACTCGACCATGAAAGATTGACAAAAACGCATCACCTCGTTGTCGGTCTTGCCCTTGGGATTGAAATCAGAGCCGCCCTTGGCACCGCCCATGGGTAGCCCGGTAAGACTGTTTTTGAAGGTTTGCTCGTAGCCGAGAAACTTGAGTACGCTCAGGTTGACCGAGGGATGAAAACGCAGGCCGCCCTTGTAAGGGCCAATCGAGTTGTTGAACTGCACGCGGTAACCGCGTTGATTTCGAATATTGCCCTTGTCGTCGGTCCAGGGCACGCGAAACATGATGACCCGGTCAGGTTCCGCCATACGTTCCATGATTTGCATTTTATGGTAGATGGGTTTATCCGCGATGTAAGGAAAAACGGTGCTCGCGACCTCGGATACCGCCTGGTGAAATTCTGTTTCTCCAGGATTACGTTTTTTAACTCCATTTAAGAAACGCTCAAGATATTCTGCAGTTTTGTTCATGCTTCCCCCTCGTCGTGGCTGAACACTATTATTCTGAAAATTCTTTCACCGGCGGCCGCGAGCAAAGTTCCAGCAGCGGATACAGTTTCAGGTAATCATTATTGCGCGGATAATAACATTTGTTTCGGCGGTCGTGCGTCGATTTATCCTGATCGCAGGGAAACAAGCGAATCAAGATTCTCAGTCTTCGAGGCGCCGCAGCGTGACCTGGACTTCGTCAGACCGGCTACGCAGGCGGTGCATCAATTCCTGTTTCTGGTAGCCCTGCGCGTATGTTGTGATTCGATATTCGCCGCTACCGAGATTGCTAAAGGTAAACCTGCCATCGATGTCGGTGGCTTGCGAGCGGTATTGATGATACCTGATCTGGCCATCGAGCAAGGTTTGATCCAGTGTCACCATCGCGCGTTGGGGTACGATGCCGTTTTCTCCCTTGATCCACCCGGTCAGGTTTTGGTTGCCCCTGTCGATTGTCAATAGCAGGTTCTGGTACTCGTTGTCGGTCAATACCAGGCCGGTAATTTCATAGATATCGGAACCACGGGTTGCCAGGCTGATTTCACCTACCGGGAAGTGCTTGAGCGAAAAAAATCCGGAAGAGTCGCTGACGATTTTGCCGGAGTGCACCCCGGTCGTAACATTGCTGACATAGATCTCAAAGTCGGCTACCGGGGCGGCTTCCCGATTCATTATCATGCCGTCGATATCGACAAACTTGAGAGACTTAAGCTCGATGTTAAGCGGTTGTGGATTGAGACTGACACTGAAATCGGGGTCCAGGAAAACGGGATACTCGGGCGCCAGGTTTACCGATAGCCTGTATTTTTCCGCAACCCGAACACCGTCAAGTTGAAAATTACCCCGGGGATCTGAAAACACGGTCAGGTAAAAATTTTCCCCGTCAAACACTTCCTGCGCGGTGAGTTCGACTCGCGCGCCCTCGAGTGCAACGCCGAGCTCGTTGCCAACCCAGCCCGATAGTTTGACCGTGTCGGGATTATCCTCAAGTATGACGTTGAGCTCATATGATTGTTTTTGTTGTAATAGCTCTTTTGTAAGCTTGATGCGTTTGCCATTGAACTTGTGGCGCAGAAAATTGAGCGTTGGATAGCGATGCTGGGGCAAGTTCAATGAGATCCTGTAGTTGCCCTCCGCGTCACTGCGCGTATTGAAGAAATAGCGTTCTTCGGTAATGAAAACGTCGTCGACAGGTTGCAGTTCCGGGTCCAGTACGCGTCCGAATATTTCGACCAGTTTCGAGCTTCCCCGGCGGCCACTGTCTTCGCTAATACTCGCGGCATTGGTGGCAGGTTCGACTGCAGCGGTTACGACTGGTTCGAATTCGGTTTTTACGACTTCTGCCGAGTTCGTGGAGGTATCGGGTGACGAGGTAGTATCAGGCGGGTCCAGCAGTAGTCGCGATGCAACCAACCAGTACAACACAAGCGTCAACAGGGTAACGATTGCAATCGGCAGGATTAGTCGCTTCAAGGTCATTGAATTATAGGGTCATTGTCAATTGCCCCGCGTTCACCTTAACATGGGGTTCGATATGGAGGTAGAAAATGATTAAATTCAGGTGCTTAAGATGAACTTCAATGCGGATATCCGCGGCACGAGCCAACCGCTTTTCAGGGGTGAAAAATCAAAGTTTCGATTGCGAACGGGAATAGCATATAATCCGCGTCAGATAAGCGCGATTATTCGTAGATAACTACAATAACCAAAAACTGGAACCCTGGGCATGGGAAATGCATCACAAGCAGGGGCGCAGTCAGGCGAGTCGGGTGTTGGTAATTTCACCGTGTACGCCGATTTTAACTGTCCTTTCTGTTACGCGTTAAATGAACGTCTACATGCGATGGACCTGGAAGACCAGGTTGAATTTCGCAGTATTCAGCATGCCCCATCCGTTTCCAGCAAACAGGCGGGTTTCAAAGTCCTTAGCGAACTCGTGACCGAGGTCGCTGAGGTACGCCGCAAGGCACCGTCAACCCGGATTAACGTCCCCATGTTTCGCCCCAACTCGGCGGCTGCTTCGACGCTGTTCAACACGGTTAATAAAAGTGATCCCGCCAGGGCAAGCCAGTTGCGCCGACGCATATTTCGCGCCTTGTGGCTCGACGGCCAGGATATTTCTGATCCGGAACTGCTCGCCGCGCTACTTAAAGAACTGGGTATCGAGCCGCCCCAGGATGACGCCCGTCAGGATGAGGAACTGGCTAAATGGCAAACCCAGTGGGATGGCAATCGTGAATTTGACCGCAATATACCCATCGTTATCAGCGACCAGGGTGAACTGGTCATCGGCTTTCCGCTGGAATCCGAACTGGATGCATTTCTGAAAACCGGCTCGATGATCTCCGACGACAGCTCGAAAGCAGTCTGCGAGCAGCCCGCGATGCAGCGGATGCTGGTGCTCGATGACGATGTGCAGAGTCTGCAAATGATCATAGAGCAAATGCGCGATGTCCAGGTGGAAGTCGCCGCGAATTTCAAAGGGCTCGTGGCTTCGGCGTTAGATCACGGGATGCCGGACCTGGTGCTGGTGAATACGGCATTAATCGGTGGCATCGAAAGCACCGACTGGTGGCGTAATTCGACCGATTCTGATCTTGATACCGTGGTTCCGGTCGTTTTTATTTCCGATGACAAAACCACCGAGGCCGAAGTGCAGGCGTTTGAGTCAGGTGCCGCCGATTTCATTGCCCGGCCGTTTCATCCCAGGGTGTTGCGGGCACGATTGAACATGCATTTGCAGGCCCGTCGATCGCAGCAGGAACTTAACAATATTGCCCGCGTCGATGCGTTGACATCGATTTGTAACCGACGCGAATTTGATGTGCGACTGATGGCTGAATGGAGTCGCAGCGCCCGCGCCGAACAGTCATTGGCATTGCTGATGATCGATGTTGATAAATTCAAGGAATACAATGACCACCACGGTCACTTGCGTGGCGATGAGTGCCTGGTCGCGGTGGCGAAAATTCTGAGTGATTGCATGCAGCGTACAGGTGACCTGATTGCGCGATACGGTGGCGAGGAATTTATTGCCTTGCTGCCTGCGGCTGACTTAGAAGGTGCAATAAAGGTTGCTGAAGAATGCCTTGGCTCGGTCGAGGATGCAAAATTGCCACACGTTACCTCAAGCGTTTCGCCCTATGTAACCGTCAGTATCGGCGTAGCGGCTATGTTGCCGATCTACGATAAAAGCAGCACCTTGTTGATAGAGCAGGCGGATATTGCCCTTTACCAGGCAAAGCAAAGCGGGCGTAACCGGATTTGCAGTTTTGACACTTACTCCTGATACACCGCGATCAAGTTAAAACCGACGTCGGCCGGTATTTCCCGGCTTGCCTAACGCAATCGATCCAGCAGGTAATCCGCAATCCAGCTACCCAGTCGCGGCTGCGCCAGGTAACCATAGGACTTGTGCGGGTTGCGTTTTTCCCGTTTGCGATTCCCGGAGTGAGTCACGACTTCGAATGGATTGTGTAAATCGACATAATCGATGGTGCGAAATCTGGGTTTTTTCGGGAATAACTTCAACTTGCGCATCGGTTCATAAAATTCGGTATCGAAATTTCTCTGATGCGAGACCACGTCACCAAGGCAGGCGTAGTTGTGCCAAAAATCAATATTGGTTGGAAACCATCGCGGGCTATAAGACTTGTGATGTTTGGCGAACAGCAAATCCCGCACCACCGAATCACCGAGCGGTGAGCCCATCGTGATAAACATTTTCACCCGTTTTTTATTGTAGATTTTAAAGCCGGCAGTTTTACGATGCGAAAACCGCCACAGCACGTCATAGCCGATAAAGCTGCCCATGCTGTGTGCAACGACGACGGGTTCGCGTCCTTCATCCCAGGCACGGCGTAGCGCGTTTTCGAGCGGTGCGCGCATTTGATCGGCAATATACTGGTCTGTGTCGTAGAGCTCGGTCTCGCGCAGAAAATTGTTCATGACGTTGTCTTTGACCGTCAATGCACCGGCCAGCAACTTCACCAGGTCGACGCCGCGATCCTTGAAAAATCCGGATACTTTTTCACCCATGCCGACATGGAATTTGTCTTTTATTTTCCGCCGTTCGGCGATGACCTTGTCTACCTGTAGCTGCAGTTTTTTGGTGTAGCCGGCATCGTCAGGAATATGGTGAGGTACCACGTCGGCCCAGTAAGCGGACTCGAACACCTCGGGATTGGCGTCGAGGCTGCGCGCGAGTCGGCGATGACTGACGCGGATATTTTCGGTCAGGGTACGGCGCCATAACTGGTGCGTTTGATTCCGCGGTGGCTTGGAGGCCAGGCCGTGAATCATGATTATCTTCTTGGTAGTGAGATCTATCGGCATATGAATTCCCTGCTATTTGGTTGAACGGCTCCAGGTTGCTGCTTAACCGGTTTGTAATACAAAGTCAGATTGTCCCCGCTGCCGTGCACATGTTTTTCAGCTTGGCCATTGCCAGGTCGCGGCCCAGCATCATCAGGCCGCAGTCGGGCGCCGCCAGTAGCCGATCCGCATCGATGTGCTGCAGCGCAAGCTCGAGGCGTTGCTGAATAGTTTCAGTGCTTTCGATTCTGCTGTTTGCGATCGTGACCACGCCGAGGATCACGGCGGTGTCGGCAAAGTTCTCGAGTAGTTTCAGATCGTTGAGGCAATGAGCGTCCTCGATCGAAACCTGGTGGATACCGGTCTTGTCAATTTTTCTGGCCAGTTGAAAGTAGCATTCGGGATCGGCTTTTATATAGTCTTCGTCGTCGATATGACCCGGGTAGCCGCAACACATGTGCATCACCCGTGTGACATGCTCGGGTACGCCATCGAAGCAGCGGTCAAGACACTCGGTGCCAAAGGCCAGGGCGTCATCAACCTTGCGCACAAACAGGGGCTCGTCGACCTGTATATACTGACAGCCTGCGGCGGCGAGCGCCCGAATTTCAAAGTTAAGCGCATCTGCCAGGTCGAAAGCGAGTTCGCGCTCACTGCGGTAATAAACGTTTGCAGTAGTGTCGATGATCGACAGGGGACCCGGCACGGTAATCTTGACCGGACGGTCACTGTAATCCTGCGCGACCTGGAAATCCCGATCGAGGAAATGATCACCCCCGGGCTCGATCCTGGCACTAATGGTCGGCAGATCGGCCACGGCCGCACCGTTACGATGCACCTTGTTGCTAAGGTTTTCGAAATCGATACCGTCGAGATGACGGCAGTGATAGTGAATATAATTCTCACGCCGCTGTTCTCCGTCAGTCGGGATATCAATGCCGCAATCAATCTGGTCCTGGATCGCCTCGCGAGTTGCCCTGCTCAGCAATTCCTCGGGCACCTTGTCGGCGTTGTCCTGGGTATAGGTGAAAGCGCGCGTCACGCTGCCATCCTGCTCCTCGGTTTCGGCGAAGTTGCCGATCTCGATATAGTCTGGTTTCGGGTAAGCACCGATGCAGGTTGTGCGGATGGCCATCAGCTCATAATAATGGAAGAAGGGTAGCGGATAAAAGCGCTAATCAACGCTTCGAGCCTGTTAAACTGGTGCGCATGTCTTCATTGCTATCCAATTTTATCACTGACCACGAGCGCATCTTCGTGCTTACCGGTGCCGGTGTCAGCACCGCGTCCGGTATTCCCGACTACCGTGATGACAGTGGCAACTGGAAGCACCAGAAACCGATCGAGTATGGTGAATTCGTCGAACAGCACGAGGCCAGGCAGCGATACTGGGCGCGTTCATATATTGGCTGGCAGCGGTTTTGCCTTGCCGCGCCCAACCAGGCCCACCAGGCACTGGCACGCCTCGAAGAGCTGGGCTGGCTCGCAACTACCGTCACCCAAAATGTCGATGGCCTGCATCAGCGCGCTGGCAGCAAACAGGTTACCGAGTTACATGGCTCGCTGGCCAGGGTGGTTTGCCTCGACTGTGGGGTTACCATCGAGCGTGCGGCGATGCAGCAGCGGTTGCTCGATCACAATTCTGTGCTGATAGATCTATCGGCTAAAAGCGCTCCGGACGGCGATGCATTGCTCAACGATTTCGATCACTGCGCGATCGATGTGCCCGCTTGCGAATCTTGTGGTGGGGTATTGAAACCGCAGGTTGTGTTTTTTGGTGAAACCGTACCCCGGGTGCGGGTGCAGGAATGTTTCGATGCGCTTGCGTCGGCCGATGCCATGCTGGTTGTTGGATCCTCGTTAATGTTGTACTCGGGGTTTCGCTTTATCCGCGAGGCGCAGCGAACGGGAATTCCGATTGCGGCAATTAATCGTGGTAAAACCCGCGCCGATGAATTGCTGCAACTGAAGGTCGAGCAGGATTGTGGCATAACGCTAAACGCGGCACTGGATCATATCGATTCGGATTGAGCGAATCACGGCAAAACCTGACTGTGACGCACTGCCCAAATAAATTTTGACTTCGGTCACAGCCTTGTTCTATGGGGCCTATGGCAGTGAATAAATTCACAGATGGAGCGCAATTTGAGTCACAGATAAGCGCCGGTTGCAGTCCTATATATCCTCTTCAAATTTAAGTTGAGGTATACCATGAGCCAGGTAAATATCCATATCGACCCGCTGTCGACGCAATGTGTTTTGAAAAACATGGGTCTCGCGATCGACGAAATCAAACTGGTACGATCGATAGACAGTATTAGACAACAAGTCGGGACGAGTAATGCGTCGCAGCTCGAATCCGGACGTAAGCGTTACCTGATATCGGAACTGCGCTTTTTGAACAAGCGTTTGAGATCGGTGCGCGAGAAAGCGATTGCCAGCTAGGTAGAAATTCTCCGTGTTTTGACTTCCCCTCTCTGCCAAGGATGGCGGACTCCTCTCAACACCGATTGACGCCAACACGAGTTGGTTTTATTAAACTTTAATTCTGCGTAATCATATAAATTAGAGACTTATTCTATTAGAGTTCCCTGATGCCTCTTTTAACTATGCGCATCTCGATTAGGGCACTTTTTATAATGCTGGCGACCAGGGATCTCGATCCGCATCTATTCTGGGTCGACGGTAAAGGCAAGGTTACTTGTTACGAAAGCGCCCGCGACTTTGCCCTTGCACCGGTCAGCCTGTCTTACCCGGTACCCTGCCGCGACCTGGACTGGCAACAGTGATACGCCTGCGTTACCAACTGGAACGTGTTGTTCAGTACCTGGTCGAAAAATGGTTCATGATCATACCCCGACCCCGACCTTCTCATCAGGCATTGCTTGAAGGCAAGGTTATTTCGCACCGTGGCGAACACGATAATCTTCAGGTTAAAGAAAACACCATGGCAGCTTTTACGCGGGTTGTCGAAGCGGGTGCCTGGGGGATCGAGTTCGATGTGCGATGGACCCGTGATCTGGAGCCGGTGGTTATTCATGATACCGATACTCGACGTGTATTCGATGTCGAGCTGGTGGTGGCTGAAACGAGTTTGACCGAGTTAAGAAAACGGGTGCCTGATATCCCGACACTGGCAGAAGTCGTAGAACGTTTTGGTGGGATCAGTCATTTAATGGTCGAACTGAAACGTGATGAGCTGGGTTCGGAGGCGAGTAAGTCAGGACGTTTGCAGGAAATCTTTGCCTCGCTTACAGCTGGCACCGATTATCATTTCCTGGCGCTACAGTTCGACCTGTTCGACCTGGTCAAGTTTGCCGGTGGCGGTAGCTGCCTGCCGGTAGCCGAGTTAAATACCGGGGACTTTAGTCGCGCGGCGCAGGCCAATGATCTTGGAGGCGTTTGTGGACACTACCTGTTAGCGAATCGGAACATGATCAAGCGTCATCACCTGGGAGGACAAAAAGTAGGCACTGGCTTTGTCGAATCTCGCTTTGGTTTTTACCGCGAATTGAACCGGGGTGTGGACTGGATTTTCACCAACCACGCGCTGAGGCTCGAGGCTATTCGACAACAGTTATTACGCCATGACTGAGCCCGGCTTGATCGAAAAAACCGGTGCGAATCAATCGGTTTCATGTCAATATTCCGCCCTGGTCAAATGCTGAATTTCACAGGGACTTAGATTGGATTCCAAAGGTATACTCGAAGCGCTGAGCACGTCACACCTGTTTTCTGAGTTGACGGAAGCTCAAATGGATCGCGTACGCCGTCATTCCCATGTCACCGACATGGTCGAGGGTGAGTCGCTATTTTTCCAGGGGGATAACGCTACCAGTTTCTACCTCGTGTTGTCGGGACGGATCAAGTTGTTTCGCGTATCACCCGAAGGTAAGGAAAAGGTCGTCGAAATCATGGAGGACGGTGCGACCTTTGCCGAGGCCCTGATGTTTATGGATGAACCCCATTACCCGGTTACCGCGACCGCGCTCACGCCGAGCAGGGTGATTGGCATTAACTGCAAGGACTTCAAGTCAATGTTGCGCGAGTCAATCGATACCTGTTTTCTGCTGCTGGGTAAGATGAGTTTTCGCTTGCGCGGGCTGATTAGTGAAATTGACGCGCTCAGCCTGGACACCGGCACCGTGCGCACGGTTGCCTACCTGTTGCACCATTCTGCGCCTGACAAGGATAGCTTTGAACTCAAGATCGCCAAGAGCGTCATAGCGTCGCGGTTATCGGTCAAACCCGAAACCTTTTCACGGATTCTGAAAAATCTGCACGAACAGGAAATTGTGTCGATCGACGGCCGTAATGTCACGATTCACGATCGGGAAGCGATGATCAGCCTTTGTTCGGGATAGCGTAACCAATCCTGCCTAGGTGTGTAATTCCTTTTCGGCTTCCTGCTTGCGTCGGTAAGGTGTCAATTCGACTCGCTGTGGCATATTCTCTACGCCAATCTCCGCATCACTGAGGTAACAACCCGGGTCCTCTGCCCATGGATTGCCGGTTAGCTGCCAGGCCCGGGTGCGCGAATTACCGCCACAGATAGCGAGGTGCTGACATTTTGCACAGCGTCCTTCGAGCGGTCGCTGCGCGGCTTTCAAACCGGCCATCAGGGGATCCGAGGTGTCCTGCCAGATTTCTGAAAAAGGTCGCTGCCGGACGTTACCGATGCTGTAATCCCACCACATGGTATCCGGGTGCACGGTGCCCAGGTTGTCAATATTAGCGATGTTGACGCCGGACGAATTACCACCCCAGCGCAGCAACTGCTTGCGCAATGCCTCTACGTGCTCGGGAATATGCTGGGCGGCCCATTGCAGCAGGTATACGCCATCGGCGTCGTTGTTACCGGTGACGAATTCTCGTTTCACGCCGGCCTGGACGTCCTGCCAGCAGGTTTCGAACAACAGGTCCATGGCGCTACGCGTCATCCGGTAGTGCAGGTCACTTGCACGGTTGCGATTACCACGTCCAGCGTAATTAAGGTGTGACAGGTAAAACTTGTCGATGTCTTCAGCATGCATTAATTGCAGCAGGTCCGGAAGTTCGCTGGCATTGTCCTGGGTTAAGGTAAAACGTAATCCAACCTTGATCCCCGCATCATGGCATAACCGGATCCCTCGTAAGGACTCATCGAATGCGCCCTGCTTGCGACGAAAACAGTCATGGGTTTCACGCATGCCATCGAGGCTGACCCCGACATAGTCATAGCCAATGCGCTCAATATCAGAGATATTCTCCTCGGTGATCAGGGTGCCGTTACTGGAGAGCCCGACGTAGAAGCCCATCTCCCTGGCAACCGCGGAAATCTCGAAAATATCCGGGCGCAGTAGTGGTTCGCCACCCGAGAGGATTAGCACCGATACCCCGAATGACTTGAGGTCCTGCATTACCGCAAACACTTCTTCAGTGCTAAGCTCTCCCTCAAAATCGATGTCCGCGGAGGTTGCATAGCAATGTTTGCAGGCCAGGTTGCAGCGCCGAATCAGGTTCCAGATCACGACCGGCCCACTACCCATCATCACGGGTTTAGGGGTGGGAGAAACACTCTGCCCGCTTGCGAGTGCATGCATATATCGGCTTATACGAAACATCAGGCGACTAACCTCAATCCGGTTTTTTTAAGGATGTGGGTGCTGAAGAGGACGTCATGCTGCTTGCACTCAGACCCCAGCAGTTCGGTGATCTGCTCGACTTTAGAACTAACCTCGTCACGATCATGACCGTGCACCATCGCAAACAGGTTATAGGGCCATAGTGGCAAATGACGTGGCCTTTCATAACAGTGGCTGACAAAATCCAGCCTGCCGACCCGGGCGCCAAGTTCAAGCAGTTTTTCGTCATTGACATCCCAGACTGACATGCCGTTAGCGCTTAAGCCTAAACGATAGTGGTTCGGTATTGCGCCGATGCGACGAATGACACCGCGTTCGAGCATACGACGCATGCGCTGCATCACGGTTTCCGTATCGCAGCCGCAGGACCCGGCGATTTCGGTATAGGGCGCCGTCTGCAGTGGCAGGCCATCCTGGGTTGCCTGCACGATTTTGCGGTCCAGTTCATCGATTATCATGCCCCCTTGCTTGAGTGGGCCTGGCAGGGGTTGCGTGCTAACCCCGCCCGAGTCATCGAGCAGCAACCACAGTCCAAGGTAAAAGGTTTGCAACTTGGGAAAGTTGTATACCGGCAGGTTGGCTGCCTGCTCGATTTGATCTATGGTTTTCTGTAATTGTTCAGGGGTTTCGGTAGCGATCACGAACCACATGTTGAGTTCGTGTTCGCGGCGGTAGTTATGCGCAACTTCGGTCATCGCATTTACCATTTCCGTGACCTCGTCGAACCTGTCATCCGACACCGACAACGCGGCCAGGGTCAGACTGCCACCCATGCTGGAAGCGTCATACAGCGGACCAAAACGGCTCAATACGCCGTCATTCAGCAATTCCTGGATCATGCCGATAATCGTGGTGCTGTCGGTTCCGAGTTCGCTGGCAACGCTGGCAAAAGGCTGTTCCTCGATCGGGAAACCACCCTGGTAGCGATTAATAAACTGGCGGCTCAATTCATTCACTGCGCACCATTCCGGGCAGGGTCAGGTTTTGTTTGCGCGCGTAGCTTGCGCCACGCTGTTTGAAGCAGCGGTTGCTGAACAGAATCTCATGGTTGATGTCGCTTAATCCGCATTGCCGGACGATGAACTCGACCTGCTCGATGACGGCATCCCGGTCTTGCCCGTGGATCATGCTGAACAGGTTATAGGGCCATTCGGGCAGCCGCCTGGGGCGTTGATAACACAGCGTAACGAAAGAATATTGGCCGATGCAATGGCCGATTTCGGTAACGCGCGCATCCGGAATGTCCCACACCACCATGCCGTTGGCACGGTAACCCAGCTTGCGGTGGCGAACGACGACGCCGAAACGTTTCATGTCGCCACGCATCATGATTCGATTAATGCCTTCGATGACCTGTGCCTCGCTGCAGTTGAGCTGCTCCGCGATCGCTGCGTACGGATGGCTGGTCAGCGGTAAGCCCTGGCTGATTACCTCGATCAGCGCATTCTCAAAGCGGGAATCTCTTCTCATGTCCATTTCAGATCAAATCCCAGGTCGATGAAGTGTTCATTCAGTAGTGGCAGGTCGAGCACCGGGTATCCGCATCGCTCCTCGATTTCAGCCATGACCTTTTCCAGCTGATCCTCGTCACTTGCGACCACTACGAACCACAGGTTGAAGCGGTGCTCGCGTTCGTAGTTGTGATTGACTTCGTCGAATTCATTGACGATCGCGGCGACATCTTCGAGTTCCGTTGCGGGCACCGCCATTGCCGCCAGGGTACTGGCACCAATTCGGTTGGGGCGAAAAACCGCACCCACTCGACTGACCACGCCCTCTGTCTGCAGTCGTTTCAGGGTTTCAAGTACCGTGGTTTCATAGACGCCAAGCTGTTTGGCTATATCGGCATAGGGCGTTGAACTCAGCGGCATACCCTGCTGAAACTCGTTTAGCAGACGTTGTTCGAGTTTGGAATACTGCCTCACAGCCCGATCCGATGTGCACGCGCGGTAAAGAAAATGCCGCTGGGTTTGGTCGCCGGTAGCGAGGTTTTGCGCTCGAAGGTCCTGGTGTCGTAAACCTCGACGCGGTTTTCGTCACGCACCGACAACCAGACTTCCTCGCCGCGTGGTTCGAATTCCATATGTAAAACCCCTTTGCCTGGTTTGAGCTTCCGTATAACTGCAAGTGTCTGCGTATCGATCACCTGGATCGTATCGTTGTCGGGTAGCGCGAAATTAACCCAGACCTGGCGACCATCGGGACGCGCCATGACGAAAATCGGTTGACCATGCACCTTGATTCGACCAGCTTCCTTCCAGTTGCGCAGGTTGATCACGAGCACCTCGTGGCGGCCCACGGCGGGCACGAATGCGAAGTCTCCGGCGACCGCCCAACCCTCGAGGTGAGGCATCTTGTAGACCGGTAATTTTTGTTCGCCCTTACCGTAATTCGGCAGGATGCGGGTAATCCCCGACTCGAGGTTCCACAGGTCGAGCATGGCCATGCCGTCTTCACCGAACAGGCCGGCAAGGTAATAGCGTCCATCGGAAGTGATTAGCGCGTCATAGGGATTGCGGCCGATGTCGTGAAACTTCTGGATATGCGGACTGGTCGGGTCTGACATATCGAGCACCCAGATTTCGTCCGCATCCCAGAGTGCAAACACGAACTTGTGGCCGGGTGCGTCGACCAGCCCGATGACCTTGGAGCGTTGCTGGTTATCGCCGAACGTGGCCGGGATATCGGCGACCAGTGCGAGTGTGTCAGCGTCAAATACTTTGACGCCACCGGGCTCGTAGTTCGAAACCGCGACCAGGCGACCATCCTGCGAAATTGCGCCACCAATACTATTGCCGGATTGCAGGATACGCGCGCTGATCTCAGCGTTCAGGATATCAACTTTACTCAAGCCCCCGTCGCGTCCGAAAACATAGGCAAAACGAGCATCACGCGAATAAACCACTGAAGCATGAGATAAATCACCGAGTTCACTGACCCGGCCGATGCTGGTATTGGTGCTGGTTTCAATAATCTGGGCGCTACTGCTGGCGCGTTCAATGAAAAGACCGAGGTCGCCGGTACCTCGTGCAGCCGCTGGCAAGCTTGTCAGCGCTAGCAGTAACAGGCAAATCGCAAACCTGCTCACTGTACCTCTCCCTGTAACAGTTGGTTTGCCATCCAGCGCGCTTCGGCGGGAGACAATAGCGAGCGCCAGGCTGGCATAGCCGTACCGGGTCGACCGTTTAAAATCACGCTACTGAGATACTCGATGGATTTCCCCGACAGCTTGTCTGGCACCAGTGCGGGTCCCAGTCCACCGTGCATCGTCAGGCCGTGGCAAGAGCCACAATCCTGGATCAGAACATTGCGTAGCTCCTGTTGGCGATCACCGGAAAGTTGATCGCTTGCGGCAAGTGGAGCCGCAACCATGAGGCTAAGCGCGAGCCAGGTTAAACGAGTCATATGCCACGACCCTCTCGTCTTGCTGGTAGTCAGACTGAAACCAGTCGAGCTCATCGCTGAGCGTAACAACCTCGCCAATGATTGTGGTGACTGGTGATTTCAATCCCGCGGTGACTACCGCTTCGGCCAGGTCCGATAAAGTCGCAATGACTTTCTGTTGGTGCGCGGTCGTGCCGCCGTGCACCGCGGCGGCTGGTGTCGATGCGGGCAGGCCCGCACGCACGAGTTCGACACAGATTGTCTGCAGGTTCGCGAGTCCCATGTAAATCACCAGGGTGCAGTCCGGGTCGGCCACCTTGTTCCAGTCGATATCCAGGGTTTCATCGTTCATTTGATGTCCGGTGATAAAGCGCACCCCATGATTGAGACCGCGATGCGTCAGTGGGATGCCGCTATAGCTGCTGCAGCCCGCTGCGGCGGTAACCCCGGGGACAACTTCGAAAGGGATGCCGTGTTGACGCAATACCAGGGCCTCTTCGCCACCGCGCCCGAAGATATACGGATCCCCACCTTTCAGGCGCACCACGCGTCGACCCGAGAGTGACAGGCTGACGATGATTTCATTGATTTGATCCTGCGGCACGCAGTGTTTTCCGGGGGACTTACCGACCGAGATCTGGCTTACCCCGTGCGGAATCAGGTTCAGTATTTCGGCGCTGACCAGGCGGTCGAAAACCACTACGTCGGCCTGCTGTATCAATCTCAGCGCTTTTACGGTGAGTAATTCGGGGTCCCCGGGGCCGGAGCCTACCAGTGAAACAAAGCCTTTAGTCGTCATAGATGGTACCTGTCGCTGTGGCCTGGTTTTCAGGGCCTTTACGTGTTTGTTTTACCTGTTATCGAGGCTGCGAATCGATGGCATCATTATTGATAGAGGGCCTTTTTTTGTATTTGATAAATGTCAACCACAGGCGCAGGGTGCTATGGTTTGAATCCCAGTTGTTGCGATGCCAGATTCCCGCTGAAGCGGGTATGACGTTTTATTGTGTGGTAGAGTGAGAGCCTGAAGCCTGATTTCTTTGCAAGCCCGGGTTTTCAAAGAAATGGTTTATGGGGAAAAACTTTATAAAAATCAATAAGATTGCCTCCCATAATAAATGACTTCGCGCAGTATCTTTAAGGTAATTCGGCAATTTAAGCCTGATATGGGGAGATCGCGATGCTGAAAAAAACACTTCTACCAACCATTCTGCTAATACTGGCCTATGGATTCTGGGTAAGCCCTGACTTCAAGGAAATCGCTGCCGGTGTTTCGATATTTTTATTTGGCATGCTCTTCCTCGAAGATGGATTCAAGGCTTTTACCGGCGGCGTGCTGGAAAAGCTGTTACAGAAAACCACCAATAAAACCTGGAAGAGCCTGTTATTTGGGGTTGTGTCCACGTCGATCATGCAATCAAGCTCGCTGGTGTCGGTCATCACCATTTCCTTCATCAGTGCCGGGCTGGTTACGCTGGTTGCCGGGATCGGAATTATTTTCGGTGCCAACATCGGCACTACGACCGGCGCCTGGCTGGTCGCCGCCTTCGGACTCAAGGTAAAAATCTCCGCTTATGCTATGCCGATGCTGGTGTTCGGCATTGTTTTGTCGTTCCAGAAGTCCAAGTACCTAAAGGGTGCGGGTGCCGTCCTCGCCGGACTGGGATTCCTGTTTCTGGGCATTCATTACATGAAGGAAGGATTCGAAGCGTTTAAAGACAGCTTCGACCTGGCTTCACTGGCGGTAGCGGGTTATCCCGGATTATTCCTGTTTGCCGCGATCGGTGCCGCGGCGACTGTAGTCATGCAATCCAGCCACGCCACGCTGGTGCTGATTCTAACGGCATTGGCGGCATCACAGATAACCTATGATAATGGCCTTGCGCTTGCCATCGGCGCCAACGTCGGCACGACGATAACCGCCATCATCGGAGCACTGAGCGCCAATGTTGAAGGCAAACGGCTGGCGGGTGCGCACCTGATATTCAATGTCGTCACCGGTGTTGTCGCAATCGCTTTCATCAGCCAGTTTATCTGGGCGGTCGATGTCGTCAGCAACAGCGTGGGCATAGCCGACGACAATTACACGATGAAACTGGCGGTATTTCATACCTTGTTCAATCTCGCGGGTGTTCTGATAATGGTTCCCCTGATCCATCGGTTGTCGAATTTTCTGATCAAGTCTCTCCCCGAAAAAGCGAAGGATCTTGCCGAACCCCTGTACCTCAGCGAAGCAGCGATCGAGTTCCCCGAAACCGTGCTGAAGTCACTGAAGAAGGAGGTCTGGCACCTGTTCGATTCAGCCTTCGAGCTCATGGCCCACGGGATCAATCTGCATCGAACCGAGATACTGACCTCCGAGGACCTTGAAAAAACTATCGATAATGACAGGGAAGTGCACGAATTTGATTTGGACGAGTTATACGAGAGCAAGGTCAAAGTCCTGTACAGCGCGATCGTGGATTTCATTTCAAACGCTCAGGCGCACATGTCCAGCGATTTTTCCGAGGAAATGTACCGTCTGCGCAGGGCCGCGGGTGAAATCGTCGAATGCGTCAAGCACATTAAGCATTTGCGCAAGAACACAACCAAGTACATGCTTTCCGACAATGAACATATTCGCGACGAATACAACAAACTCAGGTACCAGATCGCGATGATTCTGCGGGAAATTTATCGCCTGCGCGGTGAAGAAGATATTGATCATGCGATTGCGATATTGGAGATGGACGAGCTTAAGGCGGAAGTACAGTCTGCGCACGCGGATCTTGACGTACGGATCACTGAGATACTGAGAGATGATCGGATTACGCCGATTATGGCAACCTCGCTGCTCAATGACTTCAATTACGTGGACGAAACTTCGCGCCATCTGCTCGACACGGCCCAGGCGCTACTGTTCTCGCACTCCGATCTCGTGGCTGAAGCGGCTCAGGAAGTCGTGCTGGATGAAGACGAAATTGAAAAAGCATCCGCTGCCTGAGCGCGGTTGAGAAACGGCCGATATATTTCGCGGCGCAATCCTAAATTAACGAGGGGTACGAATGAAATTCTCTGAGCTGGTTGAAAAGGCTGAAAAACTTGTCGGTAAACATGAGAAGGGTAAACGGATCAAACCCAAGAAACTGGGTAAGCTACAGCAATTGCTAAGCGATAAAAAATCTCGCTACGAGGCGAAACTTGCCGCAACCGATGATCCCGGAAAACGTCAAAAACTCGAAACACGATTAAGGGTTGTCAGCGCACAGCTGGAAAAATCACGGCAGTTACAGGCAGCCGACTGACCGTATCGGAGCGGTCACTTTTACACCTCCTTGATGGATTAGCGGTCTTCACGTCTTACGGCGACGAATTCGATGCTTAAGCGAATCCTGGTGGATTCCACTCATCCATCATCTTCTGACGGGCAGCATCGAGGCGCTCGGACATTAGCGCCGCGAAACGCTTGAATAATTCGTAGCCGAATCTCGAGTCTTCCTCGCAACGCGCCAATATGGCGCTGCCATCGAACTCGAGTAAATCGGAATCTTCTAACGCGCGCGCCTGGAAACTCCAACGGTATGGTGGTATCAGCCAGGACCAGCCGAGTATTTGGTCCTCGACAAGGGTCTGTATATCAAGCGTCGGCCCCATCAATGCCGGTACTTGCACAGATACCTGCCCTTTGCGCAATAAATAGAATTTATCCGCAGGCTTTCCATGCTGAAACAAGACGTCACCCCTGTTAATCTGCAGCTCGGTTGCCGTGTCTGACAGGAACTCCACAAAGCTTTTATCCATTTCGGAAAAGAATGCATGGGTGGACAAGTAATCCTCAATTTCTTGCTTACTCATTTGTCTTGGCTCCATGTTTTAAATCAGGATGAGCAATTTAAGTCTTATTTCATTAGTTTTTATTGATCCCCGGCAATAACCGGATAATTAATTAAAAGCATAAAACAGGGAATATGTTTGCGTTATTTCACCGGTTTTCTGCGGTCCTATGATTGGCCATCGCGAGAATATGGCGGGTGAATTCCAGTCGATAACTTTCTCCGTAGCCCACGCCGGCAACACGCTTACCGGCGAGGCACTTCGGCCTGAAACGTACGCACAAATAAATAACAAAATCAATCTAGCCTGACTCCTTTTTTATTCCCTCGGGTAAGAAACTGCGGGCATCGGCCAGCATTGCAGCGGATACCGGCAGGTCGACCATTGTGTGCAAACCAGGCGCCGCACTTAGCACCCGCGGGATAGTGTTTACCGCGAGCGCCATGGTTGCCTGTCCACCCGGAATTTCAGGGTTGCCGGCAAGATTTAAGTGTGGCGAACCTAGTATTTCGATACTGTCACCGGTCTGAATACCTTCAAGTTGCGGCTCAACCTGTTGTGGGTGATCAAGTGTAATCACCGGTATGCCACCCACGTATGCTATTGCCTTGTGGTGACAACCAGCCACCTGGCCTGGCTCGACGGTGACGGAGGACGTGGCGCGTCTTACCTGCGAGACGATCGGCTCACGCGATTCTTCGATGCGCTCAATCTCCCAACCGACGGCCCTGGCAATCATGTGCATCGATTCGACAAAGCCGACATGTCCGATGATGGTGCCATTTTGCAAACCCGAGTTAAACGCGTCCGGCGTCAGGCCCACACCCTGGCTCGTCAGCACCGATGGACCGTAAGGAGAGAGATCATTCACGCGCCTGGCCGTGATTGTATGGATATCGGCGCACACCCCGGTCAAGGTAATGACCAGTAAATCGAGTACAAAACCGGGATTCGCGCCGGTACCGAGTATCGATACCCCGTGGCTGACAGCCTCCCAGTGCAACGAATCAGCAAGCGCTGGAAATTTATGCTGGGGATACACCATCTCATCGGCAATGGAGATGACGTTAATGCCGTGTTGTACCAGGATGGATATTTCGCCGGCGGCATCGGTGGCACGCGAGCAGGTCGCCTGGATGGCTATCTCGGGCCGTGTTTCCTCGATGACCTTGTCAAGGTCAGCGTTTATCGGTATTCCAATCGCCCGATCGAGCCCAATAACCTCGCCAAGATCCATACCAGCTCGATGAGCCCTTTCGCCAAAGGCACCAACCAGCTCCAGGCCGGGCTTGGCAAGCACCATGCGGGCTATTCCTGATCCCATTTGCCCGGTACCTAAAATCAGGACTCGGATAGAATCTCGCATACAATTTCAATTTTACCAGTACATGACTATCTTGTAACCGTAAAAGAAATTTTGCTTGACGATCATCAATTCCGTTCGATTCAAAACAGGCCAAATTCATTTTGGCAGAGCGAAGCCTTGCCAGTTACGTGGTGGATGCAAACATTGGAGTCGAACAGGAATAGTGTTAACGCTATGGGTCGATAATCGCCAGGTCACTCAAGGATGTGCAGGATATAAACCTGCTGCAACTAAAAACGGTTCGCCGGCCACTACGGGTTTTGCTAGAAAGAAAAATCTGAACCGGGCAGGGTGTCGTATGGCTCTCCCGAGATGGAAGCCAGGAACAAAACCATTGGATTAGGTTCGGTTCCTGCAGTAACAACCTGGGAGTACCGGAACAGGAAATAGATGAGCGCTGTGCCGAATAACCAGATGGCGACCTGGATGGGGACGACCGAAACTAAATCAGTTTGAAAGATTGAAGCAAACATGGTCGGGACAGGTTATAGCAAGCGCTGACAGCTAACAGCGACATATGTCACAAATCCATTATGAAAAAAGTGGGGTACGAGAGTCGAACTCGTGACCTTCAGCAACGGACGCTTGTCGCCTTTAGGAAATTTCCTGGTCACGATGTCTGACTAACGAGGAAGGCGATTGCCTTTTCCACATTGATACCAAAATCATTGAAGATTACTTCGCGATCAGGGTTAATCAGGATCATCCATGGTGTACCTCCCGTACGATAGTCCACCATGGTCTTTGGATTGCCACTTTCCGGGCCTGGGTCATGACCCATCGGCATGCGGAGATCATACTGCAGCTGAATTTCGCGAACCTTATCGATTGTATTGGTATAGCGCCCTTCAAACACCGTTTGTATTCCGGCGAAAGCAATTTCAGGGTTCCCCGCTAGTGCATCGGATATTTGTTTGAGTGCCGGAAATCCATGTGAATGGCACCCGGGACACCAGCTTTGAAAGCATTTCAGGAACACCCATTTACCTTCATGCTCGGCTAATGTGAAAGTTGCCGGACCGCCATTTTCATCAATCCAGTAGTCGATCTGCAGTTCGGGTGCAATTTGTCCCGTAATTCCATAATTTGAAGTTGCAGCCATAACGAAATTTGAGCTGGGTAACACCATTGAGCCAAAAGCAATCGCTCCTGATTTTAATACACTGCGCCGAGTAATCATGTCGGTAGATTTACTATTGTTCATTCTTATGATGACCGGCAGACCTGGCGAATAGTTCACATTTTAAATTAACCTGGCAGTAAACTTATCGCGGATACGTACCAGGATATGTTTATTGTTAGTTGAATGCCGACACGCGGGATCTAACCTTGGAATTTGAGGTTAACTGTCACCATAATTGCTAAAGTTCACGGCGCTGGAAAACCAACAAGGTGGTTACTAATGGCAGGATTATCCAGGCCAGCATGGAGCTGATCAACAAGGTGCCGCTCAGGCCTGCTTCACTGGCGACACCGGCTATACCCGCGGCTTCGCTGATCCCTTCGAACAGGCTCAGGTTGAGGACGCGGTAACTATCGGTCGGATTAGCCAGCATCAACATCGAAAACAGTTGCTGACCTATCTGTTGCTCCTCATCCATCGTCAATACGCCAAACAGCAGTAAATCGTACAATACGACAAATACCAGCCACAGTCCTATGGCTGCACCGGCTGCGGTTGCTCTTTCCCTGACAGTTACGCTGACCAGGTATCCCATCGCGACAAACACCGCCCCCAGCACCAGTGAACTGGCCATCATCGTGGCATACGCCTGCCAACCTTCTGTGCCGCTACCGCTGACCAGGGTCAGGGCGACGATGGTGCCTCCATAACCCACCACAATAGCAATCGACAATATCATTACGTGCCCCAGAAACTTGCCCATGATGATCTGCCAACGCGTCACCGGGTAAGCCAGCAGTAGCATCATGGTGCCGCGCTCGAACTCTCCGACCAGGGCATCGTACGACAACATCAGCGCAATCAGCGGAATCAGGTAAACGCTCAAACTGGCGAGGCTGATAACGCTGATATCGAGCTCGCTGACCCGTACCGAGCCGGTTGGCGCCGAACCCAGTACTGACAGCACCAGTGCCAGTATGCCCAGCACAATGATGGCCGCGGCAACCCAGCGGTTGCGAAAACCGTCACGCAACTCCTTTAATGCCAGTGTCCAGAGCATCTTCATGACAGTTCCCGATTCATGAAGTGGCTGTAAACCTCGTCGAGTTTGGGTGGTTTGATCTGTAAGTCATCAACCAGGTCGCCGAGCTCGCCGATACGACGAACCAATGACATTTTATCGCCGTTGAAACATGAAACACTAAGCGTTGTATCGCTGATAGCGCTGATATTGATTTCGGAACCGAGGCGTTCGGCGACACTGCCGGCAAGACCTGGCGCAACCGCTATCTTTAAACGTACCGGCAGCGCCGCTTGCAGATAAAGCTCGTCGAGCGTACCGCTTGCAATCACGACACCGGATTTCATGATAATGAATCGATTCGCCCTGGCCTCTACTTCGCTGAGCGCATGCGACGAAATAAGCGAAGTTGCACCGGCTTCATGCAAGCCTTCGATTAATTCGTAAAACTGGTGGCGCAAACCGGGGTCGAGGCCGGTGGTGGGCTCATCGAGGAACAGTAGCCGCGGATTTCCCAACATCGCCTGCGCCAGGCCCAGCCGTTGGCGCATGCCTTTCGAATAGGTGCCGACACGCCGTTTGGCTGCATCGGCAAGCCCGACGGTCTCCAGCAGTTGCTCATAATCGACAACGGATACCCCTTTCAGCCGGGCAAAAAATGCCAGTACTTCGCGCCCGCTCATGGCCTCGTAAAGTGCCACGCTTTCGGGTAGATATCCCAGGTTCTTGTGCTGTGCCACCGCTTTGCCGAAGGCCGGATTTCCACCGAGTACCTCGACACTGCCGGAAGTGGGTCGGGTAAGTCCCAGCATCAGCTTCATTAACGTGGTTTTACCGGCGCCATTATGTCCGACCAGCACAACGCACTCGCCTGACTGGATGTTAAAGCTCACGTCGGACACCACGGTTTCTCTGCCGTAGGACTTGCTGACGGCATCCAGTGACACAACCGGTTGATTCGTTAGCTGCGTCATCGCTTTAATAACCCGGTTCTGCAAGCCTGGCGAGATCGAGCGTATCGTCGTTCGACCTTTGCCGGGGCGCCGCTGGCGACATCAGCGGTTTGCTGTCGGTGACTCCGCCCGGATGCAGCGTGGGAAATTCCGATTGCACCCATTTCAGTAACTGCATGGAAGGACTGTTCAACAGTAATTTGGCGAGCGGGTGACGCCAGACAATCTGATCCACCAGGTCGTTGGGCTTGTATATCTGGTCGGCGATGCCGTCGCTATCGATATCGAACGCGGCATTGTCGCTCCAGTAGTTGCCGCGGCCGTCTTTCGACCACTCGATGTAACGGGTGCCGACATATTTCACCTGGGTGCGGTTATCGATAAAGGCATTGCCGTGGATTTCATTCTTTTCGGAGCCGGCGGTGAAATGAATACCGATCTGACACTCTTCGAACGAGTTGTCGCTGATCTGGTTGAAGTTGGCGTTATAAATAAACACGCATTTCTCGGCGCCGACGACCCGGTTGCCCGCTATTACCGAATAATTCGCGGCGTTGAAAAACAGGCCGCGCTCGGTGTCGCCCGAAGAGTAGTTGTTCTTAGCGGTGATGCGATCTGAAAACATGATCGCAAAACCGACGTGATTGTTGATCGAAATGTTGTTGCTGACCTCGCTATCGTGAGCGTACATGTAATGTATCGCGAAACGTAAGTCAGACATATGGTTGCCGCTGAAAACATTATCGCGGCTGCCGTTGACGAAGATACCGTCGCGGCCATAGCGGATCACGTTGTCCTTGATAACAGAACCAGGTGTATTCCATAGGTAAACCCCGTTACCGCGATCATTCATGCGATGAAACTGGCTGCCGACAATCACGTTGTTGCGCACCACCGCGGCGTCCGGACCCTTTAAGTACACGCCGATCAGGTTATCCTGCAAGTGATTATTGTGAATAAGCGCGCGATCACCTTTGTCGGTGATAAAAATCCCGCTGTTTTCGTCTTCTGCCACCTCGCCCGAATGGCGAATGTTTAATCCACTAATCGTCACGTCGGGCACCGATACAAGAATGACATGCGACGAACCTTCACCATCGACGATGCTGGTACCATCATCGGTGCCCGACAAGGTCAGGCTACGGTGGACATCGATCGACCCGGTATAAGTGCCCGCCGCCAGTTGCAGGGTATCGCCGTCGCTGGCCGTATCGATGGCGATTTGCAGGGTTCCCTTACCCGGTTGCACCTGCCATTCCTTTGCATATACCGCAAACGCTTGTAACAACAGGCAAAAAAGCAGTGCGCCAGCCAACCCGCGGACTACCCGCGGGGCGACTGGCGTACAAGTTTTGAGCCGTCGTGATATCACGCAGGACCTAGGCCGGTTCGACCAGCATCCGGCCGCGCATTTCCATATGCAGGGCGTGACAGAACCACTGGCAGTAGAACCAGTGAACACCGGGACGATCGGCGGTAAAGGTAATCGATGATGTTGCCTGCGGTCCTATTTCCATCGCCAGGCCATAATTGGCCATGGTGATACCGTGGGTCAGGTCATCAATCGCATCGTTGTTACTGACGATGAGCGTGACTTCATCACCCTGTTTAACGGAAAATTTCTCCATGCTGAAGCTGGGCGCGATCGACCACATGTAGACGCGAACTTTTTTACCATCCCGCACTATCTTGGAATCAGTGCCCAACACGATACCGTCTTTCTTTGCCTGCGCGCTGCATTCGGCCCAGAAAGAATCTCCCTTGGTCCAGGTTGAATCCGGGTTTACGATATCGGCGCGCACGATGATGCAGTCATGCGGCTCGGCATAGGTCGGGCCGTCGTGCACCAGTTGCAGCTTGTCACCGGTAATATCAATCAATTGCTCGTTCTCCGGTTTCACGGGACCAACATTGATATAACGGTCCTTGGAGAACTTGTTGAGAGAAACCAGCCACTTGCCGTCAGCCTCCTTGGTTTCACCCATGCTGGTATGGTTATGTCCCGGCTGGTAATGCACATCGAGCTTGTCGAGAATCGGATTGACATTCTTGCCATTATAAGCATCGATGGCTTTTTGAATATTCCATTTCACCGCCTGGCTATCCAGAAACAGCGTGGTGTAAGCATTGCCCTTGCCGTCGAATGCAGTATGTAGCGGGCCCAGTCCCAGTTCGGGTTCGGCAACCACCGTATCGCGGGGTTTGATCTTGTCCGCGAACAGGTCCGGTAATTTCCTGACATCGATAACCGTTACCGTGGGTGACAACTTGCCGTTGATGACGACATGCTTGCCATCCGGCGCAGTATTACAACCATGCGGACTGTTAGGGATTGGAATGTAGCGGGTGTATTTCGATCCCTTTCGTCCATCGAGCACCGGCACACCACTGATTTCCTTAAAGTCTCCGGCCTTGACCCCGGCTTCGATCGCTTTAAGGTCGAACACCACCGCCCAGTCACGTTCGCTGGCGATCATGCCGCCCAGGCTGACGGCTTCCTCGCTGTTGTAACAGGTCGAGAAGGCATAAAGTCCCTGGTAATCGGCATCGCAGTTGTCGAGGTTTCCATCGACTATCACCTGCCATGCCACCTTCATTTCATCACCATCAACCGCGGTAAAGATCGCATGATATTTTTCCGGATCGTCGAGGACGCTGCCGTCATTGGGTATCGGAATGCGATGCTCACCGTTGGCGAAGACATAGCCGGTGCGCGGATACTTTTGTGGCCGCAAGCCATGGATGTCGGCAGCGTTCGGAATTTCAATCATCTTGTCGCACTTCATGATATCGCAACGTACCCGGGCTACCCGGGTATTAGCCTTGTCGTTCATGAACAGGTAACGACCGTCATAAGTGCCTTCGGTAAATGACATGTGGGGGTGATGCAGATCCCCGTTGGTCCAGACACCGCCGCGTCCACCTGAATCCAGGTACTCCCTGGTTTCGGGCAGCATGCCGTCGCGCATGATCTTGCGGCTTTCGTTAGTCGAACCCCAGCCCGATGCGCTGCAGCGGTTGAAGACCGGCACCCGCATTAATTCACGCATCGACGGCAGGCCCAGAATACGTAACTCACCCGCCTGGCCGCTACTCCAGAAACCGTAGTACTCATCCAGGTCTCCTGGTGCGACTTCAGCCTTGCTTCCGACCGCAGCTTTAGCAGTTTCGGGTTTCATGGCCGCGAGTCCCGCCATCGCGCCCACGCCAGCAAGTGCTGTCAGTTTTACCGAGCCACCCAGCACGTCGCGCCGGGTCAGGCCTTCTTTATCTGATTTATCTCGTACTTTTTTCATTTTACTTACCTCATAAAGGATGCCCGCTGTGCTGCGGGCGGATTAAACAAACCCCCCATCTATCATGGGGTGTAACCTGTGCCGAGCCTTGCGAAGCGCATCTCCAGGCATTGGAATGCCTGAACCAAAATACCCGCTACAAAGCTCGTTTATATCAATTCGATTTCTGCTCCGTCTTCATCTGTGGACTCCCCTAAAGTGCAAAATCCTGGATACCGTCGGGCTTTTTGTACAAGGCCTCACGGCGTTCGCGTTTAAGTCGCTTTTGTATCAACACCGGGCAGACGTGATCATCTGAATAAACCACCTGGCAGTGCAGGCAAAAAAGACATTCATTGACATTGATATTGCCTTCCGGATGAATCGCCTGAACCATGCATTCGTTGGCACATCGCTGGCAGGGGCTACCGCATTCCTTGTAGCGTTTAAGCCACGAGAACATGCGTATTCTGCCCGGGATAGCCAGCGCCGCACCCAATGGGCACAGGTAACGGCAGTAAAAACGTTCGATAAAAATACCGGGTATCAATACCGCCAGCGCGAACAAAACGTAGGGCCATTCACGCATGAATTTCAAAATAATCGCGGTCTTGAACGGTTCGACTTCTGCGAGGCGCTCGGACCATTCCAGCGAGTACAGCGACAACCCGAACAACAATAGAAATATCAGGTACTTGATGGTCCAGACGCGCTCATGTATCGCCCACGGCACCGCGACCTGTTTTACTTTCAGTAGCTTGGCGATCCGGTTAATCAACTCCTGCAATGCGCCAAAGGGACATAACCACCCGCAATAAGGTCCGCGCCCCCAGAACAGCAATGCAGCGGCAACCGCGGCCCATAAAATGAAAATCAGCGGCTCCATCAGGAAATACTCCCAGTCAAAACCACTCACCAGGGCATTAAACATAAACAGGATATTGACAACCGACAGCTGGGCGTTGAAATACCAGCCGATGCCGAACAGCGTAAAGACGAGAAAACCGATTCGAACCCGGTCCACGACTTTTGGGCGTTTGACCAGCCAGTCCTGGAAAAAAAAGACAAAGGTAAGCACTGCCAGCGCCAGGCCGAGCACCACGATTTCCGCAATCTTGAGCTGCCACATCTTTTTCCAGATCGGCTCGGCTCCCTGGGTGCGAGCCATTGATGTAGTTTCCAGCTCGGCCGGAGTTTCAACTTCGGTGAAATTAAGGTATTTATCTGACGGGCTGTAACCAAGATCGAAGGTCAGAAAAACCTTTTCTGTCGGGCCGATGTTACGACCTACCAGTAACTCCAGTTTCCAGGGGGCGGCCGCATCGAATTTCAGGTCAGCCGGCGTTCTGAACAGGTCCACCTCTTTTAGTTCGGGCGCCCCCGCGGCTGCCAGGCGACGCAGGCGCTTATGATTTTTGTCATGGAAACGGATGGACGTGTCACCCTGAACGATCTGGAAACGATCGAAGATCCCACCGCGTACGTAACCGGAACCCTTGAACGAGTAGCGGCCATCACCTGCCAACAAAATGGCTTGCTCACCGGGGTTCAATTTTTTGGTCAGGTTACGGTACTCGTTTTCACCCAGCAGGCTGCGGCCAATGCTGGGTATGGACGCGACCGCGGCATACAGCTCGATGAAAATCTCAGTGGGCTCGCCTTCCTCGGGAAATTCGAGTGCAAGGGGCTCACCTGAATTTGCAAAGGCCTGATTGATTTGCCCAAGACTGATTTTCAGTCGAGTTACCGATCCATCGCTGACCAGGCCCGTCCAGTCTTCGACATCACTAATGTCCATATTCACCGATGCTACCGGCCCGGCCTGTTTTATCTCGGCCCTGAGCCCGGACAATCCAAAATTTCGGGCTACCTTGATTGCACTGCGTAAAATCGTGTCGTCCATTACCATTACCGTCACCGTGGCACCGGTGACGATGTCGACATCGTGATCCTGTGTGCCCCGCACCAGTTTGCCGACGTCGAGCCCCTGGTAATCATCGAGCACGGCGACGATGCGCTTCTCGGGGATGCCAATCAACACGATGGGTTCGTGATGCTCAACCAGCAGGACTTTTTGAATAATGCCTTGCATATCGATGGCAACCAGTTGATGAATCGGTTTACCCGAGTAACCGGTGGTATTCATGTAATCCGAGGTCAAGAACACAAAACCGAGCTGCTCTCCCTTCCTGTAAGCGGGCGCCACCGGTGGTTCACCGGTAACCGATCCGAGCCTGTCCGCGCCCGGAAATATTTCCGCAGGGTTGATCGCGTCGACAAAACGCGGCAATTCCGGACCAGCACGAGCCACGCCAACGCATGACAGGTATTGAATCAGCAACAACGCACAAGCCAGGACGACAAGCGTGCGTCTACCGATGTTTGGCACCCTCATCCCGGCGTGTATGCCGTTCAAACGCGACGGGATAGTCAGAGCGAATTGATAATTCAATGAGTAAAGGTCGAGTTTTATTAGATGGCACCATTGTGCGGGCGACCCGGGACATGTCATATGACTTATATCAACTAAGCATCCGGTCGCAAGTAAGACAATAGGCATCCTGGAGGATCACTAAACATGCAATCAACCAAGGTCAAAACCACGGGTGACCTGATGTCCATCGCGCTACAGGCAGAACGTGAAGCCATCCGGCGTTATTCCAGGCTTGCCGAAAATATGCGTGAGGCCGGCAATGAGTCAGCCGCCGCCCTGTTTGAGCGCATGGTCACCGAGGAGCAGGAGCATGAACGTCTACTGCTGGAATGGATGGCAAAGGAATCAATAGTCCCGAATCCCGACATTGGTCCCATCCGTTGGCGCGATCCAAACGTTTCGACCACCTATAACGAGGAGGCACGAGATCCCCGTTACAGCACTCCATACAAGGCACTTGCGTTTGCCGTTAACAACGAAGAAAACGCGTTTCGCTTCTATACCCACGTGGCGGCTGAATCGGACAACGAAGCGGTAAGCAAGTACGCTGAAATCCTGGCTCGCGAGGAACTGGGGCACGCCGCATTACTCAGAGCTGAGCGACGACTCGCATTTCACGCAGAACGTGACGCTAGCCTGACAGGACCCGTGCCCGATCCCAGTACCATCCATAGTGAAGCGGAGCTGTTGGCAATAGCGATTCGTCTCGATCGTTGCCTTGCAGATGCGATGAGCGAGATCATTACAGGCCCTCCTGAACTAACCACCCTGATCCAGAAAACACAGCAGCAGATTATTGATAATGAAAAAGCCCTTAACCGCATAATGCCTAATACTAAGGAATTGCCGACTGACGACATCTCAATGAGCCTCGTCCAACTCGATTCAAGCGACCCGGATATCGAAGGGGAGTCTGCCAGCCTGGACCTGGAGCTACAGCGACTCAGCGGTTTTTGTGATCGCAGTTTTGCCTTCTACGATGCAATTGTCGAAAGCACGACCGAGGAATCCATTATGCGAGCGGCGCAAAGATTGACTTCGACAGCGCTTGATCGAATAGGAATTTTGAAGCAGGTTATCGGGAATGAACACGCATCCCGGGAAACTTAAATTAAGGTATTCTTGCGCTCAATCCTTTTCCGGGATGCATGGTTACGAGGTTATGTTTTTCTCCAATCGCTACCAGCAGCTTTCAATCACACGAAAGCAGGTATAATCTCGCAGGTATCATGAAGGCAGGTTAGAGGCAGCTGTGAAACTTGTAATTTGGTGCATCGTGGCTCTGTTATTGTCGATGACAAGTGGTGCTTTCGCCAGCGATATCAACCTGTTGATCAAGCGTGCGAACCGTTTTTTCGAACCCTTGCCCGATGCCATGCCGGGTGCGGAAAACGATACTCCGGAACGTATTGCACTCGGTAAGCAACTCTTTTTTGAAAAACGCCTGTCCATTAATGACAACCAGTCATGCGCTTCCTGCCATCGACTCGATGAAGGTTTTGCCGGCGTCGATAATCTGGCTACTTCTCCCGGGGCACGAGGCGAGCAGGGTACCCGCAACAGCCCGACCGTGCTAAATGCTGGCTGGCAGGACGCCCAGTTTTGGGATGGTCGTGCCGAAAACCTGGTGGAACAGGCCAAGCAGCCAATTCTGAATCCGATCGAAATGGGTATGCCGGATGAAATAACAGTCGAAGCGAAAATCCGTGGCATCGACGAATACCAAAAAACTTTTGCCAGTGCATTTCCAGGCGACGAACCCGCGATTACTTACCAAAATATTGCGGAAGCCATCGCGGCATTTGAGCGTACCCTGATTACGCCTGGCCGATTCGATGAATTTTTAAATGGCGATAGTGCGGCTTTGAACGAGGTAGAGCGGCAAGGGTTACAAACCTTTCTCAAGCTCGATTGCGATTCTTGTCATGATGGAGTGCTGCTTGGAGGTGAAACCTACGAACCGCTCGGCAAGGAGCATGCTTACGAAAACCAGGCCGACCAGGGTATTTACGAACTCACCGGGGACGAAGACGATCGCATGTTTTTCAAGGTCGCGCCGCTGCGTAACGTTGCCCTGACTGCGCCCTATTTTCACGATGGCAAAATCGCCACGCTCGATGAAGCGGTGCGAGAAATGGGCAAACTGCAGCTGGACCAGGAACTCAGTGACCAGCAGGTGAGTGATATAACGGCTTTTCTAAAGACCTTGACGGACAAAAACAGGGAACAGTATCTGAAATAAAAGGCCGCTTGGCATGGCCGACGGTCGCCAACTGGACCTGCTATTTTTAATTTGATCGATTTGACATAGGTCAAAGCCTGTTGAACCGCAGGGGCGCACCCTGATGTTATCTGCGGGCGACTCCTGAGATGACAGGCAATTCGTCGTTTACCTGCTGTATCTTGCTTTGAGTTGATTTGGTCGCTACCAGAATAGCGTCTAAATCCAGGCAGCCAGGAGGTCGTCATGAGCATTCCCAGAGCCGGTTTAATTTTCCTATGTACTTTCTTATTTACACCGATTTTATCAGCGGCTGATCTCGAAGCTGGTCAGCAACGGGCCAGTGCCTGCTTCGGCTGTCACGGAGTGGATGGCATCAGCCTCAATCCCAAGTATCCAAATCTTGCGGGCCAAAGTACCGAGTACCTGGTTAAACAGCTCAATGCCTTCCGCTCGGGCAGTCGCAACGATTCCGTAATGTCGCCGATGGCGGTTTTGATGAGCGATGCCGATGTCGAGAACGTGTCTGCTTATTTCGCAAGTCTCGGAATTGGATCCCAGGATCCATTGTCGACCGGCGGTGAGCGAGAAGAAATCACCGCGGTAGCTGAAAAGATCATGGCCGCGGTCGAAGCCATGTATCAGGGCGCCGCATCCGGTGTACCTACGCCTCCTGTTGAGGCTGCTGCAAAGAACCAGATACAGCTCACCGAAGCCGAATCGGAGCGTGCGCGCGGAATTTACTTTCAACGTTGCGCAGGATGTCATGGTGTGTTGCGTAAGGGTGCCACTGGTAAACCGTTGACGACTGATATCACCCAGAAGGTGGGTACCAGTTATCTCGAGACGTTTATCAAGTACGGGTCTCCGGCAGGCATGCCGAACTGGGGTACGTCGGGGCTGTTAAACGATCAGGATGTCAACCTGATGGCACGTTACCTGCAGGTCGAGCCGCCGGTCCCACCCGAGTGGGGGATGAACGAAATGAAGGGCGCCTGGGCGGTGAGAATTCCACCGGAAAAAAGGCCGAGCAAACAGGAGAATGACTACAACCTTGATAATATTGTTTCGGTTACCCTGAGAGACGCGGGCCAAATCGCATTGATCGATGGCGATAGCAAGGAATTTATTGCCGTTATCGATACCGGTTATGCCGTGCATATTTCGCGTATGTCAGCGTCGGGACGATATTTATACGTGATTGGCCGGGACGCAAAAATCAACTTGATCGATCTGTGGATGAAGCAGCCAGACACGGTAGCTGAAATTAAGATCGGTCTCGAAGCGCGTTCCGTGGAAACTTCCAAGTACAAGGGCTACGAAGACAAGTTTGCTATCGGCGGTGCTTACTGGCCGCCACAGTTCGTCGTCATGGATGGCAACACGCTGGAACCAAAAAAAATCATTTCTACCCGTGGACTAACGGTAGACACCTCGGAGTATCATCCTGAGCCCAGGGTTGCGGCTATTGTCGCATCGCACGAACATCCGGAGTTCATCGTCAACGTCAAGGAAACGGGGAAGGTCAAGCTGGTTGATTATAGCGATTTGAATAATCTTACTATTACGACGATTGATGCAGCATTGTTTTTGCATGATGGCGGCTGGGAGCGCGACCGTCGCTACTTCATGTCGGCCGCAAACAAGTCGAACCAGATTGCGGTCATCGACTCGAAAGAGCGCAAGCTGGTCAAACTTGTTGACGTCGGCAAAATACCGCATCCCGGCAGGGGCGCTAATTTTATCGATCCCGAGTTTGGTCCGGTCTGGGCAACCAGTCATCTCGGTGATGCCACTATCTCGTTAATCAGTACTGACGTGAGCAAAGGCAAGGCCTGGCAGGTGGTGCGGACCCTGACCGGCCAGGGCGGCGGCTCGCTGTTTCTGAAGACACATCCGAAATCAGACAACCTGTGGGTAGATACACCGCTGAATCCGGATCCGGGTATCTCGCAATCGATCGCTGTTTTCGATATCAAAAACCTGGCTAAAGGTTACCAGCGGATTCCAATCGCCGAATGGGCGGATATCGGTGAAGGGCCGTTACGCGTGGTACAGCCCGAGTACAACTTCAATGGTGATGAAGTCTGGTTTTCGGTGTGGAACGGCAAGGACCAGGAATCTGCCCTGGTCATCGTCGACGATAAGACCCGTAAACTCAAGCACGTCATAAAAGACAAGCGCCTGGTGACGCCGACCGGTAAGTTTACTGTCTATAACACCCAGCATGACGTTTACTAGATTGGAATTCGAGGGACAGTATACCTATCCTTTCTCTGAAAACAGGTTCCAGGTTAGCTCGCCGCGCTATTGAACTCGCCTATCATCCGATCCCAGGCCGGCACTACCTCCATAAGGCTGTTCCAGAATCCCGGGTCACGTCGGGCATCAAAGTCTGCCAACGATACACCTTGTTGCTCGACCCAGGTGTAGTAACCAAGATTAAACACCCGCTCCCGATTACGCAGGGTCATTTCCTCCATGTTATCGGTGGTAGTTGCCAACAGGTAGCGACCGTAACTTTCTGCGGCCGCCAGTTCGTCAAAGGTGCCACCAAAGTCGTCTGCGGTTGCCTTGGCGATCTCGGTGCCATACATTTCGGCGCCATCGGTTGCCACCGTCAGAACCACATCATCGGCGCCCAGTCCCATGTAGCGCGCCATTTTGATAGCACCGAGGACGTTGGCTATGGATGAAAGTCCCAGGTCGGCCAGCCCGTTGATAACATCTTGAGATATCCCGGTGCGTTTTGTCAAAAAGTCCCGGCCGACAGGTGTGTTAAACACCAGGTTCAACGCGTTCGATGCCTTGTCTGTAACAGCAACCACATAATCCGTATTCAACACGTTATGAATAAATGGCACATGCTTATCGCCGATGCCCTGGATGTTATGATCGCCATAGCCGTTGTTTAGAAGCGTCGGGCATTCGAGGGCCTCGACTACACAAATGTTCGTGCCAAGCTGTTGTTTCAGATAGTCCCCCGCAGCGAGTGTTCCACTGGAACCAGAGGCAGCCACGTAGGCACGTGCTTTCATTGTTCCGTTAGTATTAACGGCATTAAAGATACGCTCCAGGGCCGGCCCGGTTACAGCACGATGAGAGATGTAATTGCCAAACTCGTTAAACTGATTGAGGATTACGTTTTCAGTATCTTCAGCCATTACGTGGCAGGCGTCGTAGATTTCCTTGACGTTGCTTTCGGTGCCATAGGTTCGCACAATGTCGCTTTGGTCGGTTACCCAGTTTTCCAGCCACTCGAATCTTTCCCGGCTCATGCCTTCCGGCAGAATGGCAACGCTGCGGCACCCCAGAATGCGGGAAATAGCGACGCCACCCCGGCAGTAATTCCCCGTCGAAGGCCAGACCGCGCGATGATGGGTCGGATCAAACTGTCCAGTAATCAATCGTGGCACCAGACACCCGTAAGCGGCCAGGACTTTATGCGCACGGATCATTGGGAAACGATTGCCGATAGCTACAACAATTTTTGCATCAACACCGGTCAGCTCTGAAGGCAGAACGATATGTTCGGGCACATCGACCAGGCTTTTGCGATCAGCAGCGTTGTGCCAGTGCACACGAAAAAGGTTACGTGCATCCGGTGAGTCAGGATCAGCAGATTGTATATGGGACTCAATCTCGGCACGTGAAGAAACTGGATCGGCCAACTGGGAGATTGTCGGTAGTTTAATATTGGCTTGCTGAAAACGCTCAACAGCACGGTCATAGGCTTCACGGTTCACAATTTCGGTTTCTAATTTGATCGACATTATTTTGTATCGCGGCGGACTTAAATCCACTGCGCCTCTATTGGTTAAGTTCTAATTCTCGTTTATGAAAACATTCGTTCATTAGATGGGTCGAAAAAAGGACTCAGGCTAATCGTTGCTGCTATTGCCTTTCCTTCAACCATGACCTCGTAGCTCCCTGTTTCAAGGGTTTGTTTGTCTGTCGAACCCTCGGGCAAATTGACAAAACAAAGGCCAACGGCGGAACCGGTAGTGTAGCTGTATGCAGCCGATGTCACAAAACCTGCTACATGACCATCTCGCAAAACTGGTTCGTTGTGATAAAGCATGGGATCCGGGTCGTTAAGTTTTACGGAACAAAGATACGGACCAGACCTTTGCTCCCGCCTCTCCATGTATGCTTCCTTGCCAATAAAGGAAACTGGTTTCTTGGTCTTGCAAAGAAACTCGCAACCTAGCTGATGGGGTGCCTCGGTATAAGACATGTCGTGGCCCCAGTGCAGATAACCTTTTTCAATCCTCAGGGCGTTAAGCGCCTCGCCGCCAATCAGGCGGAGACCAAAGGCCTGTCCCTCATCCATGAGTATCTCGAAAACATGCTCTGCAAAATCCGGGGTAATAAAAATCTCCCATCCGAGTTCTCCTGAAAATGATATTCGCTGAGCCCATACCGCAGCATGCCCAATATGGAATTCTTTCCAGCTATTGAAGGGGAAAACCTCGTTCGACATATCAATGCCAGACACTTTTTCCATAAGATCGCGACTTTTCGGCCCCATGATGGACAGGATTGCATAAGCCGAAGTGACATCACGAAGCCTGACATCCTCGTCAACCTGGATATGGTCACGAAGACGAAAATAATCACGCCTGGTGCGCGCCATGGAACTCATGACCATAAAGCGGTCCTGCGCAAAACGAGCCACGGTCATGTCACTTTCAATTCCACCACGCTCGTTGAGCATCAGTGTGTATACAAGCCGCCCCGTATTCATCGCCATATTGTTCGTGCACAGCCGCTGAAGGAAGCTCTCGGCATCCTTCCCTTCGACCAAAAGCTTACCCAGCATCGAATAGTCAATCATGGCAACGGATTCGCGGGCCGCCTTTTGTTCTTCTTGTGCGTAACAGAACCAGTTTTGTCGGCCAAAGCTGTATTTAATCTTTGGTTCGACACCTTCCGGCGCAAACCAGGCCGGGCGTTCCCAACCCTGAACTTCTGCGAAGCAGGCCCTGTTTTCCTTCAAGGCATTGTAAAAAGGGGTCTTCCTGATGTTTCTCGCGGTGGCTCGCTGATAGTTCGGCCAATGCATGGCATAGGTTCGCGTCTGGGTCTCGGGGGTTCTCTGCTGCAGGTAAAGGTCGCGAGCCTGAAATTCTTCAATGCGAGCCGGATCCATATCGTTCAAATCATGTTGAGGAAATCCCTTCATAATCCACTGAGCCAGGGCACGCCCCGCGCCGGCTCCTGACTGGATACCTGTCGAGTTCACGCCCGCCAGAACAAAATAACCCTTCACATCGGGGGCCTCACCGAGAATGAAGTTACCATCGTAAGAGTAACTTTCCGGCCCATTGAAGAAGGTTCGGATTCCCGTTTCTTGCAATATAGGAACACGCTCCAGTGCCATTTCGAGAACATCCATAACGTCGTCTTCAACAAACGGCAACGAATCAAAGCAAAAATCTTCAGCAATGCCCTTCATGCCCCACGGTTTTACATGATTGTGGGCGAAGCCAAAGAGTAGTTTTCCGGCATCTTCCTTGAAGTAGGTAGAATCATCATAAGACCGCAGAATCGGTAAATCCTGCGGAAGATCGGGAATGGCATCAGTGACCAGGTAATAATGTTCGCAGGCATGAAGCGGGATGTTCACGCCGTTCTGTCGTCCCAATTCGCGAGCCCACATTCCCGCGCAGTTGACCACAAAATCAGCTTCGACAGCCCCCTTGTCCGTGCGCACACCACAGGCTTTTCCGTCGTGCATCAGAACTTCCTCGACCCTGGTGTCTTCAAATACTTGCGCCCCCTTTGAACGGGCACCTTTTATCAAAGCCATGGTTAAATCGATTGGATTGATGTAACCGTTGCCAGGAACATGAATTCCCCCGAGTACTCCTTCAGGATTCAATAAAGGCCAACGTTCCTTGATTTCTGAAACGCTGATTTCATAGGCTTCCACATCGTGGATCAACGCAAAATCCGCTTGCCGTCGAAGTTCAGCCAGGCGCTCTTCATTGGTTGCAATGGAGATCGAGCCCGAACGTTTATAACCCGTTTTCTGCCCTGTTTCGCGTTCCAGCTCTTCAAAAAGATCGGAACCATACTTGGCAAAATCCGTTGTTGCGTGACCGCCTTGCAACCTCCCGACCAGGCCTGCTGCATGCCAGGTTGTTCCACTGGTCAGTTTCTTCCGCTCAATCAGAACAATGTCGGTCCAACCTTCTTTGGCAAGATGATAAGCCACAGAGCAACCATGGATACCACCGCCAATGATGGCGACCTGGGCATGTTTCGGT
>JAOTXY010000015.1 GCA_029862125.1 Gammaproteobacteria bacterium | reverse complement strand
CCGGATACCGGGCACATACAGGCAATCGGCGCCGGCTTCACGATACCGGTTAACGCGTTCAACCGAATCTTTAAAGGGATCGGGGCTACCATACAGGTAGCATTCCGCGCGGGCCGTCAACACAAAAGGATAATCAAGCTCCGCCACGGCCTGTTTCGCTGCATGGACTCGTTCGACGGCCAGTTCGATATCATAAAGCGGATAGCGCCGATCACCGCAATAGTCCTCGATGCTGGCACCGACAACACCGGTTGCGGTAATGCGCTTCATATTCTCGAAAACCGCCGCGGGTGCATCGGCGTAAGCATTTTCCGAATCCATGCTGACTGGAATACTGACTGAATCTGAAATTTCGCAGGTTTCATGTAATGCCGATTCGAACGACAGCGCAGTTTCAGCGTCGGCAAGACCATGACTATAGGCAATACCTGCGCTGGTAGTGCCAATTGCACCGAACCCGGCCTGTTCCAGTAGAACTGCACTACCCGCGTTCCAGGCATTGGCCATGATGAAGCAATTCCCAGCCGCATGCAGGCGCTGAAATTCAATGGCTTTTCGATCGATCATTTAATGCCCACCGGATTCATTTGATAGCCCACAACCCGCTGCTATTCCCTGTCTTTAATTTTCGCTCGCGTTGTATCTCTCACCTTATCTTTTTAAAACGATAGAGCGAGACGAAATCCGTTCAATTCTAACGTATCTGCGAGCACAGATAATCCCGAATATTGCACAACCTAAAGACTAACGAAAAGCGCTCTATGGTCTATATTTGTTTAATAGTCGCAGAATTTTGACTACCGCAGCAACTAGATATTTAATGCAGCTTATCAGGTAACTGTCATAAGCAATTGTTTTTAATAACCAGGGATAGAAATTTAGAAACGCGGGAGTTGCAGCAAGCCTTTTGACAAAAGCAATGCAGGATCAAGATTAATCATTATTTTGACGCGGCCAATCAATTTATGCCGCAGTGAGTGACGAGAATGGAAGTAAGACCTTATTCAAAAAGTCTACGCGGAAAGATTACCAATCGTACGCTCTTTATCGGTATCGCGCCGGTTCTAATGGTGGGTATTTTTTCCTGGTTCAGCCTTAACCAGTTGACCACCAGCGCTAACGAGCAACTCGACAATAGCCGCGCAGAATTACTCGACTCGGTCGTGGGTAATAACCTGAGCACCACCTCAGCGCGCATTGTCAACCAGCTTGATACTTTCATGCTGGAACGTATTTCGGATGTTGTTGTATGGGCTTCCGCTCCGATTACTCTGCAGGCGGCAAAATCAGCAGCAGAAGCGCATGAAAAGACGGGACTCATCGACAAGGAAATCGATGAAATCGAAGCACTATTCAAAACACGCAAGAGCCTCAATGTCTCTCCGGCGGCAAATCGGTATTTAATTCAGCAAATCAGGCGTTCATCGCACTTTGGCGAGGTGTTTTTCACCGACAAACACGGATTTAATACCGCCCTGACCAATCCAACCTCTGACTTCGTACAGCGTGATGAAAACTGGTGGAAAACCGCCTGGGAAAACGGTATTTCAGTTGGCGAAGTCGAGTTTGACGAGTCTGCGGGCATATGGTCGGTCGATATCTCGGTTCGTATCGACGATACCGCTTCGGGCAGAAGTCTCGGCGTGATGAAGGCCGTACTTGGCGTTAGCCTGATCCAGGAAGTAGCCGACAAGGGCGCGCGCGACATTAGCGGCGGACTGGTCACGGTCATCAGTAGCGGCGGACTGTTGCTCGCCGAAACTGGTTCGAAACACTCCAAGGACCGAATCATGGTCGATTCGGTAAACCTGCGTAACAGCACCGACCCGGCGCTGCAGGAAGTATTTTCCGCGCGCAACAAGGGTTACGTACTCAGTAGCGACCAGGTGCTCGGTTACGCCAAGTCTGCTGGTCCCGAGTTGTATCGCACTGTGGTAACCCGCTTTCCAGGCTTCAACTGGTCAGTGCTGGTGCATCAACCAACCTCGATAGCACTGGCACCGATCGAAGGGCTATCGACCGTACAAGCCAGTCTGCAAACTTCAAAGCGCCAGGTGATTGTCATTCTAAGCGTCGTCGTACTGGCTGTCTTCGCGTTGGCATTTTTCATTGCCGGCATGTTGTCGAAGGCTATTACCCAACCCATGCTTGATCTCAGGGAGCTCGCTGATTCAGTCAGTAAAGGCGATACCTCGCGCACGATATCGGTAAATTCAGACGATGAAATTCAGGATGTGGCACAGGCCTTCGAACGTATGCGTACCAGTGTTTCAATCATTATGAAGCGTATGCGGGATATGAGGGACGGCCAGTAACCGATTATGCGTCAGCATCCCGCACTCTTCGCCAAGACCTTCGCTACTATCACCTACCGGCCAGCAGAATCGGATTAAACCTGTCGAATTATCAAATGGCACAGTCTCAATTCGTACCCAAGGTAAAACTGATCGAGCAGCTTGGCGAAATCATCAGCAACCGTGAAACCGGTTTTCTGACAATACTCACCGATAGCAATCGCTCTGTGCTATTGAGATTTTCAAGGGGCCACCTGACGCGGCTGCATTGCCGTTCAAAAGAAGCCGGCGAAGCGATCCAGGTGCTCGCGGAAAGCGCCCTGGTTAAATATACCTATGCCTCGGCACCCGAAGACAGCGAACCCGAGTTAATGCCGGCTGACAGTTTCCTGCAGTTAATCGATCCGGGCGTCAATACCGTAACTTCCGGAAACACGAGACCGGTCGTGTCCGGTAACAACATGTCTGCGGGTGATCCTATCAAGGCCCAAATGCTTGAAATCGCGACCGAGTACATCGGCATTGTTGCCGAGATGATCGTCGACGAGGCTTTCGAAGACAACAACGATGTGGGCAGGGCGATCGACTATATCGGTAATGCTATCCCGGACGCGAACCAGTCCAAGGCATTTCGCAGGGCCGCTCTGGAGCATTTTTCGTCGATAGATATCTAGCCCGCAGGTTCATGAAATCATCTGGTAATAGAGATTCTGTGGGTGCTCGGCTTCAATAAAGAAGTACCAGCGTTCAGCCAGCAATCCCAGGTATTGCAATACGAAGGCCAGGCTGCAGATCAGTATTGAAGACTCGTCGCTGATCTGCAGTAATAGCAGTGGGATGACGAATCCCAGTAACAGGAACCCCCGTCGCGCAAGCCGCACAACCGAGGCACCGTAGCCATGAATGAAGGCACGGGTATTAAAGCTGCCACCCATGGCGCCCTGCGCTATTTGTCGAATCGTCGGGTGATGCACCCCGATAGCTGACTGCAGACTCGAAGGACTACGTAAACCCTTGTTACGTAACAGCGTTGCGAAGCGAAATACCAGGGCGGCAAGTGTCAGGAAAACAGCCATCCCGACAAAGTAGGCGAAACGTCCATCCTGGCTATAGGACGCCAGGGCACTGGCCAGCGTGAACCCGGAAGCACAACCCATGAGTAAAAAGTTCAACACGGTAAGCGGGCTATGCCATTGACGCAAAAACTTCAGGCAGGCATAAATCATCGCGGTACAGACAAACAGTGCGCAAATTGCAAGCACCGCACCGAAGCCCACTACCGTTGAAATCGATATCGGGATACTTTCACCGAGAACCAGAACGATCGAATCCAGCGCCGATAATTTCACCAGGGCATAACCCAGTATCAGCAGCATCGCCGCTGGTAAGGCGATGACTTCACGTGATAGCCAGGAACTGCGCCACATCGCCGCTGCACGCCAGGCACGTTCCGGATGTCCCAGGTGGAAAAAGGATGCGACCAGACCGAGAGCCAGGAACAGGAAACTTAATGCCGCCGCTTGGCCACCGTAGTCGTTTAGCGCGGGTCGAAGAATCCCCAGTAAAACAAACCATTCGGCACTGTAAAAAGCCAGGAACAGGCCCTGCCCGGCACCAACGAGGGTGGTCAAAAGGATAACCGAAATCGCGGGCTTCATCGCTTCACCACGAGGTCGAGTCGTCGAGGGTTGTGCGCGTTGTGGGTTTGCGCGGGCCACGATCTTCCTTGCGTAACGGATTGTCCACCCGCTGCAGGTCTTCCGCGTGGACCGCGATACCGACCTTGCGCCGTGGCAGGTAATGGTTGGCCGGGGCTGTGCCCCATTCAGGCATTAACTGGTAACCGCCCGCGTCGCTGATTGCCTTCGAAGCGTCGGATTCGGGATCATGGATATCCCCGTAGATGCGGGCACTGGTCGGGCACGACAGCACGCAAACCGGCTTGCGCTCCGCTTCGGGCAGGCTTTCATCGTAGAGACGATCAATACAGAGGGTGCACTTCTTCATCACCTTCTGCTGCTCGTCGATCTCACGGGCGCCATAGGGACAGGCCCAGGAACAATACTCGCAGCCGATACACTTGTCGTAGTCGACCAGCACGATGCCATCCTCGGGTCGCTTGTAGCTCGCACCGGTAGGACAGACCGGAACACAAGGCGGATCTTCGCAATGTAAACAGGATTTCGGGAAGTGCACGGTTTGCGTGTTGGGAAAGGTACCGACCTCGAACGACTGCACACGGTTGAAGAAGGTTCCGGTGGGTTCCGCCGCGTACGGATTTTGATCCACCATCGGACCTGCCTGGCCCGAGGTATTCCATTCCTTGCAGCTGGTGACGCAGGCGTGACAGCCAACGCAGGTGTTGAGGTCTATAACCAGGGCCAACTGCGTCATTTGCCGATCCCCTTGAAAAACGCCTGCCATTTGCCGCGCGGCGCTTCCATCCCCGGTACCAGCGGCTGGGTTTCGAACTGGGGTGAAGTCTGTTTCCGTTCGGAATCCCCGGCCTTGTAGACCCGGACCCGAACGTCGTACCAGGCTGCCTGGCCGGTAATCGGATCGGAGTTGCTATAGCGGTAATCTCCTGTTGCAGAAGGAATTTCCTCGCTGATCAAATGATTTAATAAAAACCCTTTCTGCGATTCGTTGGCATTGCGTTCCAGCGCCCAGGCGCCGGAAGCCTTGCCGATTGCGTTCCAGGTCCAGACCGTTCCGGGTTCAACCGACTCGCTGAAGCGGCACATGCAGCGCACACGGCCATGCGAGGATTCAACCCAGATCCAGTCACCATCGTCGAATCCGTTCTGAGCCCCGACCCGCGGGCTGACGAAAAGATAGTTATGCGCATGAATCTGTCGCAGCCAGGCATTTTGCGAATCCCATGAATGGTACATCGCCATCGGCCGTTGAGTTATCGCGTTGAGCGGATACCTGTCCTTGTCGATGGCCTGGTTTTCCAGCGGTTCCGAATAAAACGGCAGGGGATCGAAATGCTCACGTACGCGCTCGCGTAAATAATCGGGTGGCTGCCGACCCTCGCTCCTGCCCTCGGCTGCCAGTCGAAATCGTTGCAGCACTTCCGAATAAAGGTGCAGATTGACCGGATCGGTATAACGTATCAGCCCGTGATCCTGTGCCCAATGCAGGTAACCACGATTCCAGTTACGCATGTACTGGTAAGACCTGGGTAACTCGTGCTGATAAACGCAATTGTTTTTAGCGTACAGTTCCCACTGGTTGGGATTGGGTTCACCGCGCATAAATTTCTCACCGCCCTTGCCACGCCACCCCGCCAGGAAACCGATTCCGGAACCGGGCTCGGTTTCGTAGTTAATGACCAAGTCCTTGTAATCCCTGAACTTACGCGTGCCGTCATGATTAAGAAAACGCGGCAGCTTAAGCCGCGTTGCCAGTTCCACCAGTACATCCTGAAAAGGTCGACATTCGCCCATGGGCGGCACTACCGGAACCCGCACCGAGTCAACGGGACCTTCAAATTCCGAAATGGGTCGATCCAGCATTGACATCGCATCGTAACGTTCCAGGTAAGAGGTATCCGGCAGTACGAGATCGGCAAATGCTATCGTCTCCGAGTGAAAGGCGTCGCAAACCACCAGGAACGGGATCTTGTACTCGCCATCGTCGTTCTTGTCGACCAGCATCTCGCGCACGCGGCTGGTATTCATCGACGAGTTCCAGGCCATATTCGACATAAACAACATCAAGGTATCTATCGGGTACGGGTCACCCCGCCAGGCATTAGTAATTACGTTATGCATCAGGCCGTGGACCGAAAGCGGATATTCCCAGGAAAAACCCTTATCGAGGCGCACCGCTTCGCCCTTTTCATCGACGAACAGGTCTTCCGGCGAGGCCGGAAATCCCAGTGGCATTCCCTCGAGCGGGGTGCCGGGCTGCACCGCATCTGGCGAACTGGGCGGCTTGGCGCAAGGTGGAATCGGGCGCGGGAACGGGGCCTTGTGACGAAATCCACCGGGACGATCGATGGTACCAAGAATCGTCATCAGGATACCCAGTGCACGGATTGCCTGAAATCCGTTCGAATGTGCCGCCAGGCCACGCATCGCATGAAAAGAAACCGGGTTACCGGTAATCGATTCATGTTCCCGGCCCCAGGCATCGGTCCAGGGAATCGGCAATTCAATTTGCTCGTCACGCGCGGTAATGCCCATCTCATGCGCCAAGCGCCTGATCGTACCAGCGTCAATACCGGTAATGCCCGCCGCCCATTCGGGGGTATATTGAGCTACCCGCTCCTTGAGCAGCTGGAAGGAAGGTTTAACCTTGCCACCGTCTTCCAGTTCGAATTCCCCCATTAAACGCGGATCTGCATTGTCGCTGTGCGAATAGACCGCGGCGTCGAGGTTACGGTCCCACCACATCTTGTTTTCAGGTTCGATACAGGTTTTCTCTACCTCCCTGTCCGAACGCAGAAATAGACCGAAATCGTCACTTTCAGGATCGGCATTCACGAGGTCCGGAGAATTGGTGTATCGCAGCAGGAAATCACGGTCGTAAAGCCCGAGCTCGATAATTTCGTGAATTATCGCAAGCAGCAGCGCGCCATCCGTTCCAGGTTTGATCGGAACCCATTCATCGGCGATCGCAGCATAACCACTGCGCACCGGGTTGACGGCAATAAACTTGCCGCCATTGCGCTTGAACTTCGCGAGCGCGATTTTCATCGGATTAGAGTGATGATCCTCGGCGGTACCGAGCATGATAAACAGGCGCGAGCGTTCCAGGTCGGGGCCACCGAATTCCCAGAAAGATCCGCCGATGGTGTAAATTAATCCGGCCGCCATATTAACCGAGCAGAAACCGCCGTGGGCGGCATAATTGGGGGTACCGAACTGCTTGGCAAATAACCCGGTGAGAGCCTGCATCTGGTCGCGCCCGGTATAGAGCGCAAACTTTTTCGGATCGGTTTCGCGAATATGCTGTAACCGTTCGCTGATCGTGGTGAAAGCCTCTTCCCAGGAAATCTCTTCGAATTCAGAACTGCCCCGTTCGGCACCCTGTTTGCGACGTAAGGGTTTACTAAGACGTGCTGGTGAATACTGCTTCATGATGCCGGAGGCACCCTTGGCGCATAACACGCCTTTATTAATCGGGTGTTCTGGATTGCCCTGGATGAAGGTCACCTCGCCATCCTCGACAGTCACATTGATGCCGCAACGACAGGCACACATGTAACAGGTGGTCGATTTAACCTCTCGCCTGGTTGCCGGGCTTGCTGCCATTTGAATGCCTACACGGTGGTATAAAAAAACGCAGCCTAGTGTGGTGCTCCGGGTGCCAGTATGCAAAACAATAAAATTGATTGCCGCAAAAGCGTATCTAATAAGTATTTTTTATTATCTAACTCATTAAATTAAATTTATTTATGACTAAGTGATTCAAACCTGTAATTTATTCAGACATTTCTGTTTTAGCACGGGTAAACACCTGGCGTTACAGCGACAAAACAATCGAGCCACACTTTCATTAAGAATATTGATCCGAATCATCTGTCATGGAAATTCAGTCGGGAACGACTCAATTTACTGGTATTTCAGGCTTCCAGCCTTGATAGACTAACCCGAAAAATACAAGGGCCTGGTGCAATAGACGGCCAGGAATGCCATAACAGTGAAGCAATTTGAGGGCGAGGCAATGCAGCCGGAAACATGACTTACGAGCGTGAGCGGGAGCAAATGATCGCAGATATCGAATCCGGTGTCGCTTTAACGCGCGCAATGACGGGACGGGATCACCTGGACCCAAGAGTCATGGAAGCCGTGCGTCGAGTGCCACGAGAAGAATTCGTGCCAGACAATATGCGCGCTTCAGCCTTCAGAGATGGCGCCCTGCCCGTCGGCCATGGTCAGACTATATCGCAGCCCTACATAGTCGCCCTGATGACCGACCTGCTCGAGCTATCAGACGATAGCATCGTGCTTGAAATAGGCACAGGAACGGGATATCAGGCAGCGATCCTGTCGCAGCTTGCGAGACAGGTTTATAGTATCGAACGAATTCCAGAGCTCGCCCGGGCAGCACAACAACGACTCGGTGAGATGGGCTACGAGAACATTGAAACCCGCTGTAGCGACGGTTACCTGGGCTGGCCGGAAAAGTCGCCGTTCGACGGTATTGTGGTTACAGCTGCCGCACCAGAGGTTCCACCGGCGTTGCTCGAGCAACTTAAACCCGGTGGGCGCATGGCGATCCCGATCGGTTTACCCTATAGCCACCAGGAACTCACGCTGGTCACCAAGGACTCGCAGGGGAAAACTGATACCCATGACATACTTGGTGTCGCGTTTGTACCAATGGTTGAAGGCGTTTAGGGATTCAGGCTCTACCCAATCCCCGCTATGGCCTTTCTTGCGCTGGTAGATTTTACTTCACGTTCGTGGTCTGAATTCGCTACCATGGAAACTGACAAATAATAAGTTAGTTTATTACTATCATTCCCACACTGGATTTACGTTTCAGATGATTCGCATTGACAATGTCTGCAAGCACTTTGGTGGCTTGAAAGCGGTTGATCATGTCTCGATCGAGATTGCCGAGGGCTCAATCACCGGCCTGATTGGCCCTAACGGAGCCGGTAAAACCACGCTGTTCAACACCATCGCCGGCCTCTACGCGCCAACCTCGGGTCGGATTTATCTCGATGACGAAGAAATCACCGGTCTCAAACCACACCAGCTGTTCAATAAAGGCTTGCTGCGCACTTTCCAGATTGCGCACGAATTTACGCGTCTGTCGGTAGTCGAAAACCTGATGATGGTGCCGGCACATCAATCCGGAGAGAACCTCGTTAATGCCTGGTTTCGGCGTGGCCTGGTCGAACAGGAAGAACGTCAGATCAATCAACGCGCGATGGAAGTGGTTGATTTCCTGAACCTCGGGCATATTGCTGATGAAATTGCCGGCAATCTTTCGGGCGGGCAAAAAAAGCTGCTCGAACTCGGACGTACCATGATGGTCGACGCCAAGATCGTTTTTCTGGACGAGGTCGGCGCGGGGGTAAATCGAACCCTGCTACGTGAAATCGGCGACGCGATTATCAAGTTGAATCGGGAAAAGAATTACACCTTCTGCATGATCGAGCATGACATGGATTTCATCTCGCGTCTTTGTGATCCTGTGATTTGCATGGCCGAGGGCGCGGTGCTGGCCGAGGGCACGGCCGAGCAGGTAAAAAACAACGAGGAAGTCATTGAAGCCTATCTCGGGCGCGGCTTGAAAAATAAGGGAGCCATCGCGTGAGTTTCCTCAGCGGCGAAAATATGGTCGGCGGTTATGGCGGCGCGGATATCCTCAAGGGTTGCAGCATCGAGGTTAACGAGGGCGAAATTGCAGTCATTGTAGGTCCAAACGGCGCGGGTAAATCGACCGCAATGCGGGCCCTGCTCGGAATGCTCGACCTGAAACAGGGATCGGTGCAGTTTCGCGGTAATGATATTTCCAGCCTGTCGCCACAGGATCGCATCGCCGAGGGAATCGCCTTCGTCCCGCAGACCAGCAACGTGTTTACCAGCATGACAGTGTTTGAAAATCTTGAAATGGGTGCATTCCTGCGTAACGACGATATTGCCGAGACACTTGAGCAAATCTACGAGTTATTTCCAATCCTGGCAGAGAAAAAAGACCAGCTTGCCGGCGAACTATCCGGCGGGCAACGCCAGCAGGTCGCGGTAGCGCGCGCGCTGATGTCGCAGCCGGCAGTGTTGATGCTGGATGAGCCCACCGCCGGAGTCTCACCGATCGTCATGGACGAGTTATTCGATCGTATTCTCGAGGTACGTCAAACCGGGGTGGCGATCCTGATGGTCGAACAAAACGCGCGCCAGGCACTGGACATCGCTGACCGCGGATTCGTGCTGGTGATCGGTGAGAATCGACACACCGATACCGGCGCAGCATTACTAGCCGACCCTGAAGTGCGACGTTCTTTCCTCGGAGGTTAAATGGAAGCTATTACCGATTTTGTCAGCGCCATCGTCCTGCTTCTCAACTTTATCGTGGTGCCGGGATTGTCGTATGGCTCTCAGCTCGCGCTCGGTGCGCTTGGTATCACACTGGTGTTTGGCATTCTGCGATTTGCCAATTTCGCGCATGGCGATACCATGGCCTTTGGCACCATGATGACAATCCTGGTGACCTGGTGGCTGCAATCAAAGGGGGTCAACCTGGGTCCATTGCCCACCGCCCTGCTTGCCCTGCCGGCAGGAATTGCATCCACAATACTGTTGCTGGTTGTGACCGACAGAACCGTTTACCGGTACTACCGGCACAACAAGGCCGTGCCGGTAACTTTCATGATCGCGTCAATGGGCGTCATGTTTATGACCAATGGCATAGTGCGCTTCGTCATTGGACCAAACGACCAGCGATTCCTCGACGGGGAACGCTTCATCGTGAGCGCCCGGAATTTCAAGTCCATGACCGGGCTTAGCGAGGGTTTAAGCATCAAGGTATCGCAGGGATTGACCATCGTGGTGGCTATTATCCTGGTCGCACTGTTATTCTGGTTCCTGCAAAAAACCCGCACTGGCAAAGCAATGCGGGCCTATTCCGATAATGAAGACCTGGCACTGCTCTCGGGGGTTGATCCTGATCGGGTTGTATTAGTGACCTGGATCATTACCGCAATCCTCGCAACGATTGCAGGTACTCTTTATGGTCTTGATAAAAGCTTTAAACCATTTACCTATTTACAGCTGTTATTGCCCATGTTCGCAGCGGCGATCGTCGGTGGCATAGGCAATCCGATCGGCGCAATTGTCGGCGGTTATGTCATTGCCTTTTCCGAGGTCATGGTGACCTATGCCTATAAAAAAGTCTTCATCTACCTGTTGCCACAAAGCCTGGAACCTCAAGGTCTGTTGCAGCTGCTTTCAACCGATTACAAGTTTGCCGTTTCCTTCGTGATCCTGGTGTTGGTGCTACTGGTGCGACCCACCGGCATCCTCAAGGGTAAGGTGTTGTGAGCAACACTCTCAAAACCCAACTCGCTTTCTCGGTAATTGCGCTGCTACTGGTCATTATCGGCCTGGTCCAGTCCTGGAACGTCTCGCTGGGAATTCTTAACCTGTGCCTGATATCAGCGGTTATGGCGCTTGGCGTTAACATGCAATGGGGTTACGCGGGATTGCTCAATGTCGGTGTTATGGGTTTCGCGGCACTGGGCGGTATGAGTGCAGTACTGGTGTCCCAGGCACCGATCACCGAGGCCTGGCAGGCGAGTTGGGGCCGCTTGTTATTCGCCGCTTTGTGTTTTGCCGTCACCATTGCCGCATCGATAGTTTGCTATCGCAAACTCGCTGCCGGCCGCAAACGTAACCTGGCTTTGGCGCTGGTAATTATCGGTGGTCTGGCGCTGACTCGATTCTTTTTTGATCCCGCGGTTACCGCGATCGAAGCGATCGAACCCGCCAAGACTGGATTCCTGGGAGGCATGGGGCTGCCAATCATTTTTTCCTGGGTATTTGGGGGTATCGTTGCCGCCGGTATTGCCTGGTGTATCGGCAAGGTTGCGCTTGGCCTGCGTGCCGATTACCTCGCCATAGCCACCCTCGGAATATCCGAAATCATTCTGGCGGTTCTGAAAAACGAAGACTGGCTCACCCGGGGTGTTAAAAATGTAACCGGTTTATCGCGTCCGGTTCCCTACGAAATTGACCTGCAAACCACAACCTGGTTTATCGATTTTATGCGTTGGTGGCACAGTGGCTCGCTCGGTGTTCTAAACGAGGCTGAACAACAACTGGCGCTCAAGCAATTCGTCATCGATGGATCGAGTATCTTCGTCAAGTTTTGTTATACGGGGCTGTTTGCCGGCGTCCTCGTTATTGTCCTGTTACTCAGTGTCAAGGCACTGAATTCCCCCTGGGGTAGAATGATGCGGGCGATACGTGACAATGAAATTGCCGCCGGTGCAATGGGTAAAGATGTTACCCGGCGCCACCTCGAAATCTTCATTATCGGTTCGGCGGTTATTGGTGTTGCGGGCGCGATGCTGACAACCCTGGATGGGCAGTTCACACCGACTTCCTATCAACCACTGCGCTTCACATTCCTGATCTGGGTTATGGTTATCGTTGGTGGCTCCGGCAATAACATGGGTTCTGTGCTGGGCGGGTTTTTGATCTGGTTAGTCTGGATCGAGGCCGAACCCATAGGCGTATGGCTGATGGCGTTCAGTACCGGCTGGCTCGATGAAGGCAACGCGATACGCATCCACCTGATCGAAAATGCCCAGCATATGCGCCTGTTCTTCATGGGACTGGTGCTGCTACTGGTATTACGCTTCAGCCCGGGCGGAATTCTCCCCGAGGTAGTCAGGAAACAGGGGTCATAAAAAAGCCCGGCACCGTAAACGGAACCAGGCTCTGGGACAGGTCGAAACTATCTTAATGGATTTTAATGGTATTCCACTTGCCGTTACCGATTTCCAGTTCCTTGTAGGAGCCAAAAACTTCACCTACATCGTTGAACTCGACGTTGGTAGCACCCTGGTAATCGACATCACCGCCGGCGGCGATAATCTTCAATGCCTTGTCAAGCTCACCCGGGCCAATTTTCTTGCCCGGTGCATTGGCGACCATCATCATTTTGGACTGCAGCGCAGCTCGATCCGCCGAACCGGCAGCCTGCATCGCAAGCACCAGCAGGGCAGCAGCATCGTAGGATTCAGGAACAAACGGCCCATCACCGGTTATACCGTTGGTCTTGGCAAAGGTCATGAACGCATCGGCACCGGATGCTCCACCTGGCAGGGTTGCGATCGAACCGTCCAGTGCTGAACCTATCGCGGCAATCAGCGAATCACCGACCATGCCATCAGCCATGACGAAACTATCGAATGCATCCGCATCCACCGCCGCCTGGATAATGCCCTTCCCGCCCTGGTCAACATAACCAAAAACGGCGAGATGCTTTGAGCCCGAGGCGGACAGTGCACCCACTTCGGCCGAGTAATCCGCTTTGCCATCTTCATGCGCCGCGCTAATCGAAACTTTCCCACCGAGCGCTTTGAAAGACGCGGTGAAGGAGTCGGCAAGGCCCTTGCCATAATCGTTGTTGGTATAGGTAACGGCAACTTCATCAATACCGCGACTTTGCAAAACGGATGCCAGCACCTGGCCCTGGCGGGCGTCGGAAGGTGCAGTACGATGGAAAAAACCCTTGTCGTTAATTGTTGACAAGGCGGGAGACGTTGCCGAGGGCGATACCATCACCACGCCATTAGGTACCGCGACGTTATTGGCGATCGCAGTGGTAACACCCGAACAATCGGCGCCCATAATCGCCGCCACGCCATCCGCGGTTATCAACCTTTCGGCGACAGACGAAGCCGCCGCTGAATCGATACAGGTCGAATCACCGCGCACGCTGGAAATTGATTGACCACCTAAAAAACTGCCCGATTTAGATGCTTCTGCAAGTGCCAACTCGGCACCCGCAGCCATCCCTGGCGTTAGCGATTCAATCGGTCCGGTAAAGCCGAGAATAACCCCGACCTTGATATCTTCAGCGCCAACGGATGCTGACAAGGTCAGCAGGGTTGAAGCAATAAGTAATTTTTTCATTACGCTCTCTCTTAGGTATGTTTTAGTTTTATAGCTTTCACGAAATAACTCTGTAATTCCGTTTGCTGCGGCTAATACTAACATCGTTTATAGGGGTATGCATGTAATCAAGAAGACGGAAAACTGTTTTCTCGCCTGTTTTTACTGGCCTTTTCCTTCAATTTCAGGCATTTTCGGGTGTTTTTCCGAAGCAACAAGATTCCATGCCAATCGATGTCAATTTGACAAACCATTCTTCGCCCTCTAGCTGGCGGAAATTTCCAATTACGCAACAACCTGACTACCCGGACCAGCAGCACCTGCAAGACGTGGAAAACCGATTGTGCGCCCTGCCCCCGTTGGTGTTTGCCCAGGAAATTCGAGACCTCAAGCAAAATCTAGCCAATGTCGCGGAAGGAAAAGGCTTTGTTCTCCAGGCAGGTGACTGCGCCGAATCCTTTGCCGAGTTCAGTGCTAATAAAATAAGAGATACATTCAAGGTGCTGCTACAAATGGCGGTGGTGCTGACTTTCGGCGGTCGACGTCCCGTTACCAAGATCGCACGCATGGCGGGACAATTTGCCAAGCCACGCTCGGCTGATTTCGAGGAAATAAACGGGCTCTCGTTGCCCAGTTTTCGCGGCGATATTATCAATGCAGCCGATGTCGACCCCAGTGCCAGAATTCCCGACCCTGAGCGTATGCTGCGCGCTTACAATCAAAGTGCATCCACGCTTAACCTGCTGCGGGCCTTTGCCCAGGGAGGTCTCGCCGACCTGCACCAGGTGCATCGTTGGAATATGAGCTTTGTCGAAGCCAGTCCCGGCAAGGAACGTTACCTGAAAATGTCCGAACGTATCGAGGATGCACTGGGTTTTATGGAAGTTTGCGGAATTACATCGCAAACCGCGCCGTCAATTCGTGAAACCCAGTTATTCACTTCGCACGAGGCCTTACTGCTGAACTACGAGGAAGCGTTGTCACGCATCGATTCTTTCACCGGCCGTTGCTACAACTGCTCGGCCCATTTTGTCTGGATTGGCGAGCGCACCCGTCAGCTCGATCATGCACATGTCGAATTCTTTAAACACATTGAAAACCCGGTCGGTGTCAAGATCGGTCCAGCCACCAAACCGGACGACTTGCTGCGCTTGATCGACGCACTCAACCCGGCAAACGAACCCGGTCGGCTAACTTTGATAACCCGCATGGGAGCCGACAAGTTACCCGATACGCTACCCCGACTGGTTCATGCGGTGCAAAAAGAAGGCAGTAATGTCGTCTGGTCCTCGGACCCGATGCACGGCAACACGGTTAAATCCAGCTCCGGTTTTAAAACCCGCCAGTTCGACGATATTCTGTCCGAGCTGAATCAGTTTTTTGCTGTGCACCAGGCCGAGGGAAGTTACCCCGGGGGGATCCACCTTGAAATGACCGGTGAACACGTCACCGAGTGTACCGGCGGTGCCTACAAGATTGCTGATTCTGACCTGGCAACCCGCTACCTGACCAGCTGCGATCCCAGGCTCAACGCCGACCAGGTACTAGAACTGGCCTACTTGATAACAGACGCGCTCAAACAGGCCAGGCCTGAAGACTTATCCCGGTAACCGATCAACACCCTGGAACAAACCCTTATGACAGAAACCACCCCAAGCAAACTCGCGCAGGTATTAGAGGCCGGCCAGTTTGCCATGACCGCCGAAACCTCGCCTCCTGATTCATCCTCGCCGCAGTCGGTTCTCGATCGCGTAGACTGCCTCAAAGGCCTGGCTGACGCGGTAAACGTGACCGACGGCGCCAGCGCCCGGGTCCACATGTCGGCGTTAGCAGCGGCCGCAATCATGGCTCGGGAAGGCATCGAGCCAGTGCTTCAACAGACCACCCGCGATCGTAACCGCCTGGCCTTGCAGGGAGACGTTCTTGGCGCCGCTGCGTTAGGTGTGCATAATTTTCTGTGCCTGACTGGCGACAAGATGGCGGCCGGCGATCAACCCGATGCCGCCGAAGTGTTTGAGATCGATAGCGGCCAGCTGATGCGACAAATGCGCGATATGCGTGATGCAGGCACCTACCCATCCGGACGGGAAATCAATCCCGCACCATCACTCTTTCTAGGTGCTGCAGAAATGCCGGCAGAGCCCGGAGACAACTGGCCTGCTGCGAGGCTGCAGGCCAAGATTGACAATGGTACTCAGTTTTTTCAGACCCAGTATTGCTTTGAGCTGGATAAAGTCAGGCGTTACTGCCAGGCACTGGTGGATGGTGGCTTTACCGAGCAGGCTCACTTTCTGATCGGTATCGGACCCCTGGCATCGGCCAGGTCAGCGCGCTGGATGAACGATAACCTTTTCGGGGTACAGGTACCGGACGAAATCATCACACGCCTCGAAGCTGCCGATGACCAAAAAGCTGAGGGGCGCGCCATTTGTGCCGAACTACTGCAAGGGTTTTCTGAAATCGAGGGCTGTGCCGGCGCCCATTTAATGGCACCACACGGCGAGGCCTCCTGTGCACAGGTCATCCAGGAGTCGGGGCTGCTCGGTCTCAGGAAATAACCAGGCTTAGAGTCCGCTCCGATCCGGTTCTGGCAATCGCGCGACCAATAACCTGCGCCTGGTCATAGCCTAGCTGCCGCAACTTCTGCATACATTCACCTGCCTGCGCCTCGGCAACGCTTGCCACCAGGCCACCGGCGGTTTGGGGATCAAAAACCAGGGGATAGTTTTCGTGGCTAGCCAGATTTTCGGTATCCTTGATGCTGTGTCGAATGCGGATGTTCTGCGGTTGCAGTGAACTGGCGATACCCTGGCGCGACAAACTGGTCACACCGGGATAAAGCGGCAGTCGATCGACGTAAATCTCGATCACACAAGCAGACTCGCGCGCCATTTCAAACAGGTGCCCGGCTAAACCAAAGCCGGTAACATCGGTACAGGCGCTGGCCTGGTACTGCCGCAAGCAACTTGCCGCATCCCGGCTTGACATCAGCATCTGTTCAATTGCGGCATCGAGCCAGTCGCCCCGCGCTTTACCCAGCATATCCGCGGCAAACAGAACGCCGCTGCCCAACGGCTTGGTTAATATCAGCACATCACCAGGTCGCACACCGGTTTTCAATATCAAGTCTTCGGGTCTTGCGAATCCGTTTACGCTAAGACCACAACTCATCTGGCTGGCTTCACCACTGTGTCCGCCAATCAACAGGGTTCCGTTCTGTTGCAAGGTTTCGACAACGCCCGACATCAACTGGAACAAATCCTGGGATTGCTTGTCTTCGCTACCATAGACAACATTTGCGATCACCATGGCACTGTGGGCATCCACACCCATCGCGTGCAGATCACCCAGCGCATGATTGGTCGCTATTTTACCAAACAGGTATGGATCATCGATAAAGCTGCGGAAATGATCTATTGATTGGATCAAATCCCTGCCCGCTGGAACCCTTATGAGGGCAGCATCATCCGGATGTTCGAGCCCGGAATCATTGCTGATTTCATATTTCTGACCAATCTGGTCAAGCACCTGCTCCAGGATTTCACTGCCAACCTTCGAACCACAGCCACCACAGCGCATGGGTGCGATCTCCCCGCGATCGTCTTCGACGCGCGTCATCTCGGGTAGTTCGGAAAAACGCCGTATGAACTTGCGATCGATTCTGTCCTTGAGCCACCAACACCATTTTCCCTTGAAGGCCCAGGGACCGCGACTGGCAATGGCGAAACGATCCCCGGTTGAAATCAGCGACAGGAATTGAGCTTGTGGCCTGAATGGCCTGAGTTCCCGCTGCTGGTATTTGAGGATGAGATTGCGTGCCAGGGGAAGGCCCTGGCGTACCGCGAAGACCCCTGATTTGGGCCTGGGGTAATCGGTTACCGCTGTGACATCGCCTGCGGCAAACACGTCATCGTGCGAAATGCTTTGCAGACAGGGATTAACCGCGATAAACCCGTTAGTGTCGAGTGCCAACCCGGAATCGATCAACCAGTCCGCGGGGCTCGCGTGGGTAACCCAGATGGCTGCATCGGCGGCCACCGGTGCCTCGAAATCACCTTGCAGAAACCCGTTTCGAAATCCTGTTACCCGGTGTTGATAAAAAACCGGGATCGATCGTTGTTGCAAAATATCCGCAAACATCTGCCGTGCCCGGTTATTGTGACCCGGCAGCAATCTGTCGCGGTCGGTCACAATCAGAAGCTGAAGGCTGGCCTGTCGCCGCGCTAGCTGCGAGGCGCGATATTGCAATGACAGGGCCAGTTCGATAGCACCGGCGCCACCGCCAATAATCGCTAACTGCAGGTCCTTATCAGCTTCAACAAGACGCTGCTCGAGTCGATGCCAGGATTCGATAAAGCGATCGACAGGCTTAACCGCGAACTGGTCGTTTTCCTGGCCCTCAAGCCTCGGACTGGTGGGTCGGGAACCGGTGTTAATCGATAAAAGATCGTAATCAAGCGACGGGCGCCCGGCAATCGTAATTTGCTTGCGCTCGGCATTGATAGCGGTAACTTCAGCGTGAATGATACGTGCACCGGCAAAGCGCGCCAACGGCAGCAGGTCAATATGCGCTGCGTCGTAATCGTAGTGCCCGGCGACAAATCCCGGTAGCATGCCCGAGTAAGGAGTATGCAGATCACGCGTCACCAGGGTAATCCGTAACCCAGGCTGCGGATTCATCGCAAAGTGCCTGAGCACAAACAAATGGCTGTGCCCTCCCCCGATTAACACCAGGTCGGAGGTAACGGGTGACTCCTTATTTTGCATCAGCAATCAAACCAATTGTTGGCAACAGATTTTGGGCGCATTCATCGCTCTGGTATTATGCGTGCAGGTTTTGTACTGTAAAGCCATGTTTTTGTTAATCCGAATCCTTTCAAGTTGCCTGGTCATCCTATTGGGGTGCATTGCAGCAACCCCTTTGGCGGCACAGCAGTTTCACGAAATTGAGCAGGGCTACCCCGGAATTCTCGTTGAAGAGCTGGTCAATGGCCTGGGTGTCCCCTGGGGCATTGCATTTATATCCTCGCACCAACTCCTGGTCACCGAACGAGCGGGCCGCATACTCCTGATCGACATAAAAAAATCCGCCTCTGTTGCTCTCAGCGGTGTACCCGAAGTTGTCGCCGAAGGCCAGGGTGGCATGCTTGATGTAGCCGTCGGGCCCAATTATGAACGCGAGGGCTGGATTTACTTTACCTACAGCAAGGCCTCCAAGGGCGAGGCAGCGACCACGCTCGCGCGAGCGCGCCTGGATCAGGACCGACTGGTCGACTGGCAGGATTTACTGGTCACCGATTCGGCCACCGATACGCGAAGGCACTTTGGCAGTCGCATCGCCTTTGACGACGACGGACATGTATTTTTCGGTGTCGGGGATCGTGGCAAGCGTCACATGTCACAGGACCTGAGCAATCATATCGGTTCGATAATACGGCTGAATCTTGATGGCAGCATTCCATCGGATAATCCTTTTTATAATAATCCGAGGACGCGCGAAGAAGTCTGGAGTTTCGGTCATCGCAATCCCCAGGGACTGGCTTTCGATGTCCAGACCTCTCGATTATGGGAGATCGAGCATGGGCCACGGGGGGGCGATGAAATCAATCTCATCACCAGGGCGCGAAATTATGGCTGGCCGGTCGTCAGCCACGGTAAGGAATACTGGGGACCAATAGCGGTTGGCGAGGGAACCAGTAAGCCGGGTATGGAGGATCCACGCAAGGTTTATATTCCATCGATCGCGCCAGGTAGCCTGGTGATGTACCGTGGCAAAGCCTTTCCCGAGTGGCGCGGCAACCTGTTTACTGGCGCACTCAAACTGCGCCATTTGAATCGAATCGAGCTCTCTCCATCTGGCCAGGTAGTCAACGAAGAACGTATCCTTGAAGATCTGAATGAACGCATTCGCGCACTGGTCACAAGCGCCGAGGGCTGGATTTATTTCTCCACCGACAGCGGCCGCATCCTGCGTATACTCCCCGAGTAATGATTAATCAACTGATAGAGGTGGCATTGCAGTGCCCTTATTGCTGGGAAGATATTACGCTGCTGGTCGATGGTTCGATCGAAACCCAGGAATACATCGAGGATTGCGAAGTTTGCTGCCGTCCCATTGATTTTAGCGTCGAGGTCGACGACGACGGGCTGGCTCGAGTTCAGGCTCGCCTGCAACACGAGTAAGTCTGGTAGTTTAACCTTACCCCTGTTGCTTGCCACGACTAACGAATAACGAACTCGGAGGTAAGCGGGGCCTGATCCGTTTCTTCAATCATCAGCTCATCTACTCTTGCATGCGAGGGGCCGACACGAATATTTTCAGTTACGCTCGAAACCGAATCCCCATCTCCATGCAGACAAAACTCGACGCGCCCATCATCCAGGTTACGTACGTATCCGGAAAGATTCCGGGCTTGTGCATGACGCATGACAAAGTAACGGAAACCTACGCCCTGCACGCGACCTGTAACAAAGCCTTTTACGCTACGAACCTGCCCCATTTCAAACCTCGATAAAGGTATTCGTTCTACGCTAGCCTGGATTTAACCTGGCTTCTATCGCCACTCGCTCGGCATTCCAGAATTCGGCCCATCGAGCCAGTAATTTCAAACCTTCCTGCTGTTGCGCTTCATCACCGGCCTCGATTCCAACACGATAATTCTCAACCCCGTTGACGAAATATCGCTGAAAGTTTTTTCCCAGGCGAAGATCCAGTTCATCCAGGAATTTTCGCTCAACCTGGAACGCAAGTTTAAGTCCTTGATCGAGCATGGTCAGTGCCTGCACCAGCTCTGCCTGTTCCAAGTCAGGTGTCTGTAATTGTCTGCCGCCAGCTTCCACCTGTTTCAGGGATTCGAGAAAGTAGTACTTCTGGTCTCTGGCAACTTCATCCTCTTCGTTTGAAGAGGAGCAGGCGGCAAGTATGCCCAGTAACAGGCACACCAGAATTAATCGCTGCGCTGCCGGGTTCATATTTTTCCAGCGATACGCATCCGCAGCGCATTTAGCTTGATAAAGCCCTCGGCATCTTTTTGATCATAAGCGCCGCGATCATCTTCAAAGGTAACTATCGCTTCGTCAAACAGGCTATTGGTGGCGGATTTACGACCTACCACGCTGACCGAACCCTTGAACAGCTTGACTCGAACTTCACCGTTTACCGTCACCTGCGACGCATCGATCATTTGCTGAAGCATCTTACGCTCGGGACTCCACCAGTATCCGTTGTAGATCAGGTGGGCATATTTAGGCATCAATTCATCTTTCAGATGTGCGACCTCGCGATCGAGCGTAATCGACTCGATTCCACGATGGGCCTTGAGCATAATGCTGCCGCCCGGGGTTTCGTAACAACCGCGCGACTTCATACCGACATAGCGATTTTCAACGATATCCAGGCGACCTATACCGTGGGCACCACCCTCCAGATTAAGGCGTGTTAGTACCTGTGCAGGACTCAAGCACTCTCCATCGATCGAAACAATGTCTCCGCTTTCAAACCCGAGTTCCAGGTAGGTCGGTTTGTCCGGCGCCAGTTCAGGGGATACGGAGCGCTGCCACATATCGTCCTGTGCCTCGAACCATGGATCTTCCAGTTCCCCGCCTTCGTAGGAAATATGCAACAGGTTAGCGTCCATCGAATACGGAGACTTGCCTGCCTTTTTCTTTTCGATCGCAATCCCGGCGACATCGGCATAGGCAAGCAGGCTTTCGCGAGAGTTCAAATCCCATTCTCGCCAGGGTGCGATAACACGAATATCAGGGCTCAACGCGTAGGCGCCGAGCTCGAATCGGACCTGGTCGTTACCTTTGCCCGTGGCACCATGCGACACCGCGTCGGCACCGGTTTCAGCAGCAATTTCGACCAGGCGCTTCGCGATCAGGGGACGGGCTATTGAAGTTCCAAGCAGGTACTCGCCTTCATAAACCGTGTTAGCACGAAACATCGGGTAGACGAAATCGCGTACGAACTCTTCCTGCAGGTCTTCAATGTATATCTCCTTGACCCCATATTTTTCAGCCTTGATGCGGGCCGGTTCGAGCTCTTCTCCCTGGCCGATGTCAGCAGTGAAGGTGACTACCTCACATTCGTATTCATCTTCCAGCCATTTTAGGATAACCGAGGTATCAAGGCCGCCTGAATAGGCCAGCACCACTTTGTTTACCGTTGTTTTACTCATGTTTTTCCTGTTGCAATCCGGCCTGAAAGACCAGGCCTTAAAGAGGTGCGTATTGTCTTTAGAAATCGCGCAAAAATCCAGCATAAGCGTATAATGCGAGCATCAAAAACTGGAGGCAAATCATGTCAGATTCTGGATTCAAAGTGCACTCAATGGAATTGGGGCCCATGGAAAATTTCGTTTACCTGATCGAGGATATTGCCAGCCATCGGTGCGCGGTCGTGGACCCGGCCTGGGAAGTCGGTCAAATTGTGGCCCGTGCCAACCAGCACAATCTCGATATTACCGATATCTTGCTGACCCATAGCCACAATGACCACATCAATGGCATCGAGGAATTACTGAACCACGCCAATGCCGAAGTGCACCTGCTTAAACCGGAGTATGAATTCTGGGCACACGAACTTGACAAACCGAGTCTGCACCACGGCGGTGATGAACTGACACTTGGCGAGACCACGATCAAGATTTTGCATACTCCCGGGCATACGCCCGGTTCTGCCTGTTATCAACTCGGTAATGAAATCATTACCGGTGATACGCTTTTCGTGTTCGGCTGTGGGCGCTGCGATATGAGTGGCGGCAATCCCGAACACATGTTCGAGACACTGAAAAACATGAAACAGCGTTTGCCGCAGGATATGCTCATCCATCCAGGCCACAATTACTCGGTGAAGCAAACCTGCACCCTGGCAGACCAGCTTGAAGGCAATCCGTTCATGCATTACGAAGACGCGGAGGCGTTCGTTAACTATCGAATGCACGTGCATGACAGGACTCGCAACGAACCCTACGATGCAATCAGCAAACAACAGCTAAAAGTCGCCAACCTGCTCTAATAGTTTCCCCTTATCTAGCACGGTAGCCTATCGCATGTATCAGGATTCCGGAATGCAAACCACATATTACTGAATTTCCCGCAATCAAACGGATTACCCGCGGCGCGCAACGGAGAATTTAGGTAGACATTTTGATATCGGTCAGTTTGTCTCGAAGATTTTTCTGCAATGCTTTAGATATCAGATCTAATGGAGTATCAATCTCATGCCTGCGCAAAAACTGAAACAGATACTGGACGAAGGCAATATCAAATATATCAGCATAAACCATTCGCCTGCTTATACGGCTCGCGAAACTGCCGCCTCGACTTTCGTGCCCAGGCGCGAATTTGCAAAAACAATAATCGTTGACCTGGATGGTGAAAAAGTTATGGCGGTAGTATCGGCATCCCGCCACGTGGACATCGCCGCACTCAGGGGCCTTGCGGGCGCGGACGTGGCCCGATTGGCCACCGAGGATGAATTCAGGGAGTTATTTCCAGATTGCGAGGTCGGTGCCATGTCCCCGTTCGGGTCGCTCTACGGCATAAGGGTATTCGTCGACGCAATGGTGACCGAAGTGGATGACCTTTGCTTTAATGCCGGTTCACACGAACAGGTTATGCGCATGGATTGTGGCGATTACCTGAACCTCGAGCAGCCCGTCGTCGGAACGATTGCGATTAAAGAGTGAGGTTGCTACCTCGAAAACATCGGTTTCGGCTAGCATTCCGAAATTAAACCCGGGGCTAATCGAGGCTGCCAAACACACGACGCAATAGTTCGGTGGTGCGCGCAGCCGGATTGGCACGGATACTGGCCTCTTCGTCCGCGATCAACACAAACAGGCCCGCTATCGCGCTGTCGGTAGCATAAGCCTCGAGATCCGGATCAACATCGTCCACCAATGGAAGCTGGTTATACTTATTGACAATATCACCGTAATATCGAGTGGCACTGGTTTGCTGCAGCGTATCACTGACAATAGGCAGGAATTCTTTGCGCAAATCGTCTCCGGTGGTGCGGACCAGGTATTGGGTCGCGGCATCATCGGCACCATTTAAAATATCAAAAGCATCCCGAATGGTCATAGAGGTGATCGCTTTTATGAAAATCGGCTTGGATTTGATTGCGGCTTTTTCGGCACTGCGGTTCAGCTGCTTGACAAAACGATCGACATCCTTGCCGAGTCCGATTTTGCGCAGTGCTTTTTCCACTTTGCGCACCTCGGTGGGAAATTCGATTTTAAGCCGCGGGTTACCGTAATAACCATTCTTAGCCGACGCGCTCACCGCCCCTTTCGAGATTCCTCGCGATAGCGAATCCTTGAGAGCCGCCACAACCTCCGAATTGGTCAACGGTACTTCATCACCACTCGCACTAACGATTTCATAAGCCTGGCGCAAGTCTTTTTCAGAACAACCCGCCAAAGCTAGCAATACGATCCCAAGCGCAATCAGCCTCATTATTCTATTCATATGTACTCGATTATCTCGCCCAGTTGTTCGACCCGGATATCGGTGAATTCAGCCCAGTCTACATTACCACGGGTGTCCAGATGTACCGTCGCTACACCTGCACCCTTACCAGCCTCGAGATCATACAGGTAATCGCCGACCATGACCGCATCTTTAGCATCAGCCTGCCAGAAATTCAGCAAGCGTTTAACGCCGTCGGGTGAGGGTTTCGGAATGCAGGAATCACGATCCAGAATATGATCCAGCGGAAAAAAGTGGTCTATCCCGCAGGCCTGCAAGGTCTGTTTGACTACCGGCATGGTATTACGCGTCAGAATTGCCATTTGACGTCCGCCGTCATGGAGCTTTTGCAATAGTTCGCTGGCCCCCTGCATCACCGAAGCCTTCCCCGCGTAGTAAAATTCAAGTTCATTCAAAGACTCCCATAGCGGCGTAGCCTCACTCTCTGGCATTGCATGCAGAGCCTCCAGGATCGGGGTTTCCGGCCCCAGCCCCAGTTCGCGTCTAATGTGATCAAAATCGTGTGCACTCACGGTCAGGGTACCGTCCAGATCAAAGATCCAGTGACCACGATGTTTGAGCAGGTTTGGTTGCCGCATCAAGCTATCCGTTATCGTTGGGAAAAATCAGGTTTCAATGTAGTATCTCGGTTTCACAATTTATCAAAAAGAGAACAATTATGACAATCCAGGTTGGTGACAAAATACCTGCCATCGAGATACAGCATAAGACCGACAGCAATGTCGAAACCATAAACATTGTTGATCTTTGCAAGGGTAAAAAAGTTGTGCTGTTTGCACTTCCTGGCGCCTTCACTCCAACCTGTTCCGCGTCCCATCTGCCGGGTTACGTGGTTGCTTCGGATGAACTGTTCGCAAATGGAATAGACCTCATCATATGCCTCTCGGTGAATGACGCACATGTCATGCATGCCTGGGGTGAGCAGCAAAACGTAGACGACAGGATAATGATGATCGCCGACGGTAGTGCCCATTTCACGAAGGCCATCGGACTGGAAGAGGATCGTGATGCTACGGGCATGGGTATACGCTCACAGCGTTATGCGATGGTGATCAACGATAACGTGGTCGATGTACTCAATGTCGAGGCACCACAAAAATTCGAAATCAGCGATGCCCAGACCATACTGGCCAGAATATGACGGCTTAAAAACATGACCGAGCCCAAAGGACCGAATGAATTCGTCGATGCTGCCTATCATCTCGTCGATGAGGCCAGCATGGTCGATTTCTACCGCAAATGGGCCGCGGATTATGATCACCAGATGCTCAACGAGCTTGGATATACGTCACCGACAAAAATCGCACAACAGCTAAGCCAGCATTTACCCGATACCGAGTCAACGGTATTCGACATTGGTTGCGGCACCGGATTGACCTGCGTATTCCTCGCCGCAAAAGGTTATACCAATCTCGACGGGATCGATCTCTCACCCGATATGGTGCGTGTTGCCAGCGAGCGCGGCATTTACCGCGAACTCCTGGTGGGCGATGTTAACCAGGCGCTGAAACGCAACGACGAGAGTTATGACGCCGTTATTTCATCAGGGACATTTACCCATGGTCACGTCGGTCCGGAACCGCTGGATGAAATATTTCGAATTCTGAAACCGGGCGGCATCCTGGCCTGCACCATCCACCAGGATCTGTGGACAACGATGGGTTTTGAAGAAAAACTGGCAGCCATGGCCGCAAAGGGCATCGCCAGCCCTGTCAGTTGCGAAATGGATAGCTATTATAAAGATCGCGAGCCCGAAGGTTGGTTCTGTGTTTATCGAAAAAACGCTTAATTTGCATCCTGCAGTTTAATGAAGTGATCAAGCACGGTAGTCACATAACATCCAGCCGGCAGATCCAGTTTCAATAGCAGGGATTGATCCCCGGCATCGTAGTCGTAACTGAAGTTATCGACAACTGCACGCAAGGCACGCATTTGCAGCCTGGCTCCCTGCTGATCGAGACAGCGGGTAATCGCGTCATATTCAGCAAAAACCTGCGCTTCGATAGCCTGGGGCTCCCCCGTCAATAAAACCTGGCCGGAGCCGTAAAGACTCGCGGTACTCGAGATATCCAGCGCCCGAAATCTTTCTACAAGCCTGTCATCGAGGGTTTCGGAGAAAATCGAGCGATTCCCCCGCAACATAAAAACATCTCCTTCCAGCGGCAGTTCCCAATGGCCCAGGCTGATTCGCTGCGCCAGAATTCGATTAAACAGGTGGCTGCGCAGCGATGACAACAAAATACTCTTGCGCGAACGTGTCAACCGGCGCCCGGGTAATTGCTCGAGCGCCTGTGTGACGTTATCTTGCTGGCGACCAAATCGCTGTGCGCCAAAATAATTCGCAAATCCCTGCCTGGTGACGGCACTAATTTGCTCCCTGGTTTTATCGGGAAGGTCACCGACTTCACGCAAATGTACCTGGAAAGAGTTGTACTTGTGGGTGCCCGGGCGCAGCTTACGGTTATGGCTGGCCTGCCTCAAAACCTGGTATCCATTGCCTTGGAACAGTTCGGCTGGTGGTTTTTTACCTGGCATATGCAAACTCAACCACTGACGCGTGAGCGCATGTTTATCCTTGAGCCCGCTATAACCGATAAGCCTGGGATCGAGCGAGTAATCGCTGGCGACGCGGGAAATGAGCTCATGCGTGCTAAGTCCCTCCTTTTCAACCAGCAGGAAAAGATGCTCACCCTCGCCGCTCGGCTCAAATCCCAGTTCTTCGCAGACCCGGAAATCGTTCGGCTTCGATTTCAGGATCCCTGCCGTAACCGGCTGTCCGTAGGGGTATACCAGTTCCGGCATTATCAAGAACGGGGTTTTTCGGCTACCTGGTTACGCAGGTAGTTAATGTTTATCCGCCTGGCATCGACGCCAAGGTTCTGATTTATGGCTTTATTGGCAAGCTTGAGCAATGACCTGGCGTCGGGCAACAGGCCCTCGTCAACCGGAAAACTGACACTTTCCCGCAACCCCTCAACCCAGCCGTGCCCGGCGCCGAATTCGATCGTCGCGTTGATTTCCACCCTGTTTACCGGGCTAAGCTGTTCCGTGCCGATAAGTTCTGCGCAATTGCTGCTGTCGCGCCCATAGACTGCCCAGTAAATTTCGTGCATACGCGCATCCAGCGCGACCAGCGCATTAGCGTGTCCGGTACGATCCATGCAGACCTGGGCTAGAATCGCCAGCGTCGATATGGGTAACAACGGAATGTTTAACCCGAGACCTATCCCCTGCGCCTGCGCGGCTGCAATACGGATACCGGTAAACGCCCCGGGGCCATTACCGAAAGCACAATGAGAAATCATCGATTTTGTGACAGCTGAGGCTTGCAGAACCTGATCCATCATTTCAGGCAACAAGCGTGTGTGCTGACGGGGTGCAACTTCAAACTCATGAAAAACCGCACCATCCTCGCGCAACAGTGCGGCGGAACAGGCTTCGGTAGAGGTATCGATGGCGAGAATATTCACGCCGGTATGATAGGGGACCCGTCCCCTGTTTGGCTAGCCGATATAGGGTATCCGGGTCAGTTTAGGAGATTGATAACCTGTTTGGCGTCTGCGAGTAACGGATGGTTTGGATTTTCATCCACAAACTGTCGCATCACCGCCAGGGACTGCTTGCGTTGATCGATATTTGCCAGGCTGATGCTTTTGGCGAACAATGCATTGGGGCGCATATCGCTAGCTTCATACTGACTCAGAAAACCGTCGAACAAGACCACCGCCGCTTCAAGGTCACCCTGGTCCATTTTGTATTGCGCCAGGCTGAATCTTTCCAGCTCTGCCTGAAAATTCTCATCCTGGGTTAAATCCGCTTTCCAATAGGGTTTGAGCAAGGTTTCGGTTGTTTCAGCACCACGGATTCCCGCCAGGTAGGTCTGGTTTGATCTGGCAGATTGCTTTTGCGTCGGATTGAGTGATTTCAGATGTGCCCAGACAGACTTAAACAGGCCTTTGAAGACACTGTGCGAACTGGTTTCATTAATCGTCGTCGTACCCTGTGCGATAACCGGCGCGTTGACAGTAATAATTCCAGCAAAAAATAGGGTGATGAGTAATTTCTTCACTTCTTAATCCTCTATTGGCTCAAGAGCTTGCTATATGCATCATACTCTTTTTCCAGATCCGAGTTCAATTGCAATGCCCGCCGATAACTGATTTTCGCCTGCTTTAAATCACCGGCCCTGTACTGCGCCATCGACAGGTTAATCCAGATGCCACCATCTTCATTGTCCAACTCGGTGGCCCGTGAGTAAAATTCAATCGCCTTATTATACTCTTTCTGCAGGAAGTATAGGTTACCCTGGTTGGATTTCACCGCACTATCATCTGGAGCCAGTTCATTCAAAGCCACGAATTCAAGCTCTGCATCTTGATATAGCCCAAAACGCGCATACAGAATGGCAATTTGCAGGCGAGCCCTGATGTTACCCGGGTCATTCGCTACCATGGTCTTGTACGGCAATACCAGGCGATCGATGCTTTTCAGTAATAATTCATTTCGTGCCTGCTTTACCAGGCTCTCGGCACGCCTCTTTTCGGGTAATTCGATCGTGTAACTGGCTTTACGCAGGGTTACCGGTTTATATTCTTGCCAGGTTTGTTCCAGATCAATAATACCGAGTTCACCTGCCTCAAGCGCAGCCTGGTATTTATTCGCACCCTCGGCCCAGGCCTCGATAAAACTGGTATTTACCATGGTTGCTTCGAGTGGGATCCATACATGGCCATCCTTGAAAGCCAGCAGGCTGCTATCCTGGCTGATTAAACCCGCATCATGCTCGGCAATACCGGTATCGAACATCATAAATAAATGTCCGGGTATTTCGATCAGCGCGGTTTTAATTCCAAGGTTTTCAAGGCCGGCGCTGATCAAAACCGATAAATCATCACAATCGCCACTTTTCAAGTGCAGGGTTTCTCGAGGAAACTGCACGTAGTCGATTTGATCGTCACGCAAGTCGGTAAATGGCGTATTAGGATCCACGATATAGCTGATGCTGGACGCCGCCAGGCTGCTGAAAAACGCCATCGCCGATACCAGTTTGTCGTTCAGTGGTCCGGGATCTGGCTGAAAGGTGTTAACGACCTGTCGCACATAGTCTCTAAGGGTGTCATCCTTGGGTGTTACGAAGGAACCAATCATGGCCGAATCCGCCCAGATCATCGCATTCTTACCGTAAATCGTCATCGGCTGGGTTAGCGAAATGTCGTCATTTCGACCATCGCGCGAGTAGGTCAATTTCACTTCGACCTGTACCCCGGTGTCTTCGTCCACTTCGAGAACCTTGTTATTGAAGGTTGCCTTGATCGGGATTTCCAGGGTTTCGTTACCCTCGATCCTGGCGATATCAACCGAGGTTGGAAAATCCATGAATTCCTTGATTTGAAACGAGAGTTTCAAATTACCGTAGTCAGTGGGACTGACATTTTGCAGCTTGACACTTCCGATCGGCTGATCCTGGTATTTTTTATAAGCTGCTGAAAACACTTTCTGCAGGTTTAAATCAGATAGCAGCAGTTGAGGCGCGTTGTTGGCAAATTCGAGCGACTTCTTGCGTTCGGCGAAAGCAACATTCAGGATTGCACGGTTTTCTGCGGAGGGATCGAGCTCGACCGCTTTTTCAAAAGCGGCAACCGCGTCATCGAACAAACGGCGTTTGCTATAAAGTTTACCCAGCGCAACATGCGGCTCGGCCCAGGAAGCGCGCATTCCCGCTGCCTTTTCGAGATGCTCTCGCGATATGTCGAACAGGTTGGCATCCTGGTAAACACGACCAATGCGATACTGAAGGTCGGGTGATGCGGGGTCGAGATCAATCGCTGTTTTTAAAAATTCGATTGCCGAACCGGTCTTACCTTGATAATCGGCAATGTCGGCCTTCAGTACCAGCACATCGACGTCTTCCGGGTCGATACGAGCGGCGGCTTCAGCGTGAAAATTAGCACTTCGATAATTGCGTGTAGCAAACAGTCCTCGAGCATAAAGCTTATGTGCCGCCAGTGAATTGGGTTCAAGCACGACAGCCTTGTCGAGGTAAGCATTGGCTTCCACGAATTGCTGACGCTCAAGCTCGATTTTGCCGGCAGACAGGTATAACTCAAACGCTTGTGGATTATGCTTGATGCCCTGGGCGAGCGCCTTCACCGCTTTGGGAAGTTGATTAATTTCGGTATAGGATTGCATCAGCGATAACCAGACGTCTACGACCCCAGGTTTATTCTTACCCGCACGGGTAAACTGCAACACCGCTTCTTTGTGATTATTCTGCTTGGCTGCAATCTTCCCAAGCAGGTAATGGCCGTCGCCCCTGGTTTCCTTTTTACCCGACAGTTTCAGCGCAATGGTCCTGGCCTCATTGTCCCGGTCCAGGCTGAGTAAAGCTTTCGCCTTGCCGACAGCGGCCTGTCCCGAGTATTGCTGCGCTCGAGACACTGCATCATATTGCTTAAGGGAAGCTTCGAAGCTCCCCATCTCATACAAATCCTTTGCGATCTTAAGACGTATTTTATAACTCTCCGGACTGGTTTCCACGATGGCCTGATAAGCCACGATGCCTTTTTCTGCAAGGCCTGCTTCTATATAGGCACGACCCAGTAAATAACGAAGCTCGACGTTACTTGAATTCAGCGCCAGGCCATCTTCAGCACAGCTCACAGCACCTATCGCATCAGCAAGCTTCAGGCTTAGCCGAGTACAAATAACATATGCTTCAATATCGGTCGGAGCCTGTTCCAGCAACTCGTCAATTAATGCACGGGCATCGAGATATTGCTCGAGGTCGTAAAAGGCCAGTACCTGGTAGAGAAGCGCTTTATTACGGTAGGATTCTACTGCTTCCAGTTGCTTGAATTCGGCAATCGCACGGGTGTAATCCTTCAACTGGTACAGGCTCATACCGAGAATGTTACGAGCGTCGGCATTGCCTGGTGCGTTTCTCAACAGCCGATCAGCGAGTTTAACAACTTCGCCTAAATCGCCCGCCTGGTACAAGGAGACAATTCTCTGGTAATAATTTTCCTTCGGCGTTGACGGTGTTGCGCTTAATCCGCGACCGCTTATCGACACCACCCTGAACCAGGTGTACATGCCTGCCGAACTAACCCACAGTGTTTGTTTTAAATCATAACTGGTTGAAATCGTTTCAAACGGTCCGTTCCTGTCGATGGCACCCTGGATTTCGTACCTGGCAATCAGGGGCGACTTGCTACTGCTCCATTCCAGCTTTATCAACTCATTGTCAGCCCCGATATTCAAGCCAAATGCCGCGTCCGGGTACTCGAGCAAATCAAAACGAAAACTCTGCTTTAGTTCGGAATCGTGTACATAGACACTGTTGTTTGCGGCGGAAGCGACCGATATCGAAGTTGCCTCCTTGAACTGCACCAGTGTTCCATTCTCACCTTCAGCACCAAATACCCGGTAGGGCCTGCGGTTCCTGTAAACCATCACCGTGTAATCATTGAACTCGGTACTGGCCAATGCATAAAGCCGGTCCTGCTTATCGATATCCAATCCGTAAAAACTGGTTATCTTGTGAGCTGATTTTTTATCGTTACCGATCGTCGCGATTCTTTTACGATCCTTGCTGATCATGTTAATTACACCCAGGGCACCACCGTCAGCCACATATAGGTTTTGCTGGCTATCGACTGCAATCGGTCCTATTTCGTCGAACAGGTTCTCCCCGTTCTGACGGGATTTGATTTCTTCCAGAAATTTTCCATCTGCAGCGAAAACCTGCACCCGATTATTCCCCCTGTCGGCAACATAATATAAACCGCCATGTACGAATACGTCACTGGGCTGATTGAAATCCCCCGGTGAAGAACCACGCCGCCCGATCGAAAATATATGCTTCCCATCGTGGAGAAAGGCATGTAAATAGTTTCTATCCAGTACCGCCACAGTTTGATCACCAACATGAACTGAAGAGGGTTGCCTGGCAATCTCGGCAAATTCGGCAAACTCACCAAGTTCTGCGCCATCGCGCCCCAACACCACGATTCCCTGGTCTTCTGGTTTGATGCACAGGGTTTTGTCATTGACAAAAACAGCTACCCTTACACAAGTCGCTTCGAACTTCGCTCCGAACTCAAACCTGTCCCTGGCAACGGGTGTCGCAAAGCTGGTTTGATCCAGCTGAACTATTTCGACCTTGTTATTTAATTTATCGAGAATCGCGAGTTGACCATAGGCGTTGACCGAAAGATAACTAATATCACGGTATTGCGAACGCGCGCTACCGTAAACCCCGTGCACCCCAAGCACTTCACCCTTGCGCCAGTCAAAAATTGAAATTCGATTGCTTACCTTGTCTCCCAGGTAAAGAGTTCCATTCAAATCCGTCGTCATCGCACTGAGTTTAGGGGTACGCCCAAAAAGTTCTTCCAGCTCACTGGATTTGATCCGATAGATTAGATTTCCATGCAAATCGAATATTGAAAGCCGATCCGGGCCCTCCAGAACATAAACATTTTCTTCGGCATCGATGCTGACATGGGTTGGTTTTTTCAAGTCACTGCCGCTCGAACCGTGCTGACCAAAACTGTACAAATACAGGCCCTGGGAATTAAATACACTGATTTGTCTGTTATTTACATCGCCGACATAAATATTTTTATTGACCGATACTGCCACCGGTTTTGGACCATTGAGTTCACCCGGACTCCTTCCTGATTGCGAAAATCGAGTGAGCGGTTTTAACAGCGGATCGAGAATAGCAACCGATCCCGAGCTTTCGTTGACGACGACCAGGTTACCATTGGGAAGCACTTCGATTCCGCCCAGTTCGGAATTTTCAAAAACCGAGGGCGACAGTCTGCTGGCTTTGATATTGCCGTCGGTAAATTTGAGCATGGTTCCCTTTGACCGGCTGGTAACATAAATCACACCGTCGTCAGTGAGTTTCAGCCCGGAAGCATATTTTATAACCGAGGTATAATCCGTGGTTTCGATGAATCGCACAATCTCGAGCGCCTGGACCTGGTTTGCCAGGCAGGATGATAAAACAGCAAAAATCAACCCCAGGCTTCTGCACAGGGTCGTCATGGTTATGCTCTTCGTTGTCACACTTGTTCCCGCTCTTCGAAACGTCATGAGCTTTTTAAGAAGCTCGCTAGCTGGCGATCCCTCTTTTACTATTTTTTACGAAATCGACAAATTCAGCAACTTCCGGATACTTTTCACACAACGGTTTCAAGTTCTCAGCTATTTCCTCTTTCGACCCCCTGGATTTTAACAGCTGTCGAAATGATTTATGCAGTGCCTGGATTAGTTCAGCGGAGAAACCTTTTCTTTTTAGACCCTCTTTGTTGATTCCGATTACCCTGGCACGATTCCCTGCCGCAGTCGTAAAAGGCGGGATATCCTGGGTTACCACCGAGCCGAGGCCACAAAAGGATTTGCTTCCGATCAGGGTAAACTGATGCACCGAGGTAAACCCCCCCAGAATCGTATAATCACCAACCTCAACATGACCTGACAGAGATGCAGCATTGGCAAAAACAGTATGATTACCAACCAGGCAATCATGAGCAACATGGCTATAGGCCATGAACAGGTTATCACTACCGATTATCGTTTTACCATTGCCTTCGTCGGTACCTCGGTTCAGGGTCACAAACTCGCGGATAACATTTCGATCCCCAAGTTCCAGCCAGGTTCGTTCCCCCTGGTATTTTTTATCCTGTGGCGCTTCTCCTATCGACGAAAATTGAAAGATACGATTATCCTGGCCAATCTTGCTCGGGCCCATAACCACTACGTGGGGTCCGATCATCGTTCCCGATGCGATCTCGACGTCCGCCCCTATTACGCTGTAAGCCCCGATTTCAACATCGGCCGCTATTTTTGCGCTGGCATCGATGATAGCGGTGTCATGTATCATTGATTTCGATCCTGGGCGGAACACATCAATTCAGCCTCGGCAACAACATCTCCGTTTATCCTCGCCTCGCATTGGTACATGCCAATTCCCCGCATATTGCGCTTAAGAGATATCTTCAAAATCAGTTGATCGCCTGGAACCACCTGCCCTCGGAATCGAGCCTTGTCAATGCCGACGAGCATGTAAAGCTTGGATTTATGCGCATCACCCATCGAAGAAAAAGCCAGCAACCCGGTCGCCTGGGCCATCGCCTCGAGAACCAGAACGCCTGGCATAATTGGCTGACCTGGGAAATGCCCCTGGAAAAAAGGTTCATTTATAGTGACATTTTTAATCGCTGTCAGACTCTTTCCCTCTTCGAATTCGTTTACCCGGTCTATCAGTAAGAACGGATAACGATGCGGCAAGAGTTCCATCACCTTGTGAATATCAAGTTCCAAATCAATTCCTCAGTTTTAGTTAATGTAGGCCGCGGGAGGCTATTTTCCCGATTTTTCGAGCTTTGCCACGGTCTGCGCAAGCTTATCCAATGATTTGTAACGTGCGTTACAGCGATGCCAAAGACTATTTTCCAACAACGGTGTACCGGATGAGTAGACCCCGGGTTGCTTAATATCCTTTGTTACCAGCGACATTGCCGTAATCGTCACATTATCCGTCACGGTCAAATGTCCGAGCACCACCGCTGCCCCTGAAATCTTGCAGTGAGATCCAATATTCGCGCTACCGGCTATCCCCACACAGGCCGCGATCGCAGTATGTGCTCCAATCCGCACGTTGTGTGCAACCTGTATCTGGTTATCGAGTTTACATCCGCGTTCAATAATCGTATCGTCCAGCGCGCCCCGGTCGACGGTTGTATTGGCGCCAATTTCGACATCATCCTCGATGACCACACTACCAAGCTGTGGCATCTTCTCCCATCGTTGCTCATGCATGACCAGTCCAAACCCATCGGATCCAATCACGACACCACTGTGGAGTATACAGCGATCACCCAGTTTAACCGCCGATCCCAGCGTGACCCGACTGTGCAAATGGCACTGTGCACCGATCTTCGCCGACCTTTCGATTACCGAACCTGATCCTATCGAAGTGCCAGAGCCAACGACGACATCATCTTCTATCACGACTAACGCACCAATAGTAACCCCCTCGCCAAGCCTGGCGGTATCGGCTACTACCGCGCTTGGATGGATCTCATTACTAGCGCAGGCTTGCGCTTCAATGCCCAGTGCCTCGATAGCCTCAATAAAGCTGTACTGAGGATTGCCCGATAGCAATAACGACTTACCACTTACGTCTGCTGCCAGTTCCTCCGGCAGGATGACCGCGCTGCAATTGCTGGCATTGATATCGCCCAGGTAGGTTTGATCCTGGATAAAACATAGTTCGCCTGTAACAGCAGATATTGGTGAGGCAACACCATTGACGACCAATCCGGCATCACCCCGGAATTCGAGTTTCAATTCCTTGGCCAGTTGCTGCAGGTTTAGACTCATGATCTGTTGGCGTCTGGAGTTGGCGTAGTATCAGTAAAAAGGGATAGCGAAAGCTACTGCGTTTCTTCGCCGGAATCTGCAAGTTGTTTTAACATCTCGATCGTCTGCGCAGTGATATCTATTCGATCAGAAACATAGCTGACACCTTCGGTCAGTATCAGGTCGAACTTGTCATTATCACCCTGCATTTTTAATATCTTGGAAATAACCTGTTGCAATTCGCGGATCTCTTCATTGCGACGCAGATTCTGATCCTCGCGAAATTCCTGCTCGAGAAATTTTAACTGGCTGACCTTGAGCCTGATTTCACGTTCTACTTTACGACGTTCGTTAGCACTTAGACTCTTATCCGTCTTCAATTGATCTTCCATTGTGAGGATTTCCTGGCGTTTTCGCTTTAACTGGGCTTCGCGTGGTTCAAACTCCGCTTTGAGGCGTTCTTCGACTTTACGTGCCTGCGGCGCTTCTTTTAGCACTCGCGCCGTATTCACAAAGCCGATTTTGTAAGCCGGCTCCTGGGCCGATGCCGGTTGAAATATAGCCAGAAATAGCAATATGAGGAATAAGTGCGTTAACCTGTCCAATGTATTCTCTAAAACCTCGCTCCAAGTGAGAACTGAAATTCCTGGGTATCATCGCCCGAAACATCATTAACCGGAAACGCATAGCTGAACTCTATCGGCCCAATAATCGAATACCATTTAGCCGACAAGCCGACCGATTGTCTTAACTCGTCCGTCTCGAAAGAGTCGGCATCGGCGAACACATTCCCGGCATCGAAGTATACCCCAAGCCTGAAGGTTTCTGAACTGCCCAACCACTCGAGCGGAAACAATACCTCCGCGGTTGTAATCACCTGTAGATTCCCGCCAAAGGGATCACCGGTGCTATCCAAAGGGCCCAGGCTGTTAAACTCGTAGCCCCTGACAGAACGTACGCCACCCGCGGTATACTTTTCGTATATTGGTAAATCGTTGGTATCCCCGTAACCGTCTCCGTACCCAACCCTGCCTTTAAGGGAAAGTGTGAAAGTATCGGATAAAGCGTATGCTGTTTGATGCAGGTACCTGGTTTTATAATATTCCAGATCTCCGCCATGGATCTCAAGATTAATACTGTTTAAAGACCCCGAGGTGGCAAAAATTCTCCGGTTACGAGTGTCCTTGCCTAAGCTTATCGCCCCGAACAGGGTATTAAATTCATCACCGTCAATTTCAGATCGTGGTGTCGATTCATCGAATTCGTCACTGTTGTCAATCAAAAAATCGTACACCTCGTCTGCTGATTCGCTGGTGGTATTGAGCCGATTCTGTAAAACACCGAGCTCAAGCCTGAGGGTATTGAATTCTGATAACGGAATACCATAGTCGATAGACAGATTGATACGGTCGATCAGGTAGTTACTGGTATTGTTTTCTGATGAATCGGTTTCGGTGAAACTGAAGTTGAAGCCTCGACTGATCCCATCTGGCGTATAATAGGGATTTCTGTATTTGAAAGAGTAACGCTGCGTGGCGGCAGAATTATCAAACGTAAACGAAAGCGAATTACCGCTACCAAAAATATTATCATGCGCAAATCCAAGATTTAAGATGGCGCCCTGGTTCTGGGAATAGCCAATACCGAGATTCAAGTTGCCCGAAAAACGTTCAGTCACTGCGACTTCGATATCCACCTGGTCGTCTGTATCGGGTACTTTTTTCAAACTGAGGTTAACTGCTCCAAGGTAGTTTAGCCGTTGTAATCGGATTTTCGAACGGTCGAATTTTGAACGCTGAAACATCTCCCCTTCGAACTGACGCATTTCTCTGCGAAGCACGGTATTGTTGGTTTTCTCGTTGCCGCTAAAACTGATATAGCGAATTCGCATTTTTTTACCCGGCACTATTATGAAACGCAATTGAACCGTTTTATTCAGTTCATCGATTTCATTTGCAACCCTGACCTGGGCGAACGCATAGCCGTCTTCACCCAGGCGTTTTTGCATAGACTCGATTACTCTATTAATTTTCTTGCGCGAAAAAATTTCACCTTCGCGGAAACTAATCAGGGCTCGCAGCTCCTCCGCATCGACAACCAGCTCCCCACCAATTTCCATCTTGCTCATCACGTACTGCTCACCCTCGCGAATACTGATAGCAATACTGATGTCCTTCCGATCCGGGCTAATGGTGATCTGTTGAGAAATAACTTCGAACTGGATAAAACCTCGATCGAGATAAAATGATTTCAGTGACTCCAGATCAGCAGATAACCGGGTACTGGAGTACTCATCAGCAGCGAACATACCCGCACTGGAGGGCTCGAGCTCGAATGAATCGAGTAACTCGTCCTCATCGTAGGTTTGGTTACCGGTGATATTGATTGATTTTATGGTTGCAGAAATTCCTTCGGATATGTTGATATCTATCGCCACGCGACCCTCATCCAGATCGCGCCAGTTGGCTTCGATTCGAGCGGCATATTTTCCAAGTGAGTAATAAATCTGCTGCAACTCTAGCTCAAGTTTTTCGAGTTGGTTTTCATTGAAAATTCTGCCCTTGGACATACCGACCTGGTCTAGTGCCTGCTCCAGCGCCTCATCCTCGATATCTTCGTTACCTTCAAAATTGACTTCTGCAATCGAAGGTCGCTCAACGACCTTGATAACCAAAGTATTATCGCGTCTCATCAACTCAATATCGTCAAAGAAACCGGTTGAATAAAGTTCACGGATGAGTTCGGGTGTGCGCTCTGTATCGAGTGACTCGCCGACGTTTATCGGCAGATAGCTGAAAACGGTGCCTATGGTTATTTTCTTGTTACCAATAACCTCTATGCTATCGACAACAAAGCTGTCGGCCTGCGCCCAGCATGGTACTAACCACAGTGCCAACGCACTGACCCGGATAAAAGTTCTCAAAATTACTCTACCAGGCGCAGTAAATCGTTATAAATGGCAATCGACATCAGGCAAAACAAAAGCAAAATACCAATCTTTTGGCCGATAATCTCGGTTGCCTCTGACACTGGACTGCCCTTTATCGCTTCGACCAGGTAGTAAAACAGGTGACCACCATCAAGCATCGGCACCGGTAACAGGTTTAAAACACCCAGGCTGATACTGATGATCGCGAGGAAACCCAGGAAAGGCTCTAATCCGATGCGAGCTGATATACCGGCATAGTGGGCGATAGTAATCGGACCACTCAGGTTTCTGACGCTGGCCTCTCCGATTACGAGCTTACCCAGTACCCGAAGTGTAAGCCAGGTCATACCCCAGGTTTTGTTCAGGGCTTCCGCCATACCCTCCAGCGGCCCGTAACGCTCGGTAACCATCATTTCGCGACGAATCGACTCGGGAATATCGACCCGATTGCGCACGCCGATGTAGCCAAATGTCTCTCCCGCTTCGTTGCGCGTTCGCGGCGTTATTCTCAACCCAAGTTCCTCCCCTTCCCGGAGTACCCTGAGCCGCATTTCGACGCCGGCATTATCACGAATAATCGTGACCCACTGGTGGGCACTTTCGATGGTAGTTTCATCGAGCGATAAAATTTTGTCTTCCGCATTCAGGCCGGCCTCCTGTGCGGCACCGTCAGGCAGCACTTCGGCGATAACAGGCGCGATCTTCGGCCTCCAGGTAGACAACCCCAGGTCACGCATTAAATCAATCTGCTCTTCCTGCAACAATTCCAAGTCGCTGATATCGATCATCTTATCCAGGATTTGTAAATCCTGGTCCTGCACTCTCAAGACGATCTGGTCTGCGCTTACCGATTCTTCCAACATGGCAAAACGGGCACGTTCCCAACTCCGGGTCTCGACTCCATTGACCGCGAGTATAAGATCGCCTTGCTGAACGCCAGCTGTATAGGCAGGGCTGGGATTGTTGATTTCCCCGATTACCGGTTTTACACCGTTCACTCCCACCAGGAAAATCAGGTAGTAAGCAACAATGGCAAACAGGAAGTTAAATATCGGTCCAGCCGCCACGATCGCGAACCGACGCCATAATGGCTTGCGATTAAAGGCGCGCTCGAGTTCATGTTCTGCGACCTCGCCCTCGCGTTCGTCCAGCATCTTGACATAACCACCAAATGGTATCGTGGCTATGACGTACTCGGTTTCATCTGCACCCGCTTTCCTCAACCATAACGGCTTGCCAAAACCCACCGAAAATCGCAATACCTTGACACCGAGCTTGCGCGCAACCCAGAAATGGCCAAATTCGTGCACCGTGACCAGTACTCCAATGGCCACTATAAAGGCGAGAATGCTGTAAATAAGGTTGAGAAAATCCATAATATTCAGGTCCCCAGTTCAACTAGCCGGCGCGCCAGTTCACGCGCATTAAAATCTGCTCGCATAATACTGTCCAGTTCTTCGGCCGGTTCAATTGTGGATTGTTCCATGACTTTGGTAATCAATCTCGGAATCTCGGTAAATTTGATCTTTCTGCTTAAAAAATGTTCAACCGCAACCTCGTTGGCAGCATTTAGTACCGTCATGCTGGTACCGCCCTGGCGCCATGCCTCACGCGCCAGCTTAAGGCATGGGTAGCGCTCCTCGTCGGCGAGTGTGAAGTCTAATTGGCTCACCTGCAACAAGTCCAATGGTTCAACCCCGCTTTCAATACGGTCCGGCCAGGCCAATGCATTGGCTATGGGTGTGCGCATATCCGGATTTCCCATTTGCGCGATTACCGAGCCATCATTATACGCAACCATCGAGTGAACAATGCTTTGTCGATGTAACAAAATTTCAACATCTCCCTGGTCTACAGCAAACATCCAGCAGGCCTCGATCAATTCAAGTCCCTTGTTCATCATGGTAGCCGAATCTACGGAAATTTTAGGCCCCATGTCCCAGTTAGGATGGGCGCAGGCCTGTTCCGGAGTGACACCATCAAGGGATTCAACATCAATATCCCGAAATGGTCCACCCGAGCCGGTGAGGATTATTTTACGTACCCCCTTCGCGCCCACGCTTTTGCCGATAGATCCTGGCGGCAGGCATTGAAAAATTGCATTATGCTCGCTATCAACCGGTAACAGCTCGGCGCCGTATTGCACAACCTCATCAATGAACAAGGCGCCCGCCATCACCAGGGCTTCCTTATTCGCGAGCAATATGCGCTTGCCGGCACGAACCGCGGCCAGTGTTGGCATCAATCCAACCGCACCGACAATGGCAGCAACGACAATATCGACTCCATCTGCAGCAGCCACTTCAGCCAGGGCGGTTTCACCGGCCAGAACCTCCGTGGGCAGATCGTGGATTTCCTGCTGCAGAATTTGCGCACTTTCTACATCACGCATCACGGCGAAACGCGGCGTGAACTGGCGACACAATTGCAGCATTTTCTGATGGTTGTTATTCGCGGTAAGTGCGTAGAGGGAGTATCGATCAGGGTGACGGGCGACGATATCGAGCGTTGACTGCCCGATTGATCCGGTTGCACCAAGCATCGTAATTTGCTTCACAACGAACCCGCCAGAAAGGTTCCAGCAACAAACACGGGTGACGCTGCAATAACGCTATCGATGCGATCCAGCACACCACCATGTCCAGGCAGTAACCTGCCGCTATCTTTGACGCCAGCTTCTCGCTTGAGGATGCTTTCAAATAAATCTCCCACCACCGATATCAGCGAAGTCGCTACACTTATCAGGAAAAACTGGACCCAGCCGAATCCCCAGCCCGAACCAATCTGATAGATACAGACTATCCATATCAGGTTTGCAACCTGACCGCCGTAAAAACCTTCCCAGGTCTTGCCCGGACTGATGGCCGCTGCCAGTTTTCGTTTGCCAAAGCGCCGACCGCTGAAATAGGCACCAATGTCGGCTATCCAGACGATGCTAAACAGGTAGAGCAGCATTTCACCGCCATAGACGTAATGCAGGTAAATGAGGCCATGCACGCAGATCCACAACAGGTCCAATCCCAATCCGAGTAAGAGGATACGCGCTATCAGCGGCAAATTTCCACTGTGGCGATAAGCAATCAATGCAAAGGTAATCAGTACCCAGAGCACCAGGCCCGCCAGTGACTGCCAGTATATCAACAGTGGATTAACCAGCCCCAGTGACCACCAGAAGAGCAAGACAAACAGGCCCGAGGCTATTGCGGCAGGTAAAGCGGGCGGCTTGATCGTGAGCATCAGCATTTCCCGGGTCGCCGCAAACAGCATCCCCGCGAACAGGATGCTGACCCAGAGCGTGTTAGGTATCAAAATAGTGCCGATTACCACGATTGCGAGCACAATCCCGGTGATAATTCGCTGCTTAAGCACTAGTTTGCAGCCTCTATTTGCTCACCCGTTTTGCCATAGCGACGCTGCCTTTGAGCGTATTCTGTTAACGCGGCACGCATATCACTATCAGAAAAGTCCGGCCATAATTGGTCACAGAAATAGAACTCTGCATAGGCGAGCTGCCATAGCAGGAAATTACTGATCCTGTGCTCGCCACCGGTGCGGATAAATAAATCGGGATCGGGACTGTCACCCAGCGACAGCTCCTGCCTGAAAACCTGCTCATCGATTTGCGCAGACGTTATTTCGCCCTCGCTGACCTGCTCGGCCAGGGTCCGCGCGGCATTAACGATATCCCATTGACCGCCATAGTTAGCCGCAATATTGAGGGTCATGACACTGTTGTTGCCGGTGATTACCTCCGTTTCGCTGATCTTCTGTTGCAGGTCTTCAGAAAACATGGCGCGGTTACCGATAAAGCGAATGCGAATGCCTTTCTCGTGCAACTCACTCGTGTATTTCTGCAACGACTGCATGAATAGTTCCATCAAACCATTTACTTCTTCGTCGGGACGATTCCAGTTTTCACTGCTGAATGCGAACAGGGTGAGATGCGTGATTCCCGCACTGGCAAAGAACTCGACTGCGCGCCTTGTTGTTTCGACGCCCTGGCGATGCCCATAGCCACGCGGCATCAATCTCTTCTTTGCCCAGCGCCCGTTGCCGTCCATGATGATGCAAACGTGGCTGGGAACCGATTCCTGTGGTTGCGAAGTCATGATCCCGTAACGATACCGTGATCAAATCTCCATCAGTTCTTTTTCTTTGGTTTGCAGCAGCGACTCGATTTCGTCGGTAGACTGATCCGTTACCTGCTGCACGAGGTCTTCGCCACGTCGTTCTTCATCCTCGGAAATATCCTTGTCTTTCAACAGGGTCTTTAAATCGTTGTTACCGTCTCGACGGATATTTCTGACCGCGACGCGCGCATTTTCGGCCAGTTCCCTGACCACCTTGACCAGTTCCTTGCGACGTTCCTCGGTGAGTGGTGGCATGGGTACTCGAACCACGGTGCCCGCCGTGGTCGGGTTAAGCCCAAGGTCCGACGTCATAATCGCCTTTTCTATCACCGGCACCATGCTTTTATCCCAGGGTGTAACGGCTAGCGTACGCGCATCTTCCACGGTTATATTGGCAGCCTGTCCCACCGGGACCTCGCTGCCATAAAAATCCACCGTAATATGATTAAGAATGCTCGGGTGAGCACGTCCGGTTCTTATCTTGCTCAACTCGGCTTTAAAGGCTTCGATGCTCTTGCTCATTCGATTGCGCGCTTCTTGCTTGATATCTTCTATCATTGTTCTACCTCTTTTCGGGTAACCCGGGTTCCTACCTGTTTGCCTTTTGCCAGGTCGATCAAAGCGCCTGGCTGATTGATGTCGCAAACTACCAGGTCCAACGCGTTATCATTACATAAAATCATCGCTGCAACATCCATCACCGCAAGGCGTTGATCGATAGCCTGATCGAAATTCAGATGCAAATATCGCACCGCGTCGGCATGTTTGACCGGGTCCCGGTCGTAAATTCCATCGACCTTGGTTGCCTTGATCAATAAATCGGCCTTAATTTCGATTGCCCGCAGGCTGGCGCCGGTGTCGGTCGTAAAATAAGGGCTCCCGGTGCCGGCAGCAAATATAACAATCTCGCCGGCGCCGATACGACGACGAGCATCGCGTTGGTTATAAAATTCACAAACCTGTGGCATATCGAGACCGGACATGACCGCAGAACTGGCGCCAAGTCGCTGTATCTGGTCATTCAGTGCCAAAGCATTCATTACTGTTGCCAGCATTCCCATATGATCAGCAGTAACACGATCGAGTCCGTTTACTGCCAGGTTGGCCCCGCGCATTAAATTGCCACCACCGACAACGCAACCGATTTCGACCCCATTATCGTGTAACTGGATTAACTCAAGCGCGAGCTTTTCAATCATCTCCGGATCGATACCCGATTCGTACCTGCCCAGCAACGCTTCACCGCTCAGCTTTATCAAAATGCGTTTATGTTTGATTGTCGTCATAGGATTATGCTTTGCCCTTCCAGGGGTTTTTGACTTCATATACTCCGCAAAAACTAAGGCAAATGACCGCAAGCGCGGAGTTTATCGATAATGTCGCGGCATTATAAGGCCATAATTAAACTAAAGCAGTTGTCAGCACGGAGGCCAGGCAAAAAAAAGCCGCGAAAATCGCGGCTTATTCCAGTTTCATGCATTTAGCTGTGATGCCACTTCGGCGGCAAAGTCTTCAACCTTTTTCTCGATACCTTCACCCACTTCGTAACGGATAAAACCCGTCACCGAGGCCCCGGCATCCGACAACAGCTTGCCAACCTTTTGATCAGGATCCTTGACAAAAGGTTGCCCCAGCAGGGTCACTTCTGCCAACAACTTTTCGAGCCTGCCCTGGATCATCTTTTCGATAATTTCAGCAGGCTTGCCGCTGGACTCGGCCTGAGCAACTAAAATCGATTTTTCTGATTCGATAAATTCAGGCGGTACCGAATCCTGATCAACAAATTGCGGATTTACCGCCGCCACGTGCATGGCAATATCGCGCGCCAGATCGGTGTCGGCACTGGAATCAACCAGCACACCAATACGCGCTCCATGCAAGTAAGAGGCAATTGAAGCGCTGGATTCCAGAATTTCAAATCGTCGTACCTGGATATTTTCACCAACCTTGGCGATCAGCGTCTGCCGCGCTTCTTCGACACTCTGTCCACTTGCCAGGGTCATTGTAGCCAACGCATCGACAGATGCCGGTTTGTGCTGAGCGACAGTCGCTAAAACCTCATCGGCGAAGGCCTGAAAATTTTCATCCTTGGCGACAAAATCGGTTTCAGAATTTATCTCAAGGATTACAGCCGTCTTACCATCGTCGCTGACCATTGCCTTGATTGCCCCGTCAGCCGCGACACGACCGGCCTTTTTATCCGCCTTTGCCGCACCGGATTTACGCATGAGCTCCGCGGCCGCGTCGATATCGCCGTCCGTTTCGACCAATGCCTTTTTACATTCCATCATGCCCGAACCGGTTCGTTCGCGCAGTTCTTTAACTAGAGATGCTGTTATTGCCACTTCAATACCTCGTGATTTCCGCTACTAGAGACAGGTGCCAGATTAATCTTTACTGGCAGCCTTCTTCGCTGCTGCCTTCTTGACCGCGGCCTTTTTGGTTGCGGCTTTCTTCACTGCTGCCTTTTTAGTCGCCGCTTTCTTGGTTGCGGCCTTCTTCACCGCTGTCTTTTTTGTCGCCGCTTTCTTGGTAGCTGATTTCTTCACCGCTGCTTTTTTGGTCGCCGCTGATTTTGTTTCAGTTTCGGCAGTCGCCTTCTCCGCAGTCGCCTTCTCTGGAGCTGCGGCAACCTCATCAGCTACCGCGGCTTCCTTGTCGGCTTCTGCAGCAGGTTGCTCTGTTACTTCATCAGCGCCAGCGGCCGCTTCTACTTCGGCTTCAACAGGCGCTTCAACCGCGCCTGGTTCGGCATCTACGTCATCGCTTGCGGGCGGTTTCTCAGGAGCAGCTTTGCGGGCGGTAACCTTTACCGGGGATTTGGTTTTGGCTGATTTCTCTTCTTCAATTTCGATGAGTTCATCGTCGCCATCGGCACCGGTGACAATACTCTGTTTACCTTCAAGGATCGCATCTGCCACCAACTTGGTATAAAGCTTGATAGCACGCATCGAATCATCGTTGCCGGGCACAATGTAATCGACGTTTTCAGGTGAATTATTAGTATCGACAATACCAACCACCGGAATGCCGAGCTTGGCGGCTTCCTGTACGGCAATTTTTTCAAAGCCGACATCAATTACAAATAATACATCGGGTAAACCACCCATTTCCTTGATTCCGCCCAGCGTTTTGTGCAGTTTTTCCTGTTCGCGCGATAACTGCAGAATTTCTTTCTTGTTTATTTTTTCGTAGCTGTTGCTCTCCGCCATCTCTTCAAGTTCCTTGAGACGCTTGATCGATGCGCGCACAGTTCTAAAGTTGGTTAACATACCACCCAGCCAGCGATGATTGACAAAAGGCATGCCACAACGCTGTGCTTCCTCCTTGATTGAATCGCTGGCAGCACGCTTGGTGCCGACAAACATGACTTTGCCTTTCTTGGAAGCGATTTTACCGAGGTAATTGACCGCGTCCTTGCACAACGGCATGGTTTGTTCGAGATTGATGATATGAATCTTGTTGCGCTCGCCAAAAATAAAGGGAGCCATTTTAGGATTCCAGAAACGGGTTTGATGGCCGAAATGCACGCCCGCTTCCAACATTTCACGCATGGTGACGTTAGACATAAGTTTCTCCAGATGTCTGCTGGATAGTCATAATAAGGACTATCCCGGGTTAAGCCTCCACATACCCGACGCCTACGACCTGCTCTCTGGTAAAATGCAGGCACCCATAAGCGCGTTATGGCATGTGTGTGTCGTTTAAAACATCGATCTATCCGATGTTTTGTTTAATTTTGCCTGGCTGTTGCCGAAGGCGCGCGCTTTATACCATAATCCCGTATTCTCAACAACCAGTTAGCCATGTTTTTATGGGTGTCACGATCAAATCCAGCGAAGAAATAGAAAAAATGCGCGTTGCCGGGCGTCTCGCCGCCGACGTGTTGCGCATGATCGAACCCCATGTCGAACCCGGGGTTACGACGCAGCAACTCAATGACATTTGCCATGAATTCATGGTCAATCAACAGGCTGTAGTACCCGCACCGCTGAATTACCGGGGGTTTCCACGTTCTATCTGCACTTCCGTCAATCACGTGGTCTGCCATGGCATACCGGCGGAAAAGAAGTTAAAGAATGGCGATATCATCAACATCGATATAACCGTGATCAAGGATGACTACCATGGCGACACCAGCCGTATGTTTATGGTCGGTAAACCCACCGTGCAGGGACAACGGATTTCGCGCATCGCCTATGAATGCATGAAAATCGGTATCGAGATGATCAAACCCGGTGTGCGCCTGGGCGATATCGGTCACGCCATCCAGCAGTATGCGGAAAAGAACAACTGCAGTGTGGTTCGCGAATATTGTGGACATGGAATCGGCAGGGTATTCCATGAAGACCCGCAGGTATTGCATTATGGCAAGCCGGATACCGGCCTGGTGCTCGAACCCGGCATGACTTTCACCGTGGAGCCGATGATCAACCTGGGTAAACGCTATGTCAAACTGCTACCTGACGAATGGACCGTCGTCACCAAGGATCACAGCCTTTCCGCACAGTGGGAGCACACCAACCTGGTCACCGAAAACGGTTTCGAAGTATTGACGCTGCACCCCGAGTTTGGATTCTGAGCCGTTGACCGCTGCTATCGAGCAATTCCTGGCACAGGCACAACAAGGCGATACGCTGGATGCAAAGGCAATCGCAACAGGGATCAATACCGCCCGCGAGCAGATCTATCACGAGTTTGACCAGGGGGCCGCCGTTCAGAAGCTGATTCATGACACCTCGCACCTGATCGACCAGGTGCTTGAATTCTGCTTTGTACATTTCATCGGTAATAGCAAGCAGTGTAATTGCGCCCTGGTCGCAGTGGGTGGCTTCGGCAGGTCGGAACTGGCACCCGGCTCCGACATCGATTTGATGATTTTGCTCGACAGGAAAGCGGGCAAAGCACAGCAGCAGGTACTGTCGACCTTTTTAACCTTTTTATGGGATATAGGCCTCGAGGTCGGGCATAGTGTTCGTACCGTCAGGGATTGTGTTCGAGAAGGCAAAGCTGATGTTACGGTAATGACCAACATGCTCGAATCACGGCTGATTTATGGCAACGAAAAGCTGTATCAAAAATACCAGCTGGCGATATCTCCGAAAAAGATGTGGTCATCAAGCAAGTTTTTCGAGGCCAAGCTGGAAGAGCAACACGATCGTCACCTGCGCTTTAATGACACCGCCTATAACCTTGAACCCAATATCAAGGAGGGCCCGGGTGGCTTGCGCGATATCCAGATTATAGGTTGGGTAGCAAAGCGGCATTTTGGCGCACAATCCTTTGTTGAGCTGGTCGAGCATGGGTTTCTGACCGAAGCGGAATTTGAATTACTCGATGCAGGACAGCAACATCTGTGGCGGGTGCGGTTTGCGCTACATCGTCTGGCCGGACGTCGGGAAGACCGTCTCCTGTTCGACTACCAGAAAAAAATTGCCGAAGAATTCGGCTTCAAAGCCGGTGAACATAACCTGGCCATCGAACAATTCATGCAGCAATACTATCGCACCATCATGGAACTCGAGCGCTTAAGCGAAATGCTGCTGCAGATTTTCAGGGAAGAGATTCTGCTAACCGCCTCGCAACGCAAAATCAAGCCGATTAATGAGCGTTTCAATTTACGCAACAACTATATCGAGGTCGTGAATCCAGACGTGTTCAAACAGTATCCCGAGGCGCTGATGGAACTGTTTTTACTGATCTCTCTAAACGAGCACTGCCAAGGCGTAACCGCGTCGACCATCCGCCTGGTCCGAGAACACCTCTACCTGGTAGACGACGATTATCGCAACGATGAAACCGTCAACCATTTATTCATGCAATTGATGAGTGCCCCCAACGGCATGACCCACCAGATGCGACGCATGAATTCCTATGGATTCCTGGCCGCGTATATTCCGGCCTTTGCGAAGATCACGGGTCGCATGCAGTATGACCTGTTCCATGCTTATACGGTCGATCAACACACTATTTTCGTGATTCGAAATTTACGTCGTTTCGCGCTTGATAAACACGAGGACGAGTTTCCCTTCTGTAACCTCGTATACGGCAAACTGGAAGATCCCCGGCTGCTTTACCTGGCGGCGTTGTTTCACGATATCGCCAAGGGTCGGGGCGGTGATCATTCGATACTAGGAGCTGAGGAGGCTACCCAGTTCTGCGTGCAACATAAATTAAACCGCAAGGAAACCCGGATCGTGTCGCACCTGGTGCGCGATCACCTGCTGATGTCTGTCACCGCGCAGCGCAAGGATATCAGTGACCCGGACGTAGTCCGCGACTTTGCCAGGCAGGTTGGCAGCATGAACATGCTGAACTACCTTTACCTGCTTACCGTGGCCGATATTCGCAGCACCAACCCGAAGCTGTGGAATAACTGGAAGGATGCCCTGCTCAAACAACTGTATCACGCTACAAAATCCGTCATCAGGCGTGGCATTGATAATGCACCCGACATCGACGAAATCATCAAGGAAAACCGCGATGCCGCGTTCGAGGAAATGTCGGACCTGCCGTTTAGCGCCGCGCAGATCAACTCGGTTTGCGACCGGGTACCGGGCAATTACTTCCTGCGCCATCACCCGCTCGAAATCAAGTGGCATGTCAATGCAATCCTGAGTCATCCGGACCAGGCCAGGCTGGTCAGTATTCGCCAGTCCACCCATACCCATAATACCAAGGTTTTTATTTACGGTGATGAAGCCGCGCATACCTTTTCGCAGGTAACCGGCACCCTGGGATCGCTGGGTTTGTCTATTTTAAATGCTGAAATCTTCACCACGCAGGATAACAAGATCATGGATACTTTTATTATCCAGGACCGTAACAACGAGGCAGTTACCGAGCCGGAGATTATCAGGCAGATCGAGCACAAACTGCTGCAGGCGCTTGAATCAGATTCGATTTACCAGGGTAAATACAATACGCGTAAACCCAGGCAGCTGAAGGCTTTCGACCATCCGACGCGGGTCCAGTTCGAACAGGACTACCTTAATAGTCGCACCATGATGGAAATCAGTGCCATCGACATGCCGGGCATGTTATCGGTGATCGCCAACGTCATTGCTGAAATGGACATCGACATAATCCACGCCAAGATCTCGACGCTGGGCGAAAAGATCGATGATATTTTTTATCTGACCACCCCTGATGGTAAAGCCATCACCGATCAAGCGGTACTGGACGCCCTCGAACAAGGCCTGGTGGCAGCCCTCGAAGCCAAGAAAGCCGCCTGAGACTGCAGGTCTATGCGAAAGGTCCTCGGTAACCCTGTCAAAGACGTCACGGATGGCGAAAATAACGCGGTTGAGTTTAATATGGCCTACCCCGTTATCGGTAACCTGGACACCGCGATTAAGCAACTGAAAGAAACGCATGGCAATGATGTTTGCCTGCTACCCATGTCCGGCACTTCTGCCGGTGGCGGGATATTTCAAACCGGTAGTAAACCATCCGCAAAGGTAATCGGCCTGAAATTCGATCCCCCATCCAGCCCCCGTATACGGTTGGCGTCACTGCCAGTGCTAGCGGAGATCGGCCTGGATGAAATAGTCATTGATACCGAACATCAACAAATCAGTGCGGGGGCTTCGATCACACTGGACCAGTTGAACCGGGCTCTGGCGCATGAGCTCGGGCACAGCCACAAGGTACCCGGGGCCGATTTAACCAGTTACCAGTACGCTGCCGTCGGCGCCACCTTCATGACCGGGGGCATGGGTCCTCAACGCAGGTACTTCAGTGACAGTGTCGTCGAGGTCGCGCTTCACGATGGCGATGAAATCGTCAGCATCCGGGGTAATGCGCTGCAGGGATATGCCGGCACTTACGGCTGGAGCGGCATCGTTTGCGCGTTACGCTGTAATTTCTACCGACTGCCTGAAAATGAAATCGCTTTCGCGTTACCGGTTTCAGGCAGTTCGGCTGACATTTCCAGGTTGCTGGAGCATTTATCTCCCTACAGCTTCCTGGATCTAAATCGAGAAAAGGTTACATCCTGTGCCGGAACGCATGACCTGATTCTCGGTATCGAGCACGTCAGCGAGGGTTCGATGGCGCCATTACTGACAACTCCAACCGATAACCCCGCACAGCAGCGGGCCGCGGGGCTGCAACAAAAATGTATTGCGGCAGGTGCCGACGGCCTGGTTTTCATCAATGGATTCAGCGACCGCTCGATTGACGAGTTTTTACTCGACCTCGCGGATGACCAGCAGGCTGAAGAGTATACGATTGCCGGAATCGGGCTCGAATTTGCCGAGGTTTTCAGCGATCCGGAAGAAATGCGGGCGGTGCGCGAGGCCATTCCCTATGCCGCGCGCACCCAGGCGCCCGGTGGACGCCTGGTTTACAAGAATCACTCCGATGCCAATATCAGGATGCCGGTGGACCAGGTCGGGCCTGTCGTAGAACAACTTTGGGAAATCAATCGGCATTACGTCGCCAGGGTCGAGCAGTACTTTGCCGATAGCAGCGAAATAAACGGCCAGATCCTGGTCTATGGTCACCTCAACCCCTACGGAATCGATCCCCATAATCGAGTCACCATGAGTAGCGACAATCAAAATGCGTTTGAAAAAGGCCGGGATTTCCTGGTCGAGCAACGTGCCCGGTATTACCGCTCCCTGGCCGCATTATGCGATGCCGGCAAGGCTATTTTCGTGGGTGGCGAAAAGGCCGCCGATTCCGAGCTGGGTATTTATCAGGCCCTGGGCGGACCCGAGAAATCCCCATCAGCGCTGTTCAATCGATTTAAACAACAGCGTGCGACAATCCGGGCAGCGGCAAGCATGTTCAACTGGCGGGCACCATCACTCTATCGCTAAACCTGGCGATCGGCTAACCGCTCAACTTTTACCCGGTAGCAGGCGGGTAAGACCTGGCAGGCTGATCGCGGGGTGCATACCCAGCGCCTTCAGCTCATCGATCACCGGAACCGGCAAGGGGTGGGTTTCAACTTTCTGGTTCAACACACCACCGATAATCACCGCTGGGGACAGCGAAGCATCGTCGAGTAGCTGCTTTAGCTGGCGAGCATACTCAAGTGCCATTCCATTATGGGTACTGAGCAATAATGCATCGGCTGGTTGCTGTCTAAGAATCGCCACCAGGTCGGACGGATTTTTCTCGGCACCCAGGTAGACAACCTCCGCATCCGTCTCGCTCAGCAATTGTGCCAGGGCACCGGCCGCATGCTCGTGGACATCACTGGATGCAACCACGAATCGTTTACCTTTAACCCTGGTGCGAAATTCCGCATCGCAAAACATCGGGCGATTTTCGTCGATAACATCCTGTGCCAGGGCATACATATCGGTCAACCAAGATTCCTTGCTATCGATATCTGCATTGAAGAGTTGTTCGAATTGGTGCGCGCCGAGTTTTTTCAGGACATACAGCATTTGCAAAGGATTATCGGTATCTAAGCCCATATCGGCTAAACCCATCAGCGCATTCTGAAAAATCTCACTGCCTTGTCGACAGACGGTTGCGGCAAAGGTTTCGGCCGCCGAAAAATCAACATGCGGATAGAGACGTCGCGCGCTCGCCTCAACCTGGCGACCAAACATCTGCGCCTCGATGATTTCATCGGCCGAAGGTATCCGGATTGCTTCGGTCACCGGAAGCGGCAATACCGCGTGACCACTGGGTGCATGTAGTTGAGCCAGGATATCCCACAACAGGTACTCCGCCGTGACCGCACGATTTTTCTCAAATTCAGCTCCAAAGGAAAGCGTGTCCCCGTAAATCATCGAACCAACATGCTCCCCTCGGTGGATCTTCTGTAGCGCCAGCACCCAGCCGACACGCTTGATCGGGTCCTGGGTCAATCCTCCGATACAATGGGTCAGGCGCGCACCAATGAGCTCTTCAACGATGTATCGCTCCAGCATCGCCCAGGCTGCAAGCGTAGAACAATTTCGGAACAACGCACCATACCCGTCTTCCAGGTAGGAATGCAGCATGGCACCCTGGTTGCGAAACTCGCCCAGCAGTGCCATCGCCTGGTAGGTTTGTGCGGCGGTTGCCGCAGTGTCGCTCCAGCCGGGAGCTTCAAAGGTAAAGAATTGGGACAGGTTGCCAATCGTGGTACAGCCGATGCGTAGGGCCTGAACGGTATTGGCTACCGACGCCGGTTGGCCGATCATGAAATCTCCCAGGTGCGGCTGAATCGGTGCCGATTGCGCGAGACTATGCCAGTCTTCTTCCCGGGTGAGCATGGGCCCGGTTTCCGCCGCCGCGGCTGAGCGGTTTGCCGCGGGCAATCCCATGCGCCTGTCGATGGCAAAGCCGGCTCGATCGAGTCGAAACCCCTGCGTTGACAACTGCTGATGAATCCTGCCGATCGATTGCGCGGTGGCTTCAATATCGTTCATCCCGATATGCGCGTGATACATGATGCGGTTATCCCGCATCGACTGTTGTTTGTATTCCAGCTCGGATTGCACCTGGTACTTATCCAGGAATGCGGAACGGCCAATCGTTACCTGCGTGGCCAGGTCGATTGCCTGGTGCCGTAATTGATTGAAATCGGGCAGGCTGAACGCGGTTGACTCCCTGACTAGATCGATAGATTTCTCCATGCCCGTTAATAGCCGGCGGCAGTCAGGAAATATGTGCTGATCGGTGGCATTAACAGCCCTGTTTGTCGCTCCAGACCGCGAACTCGTTACCGCTGGGTTCGCTAAAATGAAAGCGGCGACCACCGGGAAAGTCAAAAATCGGTTTTTCAATGCGCCCGCCGGCCTGCTTCACCTTTTCCTGGGTGGCCTCGAGGTCGTCATTGAAAAACACCAGTAATGCAGCACCACTCAAGGTGCTAGAATACAGCTCGGAGCGATAAAATCCTCCATCAAGACCCTGTCCTGCGAAAGCGCAGTAGTCGGGACCGAAATCCTCGAACCCCCATGCAAAAACTTTTGTAAAAAAAGTCTTCGTGGCTGCCAGGTCTCGCGCTGGAAACTCGACATAGTTTAATTTCTCATGCTGATTCATGCTGCCTCCCCGTTTCAGGTTTTATCCAGACCGCGGTATCGTGATATATCGCACCACCGTTCGGTAAACCCGGTTCGGCCGACACCAGTGCGTTAATACCGAGTCCTTCGATGAAAGCCCGGTTCGGCCATATGCTCTCGACGATAACAACCCCGGGTTGCATACCGTCGAATATTTTTGCATGCAGCAGGATATCGGCCTGGCGGTTTCCGATCCTGACCAGGCCTCCATCTTCAATTTCATACTGTGCGGCATCTTCGGTCCGCAGCATCAGGGTTGGTCTGTGCTCAGCCTTTTGCGAAGTCGCAGTTTCGGTGAAACTGGTATTCAGAAACTGTCGCGCGGGCGCTGCTACCAGCCGGAAGGGGTGCTGTGAATCGATATCATTTTCTACCGGCATATGGTCCGGTAATTCAGGCATCAGCTCGAAGCTGGGCCCGACCCGGCTCCAGTCTGGTTTGAAATGAAAACGCTTGTCCGGAGTTTTAAATCCATCGAGAAAGTTACTGGTTTCGAATTCAGGCGCACAATCTACCCAATGCTTCTGAAACAGTGTTTTTTCATCGGGAAGTCCGCTCAGTCGCAGGCTTTCATCGATCAGCTCGCGTGCTTGCTGTTGAAATCCTGCATGTTCGAAACCCAGTCTTTCCGCCAGTTGTGCCAGCACCCAGTGGTTGCTGCGACATTCGGCAAAGGGTGTGACTAGCTCGCGGGTTACCTGCAGATGCGTATGCCCCCCGGCCTGGTAAAAGTCATCATGCTCGAGAAACATCGTCGCCGGCAAAACGATATCGGCCATGGCGGCGGTTTCGGTCATGAATTGCTCGTGCACGCAGGTGAACAGGTCGTCACGGGCAAAACCCTGGATAACTTTCCTGGTCTCGGGTGCCACCACCACGGGATTGGTATTTTGTACCAGCAGCGCTGTGACCGGCGGTCCTCCCTGCAAGTCCCGCGGGTTGCCGCAAAGCACGTCACCGATGCGCGACTGGTCGAGAACGCGGGTATTGGCATCGAGTACATCCAGCCCCTTGATGACGGTTTGATCGATCCCGTACATGCCACCATTGGCATACAGCGCACCACCGCCGCGATATCTCCAGGCCCCGGTTAAAGCGGGCAGACAGCTTGCCGCGTGCATATTTGCAGCACCGTTACGAGAACGTGTAAATCCATATCCGAGGCGCAGGAAGCTGCGCTCGGTATTGCCGTAAAGCCGTGCAAAATCGATGATTTCACCGGCTTCGAAACCGGTGATGCCAGCCGCCCAGGCAGGCGATCTCGATTGCAGGTGATCCTCGAGTTCCCTTGGCACATCACAATATTGCGCCAGGTATTCCC
>JAOTXY010000155.1 GCA_029862125.1 Gammaproteobacteria bacterium | reverse complement strand
GGTACCGTACTCGGCGATAGGTATACTCGCATCACCCTCGACCACGCAGGGCATACTGGTGGCCCACAGGATTTCATTGTCCAGCTGGCTGTAAACATAGCGGTGGGTGTCGTCGAGAAACTGCAGCGTATCGGCAAAATGATTGAACGGTGGAGTCACCAGCTCCAGCAGTGCCTCCGAGTAATCGGTAGTGATGCTGGGATGCGTGAGTGCGGAACCCAGGGCTACCGGATGGGGTGTCTGCGCGATGCTGCCACCGACCGCGACACGCAGGCTTTCTTTTTCGAGACCGACCTTGCGACCCTGCAAAACTTTCCTGATGTCGCTGTTGAGCAATTGCGCGACACGTTTTTCGATAACGGGATTCAATTCATCGTCCTGGATTGTGAATGATCGTGATTGTGCCTAGGTCAACTGGCAGATGCAAAAAAAATCGAGACTCGATCCTCTAGCTGGCTTGCAGCTGGCTTTGCACCAGCATTACCCAGAAATCGGCACCGATGCCGAGGATTTCGTCGTTAAAATCGTAAGCCGGGTTATGCAAACTGCAGCCGCCAATGCCTTCTTCGCCATTACCCAGTAATAAATACGCTCCCGGGCGGGCTTGCAACATGTAACCGAAATCTTCGGAGGCCATGACCGGGCGGCTGTTGCCAACGACATTTTCCGCACCGACGACGGTGCCGGCCACGCTGGCCGCGATCTGGGCCTCATCGGGGGTGTTGATCGTCGGTACAAAATTGCGCCGGTAACTGAATTCGTAACTCGCGCCATGGGCAGCACAGATTCCGCTGATGATACGTTCCATGGTGTGCTCGATGTGGTCCTGCACTGCCGTGGTCAGCGAGCGGGTATCACCTTTCAATATCACTTGCCCCGGCACCACGTTGACCGTGCCGTTGGTGAGGAACTCGGTGAAGGATACGACCGCGTTATCGATCGGGTCGAGGGTACGTGACACCAGCGATTGCATCGCGCTGACAATTTCGGCGCCGATTACGATGGTGTCCTTGCCGAGATGCGGCATTGCGGCGTGGCAGCCGATGCCGTTGATGGTGATTTCGAAATTATCCTCGGCGGCCATGATGGAGCCGGCACGGACCGCGAACTTTCCAGTTGCGAGCGATGGAAAATTGTGGATCGCGTAAACCGCATCGACCGGGAAGCGTTCAAATAGACCATCCTCGATCATCGCTTTCGCACCATCACCATGCTCCTCGGCGGGTTGAAAAATAAACACCACGGTACCGTCGAACTCGCATTCGCTGGCAAGGTACTGCGCTGCGCCGAGCAGCATCGCGGTGTGACCGTCGTGCCCGCAGGCATGCATTTTGCCCTCGTTGACCGAGCGATATTCGAAGGTGTTTTGTTCCAGGATTTTGAGTGCGTCCATATCGGCGCGTAACCCGATGGCGCGCTTGCTGTTGCCTTTTTTGAGCACCCCGACAACCCCGGTATTGCCAACGGATGTGTGCACCTCCAGGCCGAACCCGGTCAGGAGCTCAGCCACTTTGCCGGCCGTGCGTTGCTCTTCGAAGGCAAGTTCAGGGTGGCGATGGAAATCGTGTCGCCATGCCTGCATGGTTGCATGGAGGCTTTCGGTATAGGAGGTAAACTTGGTCATGGTGTAAAGTACCGCTAAAGTTTGGCGTTATATAATCATGTTCGAACAACATTTGCAGCAACTCAGGGCAAAACTAGTCGAATCCGGCCTCGATGTCGCTTTAATTACCGATGACGATTCGGTCTATTACTATACCGGCTACTACGACTATCTTCACATGGAGTTTGGTCGGCCGACGATACTGATCGTTCCGGTCGATGGTGAAAGCCTGCTCATTACCCCGTCGATAGATTTGAACATGGCACTCGAAAATGCCGTGGTAGACCGTGTCGAGGCCTGGAATGACGGGCTCGGAAATGAATGGCGCGAACATATCCCCGGCAAACTGAAAGGGGCCTCCAGGATTGCCATCGAAATACACAAGATGCCAGCGTTGGTGCGTGATTACGTTGATTCATTGGTCGATGCGAGCAGTCTTGAAGACCTTACGTCGTTGGTTTCCGCAATGCGCATGATTAAATCGGACCAGGAACTGCAGCTGGCTCGACACGCCGGTGCGGTTGCCAACGCGATGATGGAGGCGGGGCGCGAGGCCCTTGCCGATGGCGTGGCCGAGTACGAAGTCGCACTGGCGACGTCGCGGGCCGGCACCATCAAATCAGCAGAACTGCTAGAACAGCACTACGGCGTGACCCAGATGTCACCGAATACCCATTTCCTGCAGATCATGGCTTCGGGTAATGACATTATCAAAACCCATCACCGCGCTTCGAACAAGGTCATGCGTCATGGCGAACCCGTGTTCCTGTGTTTTTGCGGCATGACCAACTTTCACAAGTTCAAACTCGGTTTTGACCGTACCTTCTGGATAGGCGAAATTCAGGATAAGTCGCAGGAAAAGATCTACCAGGTTGCACTCGACAGCCAGTCGGAGGCATTAAAGGCGTTGCGTCCGGGGGTCCTCGCAGAAGATGTGCACGCGGCCTATGCCGAGGTGATTCAAAGCGCGGGATACGACTACCCGTTTCGTTGCGGGCGTGGCACGGGGTTCAGTTTCCTGGAGCAACCTCAACTGGTAGTCGGCGATAAAACCGTATTGCAACCGAACATGGTGCTTGCCGTGGACGGGTCGGTCAGTACGGACAGTTTCAGGGCGCAGGTGGGTGACAGCTTTATCCTCACCGAAGACGGGTACGAAGCGATCACCGCGCACCCGAAATCAATCGATGACGTGATCGTAAACCAGGGGTAAAGCCATGATCGTAAAATCATTAAACGAATTAATCGATACGGATCGGGACGTGCGTGGTCCGGTGTGGGCGAGCCGGCGGTTTTTGCTGGCCGAAGATGGTGTCGGTTTCACGCTGACCGAAACCACCACCGAGGCCGGTGCCGAGCAGGTGCTCTGGTACAAGCATCACATCGAGGCTAACTATGTCATCGAAGGGGAGGGCGAGGTCGAGAACCTGGCGACCGGTGAAGTTTTTGCGCTCAAACCCGGCTCGATGTACCTGCTCGATCAGCACGACAAACACTGCCTGAAATCGTTTACCCGCATGCGCCTGGTCTGCGTTTTCACGCCGGCGCTTACCGGCCGCGAAACCCATGACGAAGATGGCGCCTATGCGCCGCCCGCCGACTAGCTATTGAATAAACCTCGGGATTTCGCCATACTCGTCGCCATGGGGTTAGCGAACACCCCGTGAGGCGCAAGCCCGAGCTTCGCATCCGATAAACCTGAACCTGCTGCGGGCCTTAGTTCCGGGCAGTGTTAAATTATAGGAGAGGATGCGCCATGCCTTCACCCACTGAAATTACCGTTTCACAACTTTCCCGTCTTGTCGGTACGCCATCTGCGCCGGTTATCATCGATGTTCGTATCGATGAAGATTTCGCGTTGGATCCGGATTTAATTCCATCGGCATTTCGCCACCCGCACCATGACATCGCTGCGCTCGTGCCCGAACTGGACGGTAAGCGCGTCGTGGTTTACTGCCAGAAAGGCAAGAAGATCAGCCAGGGCGCGATGGCAATCTTGCGCAACCACCGGGTTCATGCCGAAGGTCTCGAGGGTGGACATTTCGGCTGGCGTGATGCCGGGGAAATGCTTATCCCGGCCGCGAAAATACCCGAACCTGGTCCGGATGGCGTTACTGTCTGGGTGACGCGACATCGGCCTAAAATTGACCGCATGGCCTGCCCCTGGTTAATCCGACGCTTTATCGATCCACGTGCGCATTTTTTGTTCGTGGCGCCTGGCGAGGTGCTCGGGGTGGCGGAAAAATTCAATGCCACGCCGTTTGATGTCGAGGATGTATTCTGGAGCCATCGGGGCGAGAACTGCAGCTTTGACACGATGCTTGACGAGTTCGGTCTCGAATCCAAACCACTGAATCAATTAGCCACTATCGTGCGCGGTGCCGACACCAATCGACATCAGCTTGCACCCGAGTCAGCCGGCTTGCTCGCCGCATCGCTCGGACTATCGCGCATGTATCGCGATGACCTCGAGCAAATCGACGCCGGAATGTTGCTTTACGATGCATTTTATCGCTGGGCGCGTGATGCCACCGACGAGACGCATGACTGGCCGCAACCCGACAGTCGGGGATGAGCCATGGAAAGCATCGCGATTGATGACGGCGTAAACCGTCAACCCGCTCCGACCCTGGCGCAGGCATTT
>JAOTXY010000077.1 GCA_029862125.1 Gammaproteobacteria bacterium | reverse complement strand
GATGGCGCCGGCGAGAAAGGTTACGATCGCCGTATTGCTCGCTGCGGTGCCAGTCGCATCGGTTGCGGCTACCGTAATATTGGATGGCGGCGTCACAACCGGTGCCCCGGCATCCTGTACCGACACGCTCCGGGTCACCTGAACAGCCGCATTTCCGGCGGTGTCACTGACGTTATAGGTCAGGATGTAAAGCCCCACCGTGCCGGTATTGACGCTGCCGCCGGTAACGATCGCCGGCGTCAGAACGCCGTCGACATTGTCGCTCGCGATCGCGCCCGGGTCGGTGAACGGATCCCCGACGTTGAGCGTAATTGAAGCCGCTCCCAGCAGCGTGATTAACGGCGCAGTCTGATCCGCCACAGTCACTGTTGCCTGCGCGGTGCCGGTATTGCCATCGCTGTCGGTAGCGCTAAAGGTCACCGTGGTCGTACCGAGCGGGAAGACCCCGGGGGCATCATTAATAATCGTTGCGATTGCGCCATCGTCTGTGTCGAAGGCGCTTGCGGCGTTGAGAAAACTCGTGATTGCCGGATTGGTTGCTGCAGTGCCGCTCGAATTGGTTGCAGCTACCGTGATATTGGCCGGTGTCGTTAGGGTCGGGGCTATTATACTTGTCGTGTTAAATAATACGTCGTCCGAGTTGCTATCTTCGCTGGCGCACGAAGCAAGAGTCATAACGAATATCAGCAACAGTAATATCCTGGTCAAACCGATGCGGCGTTCAAACCAGGAATTACTTAGGTTCGATTGAGGCAGAAAACCAAGCGAACAGGGTACCGTGCCAATCTTGTTCATGGGCGAAATTATTCAGCTGACCAGAATTACCTAATAGTCTGGCTAACCTCGAAGTCAAGGATGGGGTAAAACTGGGGGGCAATCCCTGAACGGCATGGTTTATCGGTATTATTTGCTTTAAATTGTCGATATATATTACTGATTATTAGGAATTATTTCTCTTTAAATCAACGTGAAATGTCAGTATTCCGGGTAATTTTTTGTGCCGCGAGAGTTCGATAAAACCGACAAACGGTAGGTATCGACAAAATGCTGCTGGGCAAGCCGATAAAACCGCCGGCGACTAAACTTTAGTCAGCCTATACCGATAGGCGTAAAAAGCGAGTCCCGAGGTTAGAAATATGTAGATCGCTGCTGCTATTGCCAGGGTATCCATGCCGGTACCGATGTCGATCTGCCAGCCGATGACGATCGGGGACAGGGCGGTACAAAAAACCATCGCAGCTGCGCCAAGCGATTTAATTGAACCCAGGTGTTGGTTGCCATACATTTCGGACCAGAAGGGTGCAGTCGCGGTTGATTGGAACCCGACCGTGATCCCGGTCAATACCAGGAATACGCCACCCCCAAACAGGCTGCTCGAGTAGGCCAGTACGATCAGGCCGACACCCATCGGCAGCGCCACCAGCGGGATCATGCGGATTGCGCCGTAGCGGTCGATCAGAAAACCGGTCACCAGCTTGGTGCCGACTGAGACCATTGCATAGATAGAAAACAAGGCGGCCCAGCCGATCAACGGCCAACCCTTGGATTCCACCAGGTGTACCTGGTGGAAAATGAAGCCGGTAAACATGAGCGGCTGTGACATCAGGCCCGGCGCGAACAGGTAAAAGTACCGGTCACGAATCACCTCTGCCCGTGTCCACTGACGGCGACGATAAACGCGAACCCGGTCATCGTTCTGCTGCGATATCTGCATCAGGTATTCCCGATGACGTTGTTCATGGCTACGCAATAGAAACAGTATTGCCGGCAACATGAAAACGACCAGTAGAAAGCCTGCCACCTGCCAGCTCTGGCGCCAGCCCACCCACAGTAGCAAGGCAACCAGCATGCTCGGCATGATCGCTTCCGCCACCGCGTAGCCCATGCTGGCGAGCGCCGACGCCTTGCCCTTGTGTTCATCGAGATAGCGTACCATCGCGGTAGAGCTGACGATGAACATCAGCCCCTGGCCGAGCTGTCGTAGCAGAAACAGGCTGACCAGCAGGGTCAGAATACTCTCGCTCAGTGACATCATTCCACAACCGATGCCGAGACCGAGCACGATCGCGATCGACAGCCGTTTGAGGTTGACCCGGTCGACCAGGGAACCGGACCAGATCATGACGATTGCGCTCAACAGGGTTGCCAGGGAGTAGATACCGGCAAACTCACCGTCGCTCAAGCTGAGCTCGGCACGAATCTCGCCGCTGAATAACGAGATCAGGAAGGTTTGCCCGGGCGACGACCAGAAAGTCATCAGGAATCCAAATAGCAGCAGCTGCCATTCGGATCGAATCAGCTTTAGCACGGGCTGCCGGATTTCCTGAGTATGATCAACGCGTCTACCGCAAGCGCTTCGTCATCGTTAACCAGGACCGGATTGATATCGATTTCGGCAACACTGTCTTTGAACTCGAACGCGATTACCGATAGGGCAACGATGGCATCGATCAGCGCCTGTCGGTTCGATGCCGCCTTGCCACGGAAACCCTGCAATAATCGATTTGCTTTGAGCGAGGCAATCATTTCGTCGGCCTGTTGGGGGCTAACCGGACACATTGCCACCGCACGATCGGAAAGTAACTCGATCAATATGCCGCCGGCAGCCACCATGACGACGGGGCCGAACTGCGGGTCGTTTACCGTGCCGAGGCTTATTTCAACGCCTTCGTTGGCCATTTGCGAGACCAGCACCGTCGGCCCCAGTCGGCCGCTCAAGTCGTTGTAGTGATCGAGTAAATCGGCTTCGGACTTGATATTAACGAAGACACCGTTGCTATCGCTTTTATGATTTATCCCGGGTTCGGCGGTTTTTATTACTAACGGATAGCCGATCGAGTCAGCCACTGATACCAGCTCTGACTGGCTAAAAACCGTTTCATGCCTGATCGCGGGCACTGAAAAGTCGCTCAGCAGGGCAAGTGCGTCGGCTTCGCCCAGTGAATCTGAATGATGATCGATCAAGCGCTGTTTCCAGGATGAAATCTTTTTTTGATCGAGACTGGATGGTGGGGCAGATTGCGGGGCGTTTCTTTTAAACTTGTGATAATCGAACAGGTGCCTGAATGCCAGCAGGGTTTCATGGGCGCCATCGATGAGCGGGATCCCGGCCACGTATGCTCGGCGGCAGAGGGTCGAATTTGCCAGGTCTGAATAACAGGTCGCCAGCGCTATCGGCTTGTTGGTCTTTTTACTGACGGCTTCTATCACCCGGTAAATGGCCTCGGACAGGTAATAGCCATCACGGTAGTTGCTGATAAACGCACCCGCGGCGACGTTGGGATCCTGCATCAATGCATTCATGCAGGCCTCGAAGCGCTGCTCGAAGCGGTCGTGCGAGCCCCACGCATCAAGCGGATTTTCAGCCTTGAGTCCGGGATCCAGATTCTGTTCAAGTATTTGCCTGGTGGTATCTTCGAGCTTTGCAAACTCGATGCCGAGTTCAAAGGCTTCATCGGTAACCAGCTCCCTGAAACCGCCAGACTCGAATGCCGCAGCAAATCCACCGTCGGCCGCCTCACGTCCCGATTGCAGCAGCATCAATATCGACGCCATTTCGTCGAAGTCGTCGACTTCGATCACCCCGTAGCGTTTGAACAGGGCCTGGAACACGGCGTGATTGCCCGCAATTGCGCCGGTATGAGTCAACGCCATCGCCGCACCCAGCGGCGACTTGCCGATTTTCAGAATCACCACCGGAATGTTGCGGGCATTCGCTTTTTCGAGCGCGGCGACAAAAGCCCCGGGATCACGCACCGTTTCGAGAAACAAACCGATCACACGGGTATCGCTTTGCTCGAGGCTCCAGTCCATGTAGTCGGCTACGGTTGTCGTGATTTCGGTGCCAGCGGATACGCAGAGGTTGAATCCAAGCCGGCAACCGTTGTGGCAAAGCGTGGTGAACGCGGAACCGGATTGTGCGATATAGCTGATCTCGCCCTTGATGATTTCGGCGGCGCGCGGAAAGATACCCGCATACAAATCATGACTGACGCTGTAAAAGCCCATGCCGTTGACACCACAGATCATCAGCCCGGCCGCATCTGCCATTGCCGCCAGGCGTTGTTGCAGACCAGGCTCGGAGTCCTGTTCGAGAACAGCGCTGGAGTAAATAGTTGCAGCCCTGGCACCGTGTTCGATTGTCGCCTGCAACGCGCTTTCGAGGTGTGCGTTGCCGAGCGCGATGACGACGTGATCAACCGTGACCGGTAGTGACTCCAGGGTGGGATAACAGGCCTGGTCGAGTATTTGCTGGTAACGCGGATTCACCGGGTAGACTTCGCCCGCGTAATCCGATTCGATCACCATCCTGGCAAGCACCTGCCCGGGGCTATCGGTCCTGTCGGAGACCCCGACCAGTGCAATGCTGGCGGGTTTCAGCAAAGGGTCTAGCCGATGCTTACTCATCTTTGCCCAGTCTTGCCTCACGCCATGCCAGTGCGGCCTTCATGCCTTCGCTGCGCAGTACCTGGTTGAATTGCCTGCGTAGATCTGTCTCGAGGCTTTCGATTTGGACCGAGGTATCGGCGCCCATGCGCAGCGCCTTGCCAAGCCCCATGATTTCATAGGTCTGATTAATGGCCTGCTTGGTCATTCTGACTGAGTCAGGATCCATAAGGGCAACTTCGCGTGCCAGTGCAACGCCACGCCGCATCACCTCGCCTTCGCTTACGACCTCGTTAACGATGCCCTGTTCGAGTGCCTCGGCAGCACTCATGCGGTCCTGGCCGCTGAGCAACATCTTCTTGGCGCGCTTTGGATTGACATACCAGGGCAGTAATAGTGCGACGATGCTGCTGCCGAAACGCAGCTCAGGTTCACCGAACAGGCTCGCTGAGTCACAGACGGTCATGTCGCAGGCGAGTGCAATTTCAAAACCGCCGGCCAGCACGTAACCGTGCACCGCCGCTATGGTCGGTTTTGGGCTATGCCAGAAACGCATGATCAACTCGAGGTCGGCATCGATTGCCTCGCGCCAGTCGGCCTCGGTGGTCCGGTTCGCCGCGACGCCGGCCTGTAGATCGAATCCGGAGCTGAAGGCGCGTCCGTTACCATAGACAACAATCGCCTGAGCCGTGTCGTCGTTTTCAATCTCATCGAGCGCACGGTTAATTTCGTCGATCATGGTCGCATTGATCGCGTTGAGCTTGTCCGGGCGATTCAGGCCTAGCAGGGCGACCGGACCCTGCCGTGATAGCTCTATGGTTGCAAAACTCATGTGACAGCCAGCAAATTGAGATGCGCGGATTATAAGCAGCTTTTGGCCTGAGAAAAATTAAATCGGAAATCTATTTGGGACAAGCCAGTCACTCTGTCACATTAAACTCTTTACCTGCAAGGCGACACGGCGCTAGAATCATTTGATTGTACCCGTTGCGGAGATTCTGTTATGGCAGCATCACCCTATAATCCTGCCGGCGACTACCAGCCCGATTCGACGATCGCGACACCTCCGCTTTACCTCTGGCCACCACAGCCCATGGCAGCTTTGAAATGGCTGTTTTTCGGCATGTTGTTCCCCTGGGGCCACCTTTTCATCGGTCTCGCTTTTGTCAGCTGGTATTTGCTGACACCAGCGCTGGCAACCATGGCTGAATTCGAGCCGGGCTGGATTGCCTTGATATGGCTGCGTAACGCAGTCCTGCTAACGCTGATTGTCGGGGGTTTGCACTGGTGGCTTTACATGCGCCGCTCACAGGAGCGGCAATACAAATTCCATGACAAGTGGCTGGCGACCGGTAACGAGTCTTTCCTGTGGGGGGACCAGGTCAAGGACAACATGTTCTGGTGTATTGTCTCCGGGGTCTCATTCTGGACTTTCTACGAAGTCATTACTTACTGGATTTACGCCAATGGCATGGTGCCGATACCCGCAATTGCCGAGCATCCGATCTATTTTGTGTTTGGCCTGCTGGCGGTTTTTTTCTGGAGTACACTCCATTTTTACTTTGTTCATCGCCTGTTGCACTGGCAACCGATTTACAAGGTGGCGCATGAATTACACCACCGCAACGTAAATACAGGTCCCTGGACCGGGATTTCGATGCATCCGCTCGAACATGTTGTCTACTTCAGCCTGTTCGTTCTGTGGTGGTTTGTTCCAGTGCATCCAGTAATTATCGTATTGACTGGTTTGTTCCAGGCTATCAGCCCCGCGTTTTCACATTCGGGTTTCGACTACATCCGGATCACCCGTAATTTTCGCGTCAGCACGGGCGACTGGTACCACCAGCTGCATCACCAGTATTTCAATTTCAACTACGGCAACACCACTACCCCTTTCGATAAGCTGTTTGGCAGTTGGCACGATGGCAGCCGGGAATCGCTCCTGCAACAGAAACAACGTAAGCGTAACCGGCGCAAGCAAACTGTCTGAATCAGGCGATCATGTCTGAATCTGACACCGAACAGCGCGCCAGAAAAAAACGTCGTCGCCGACCCTCTGCCGCTTCTGGTTCAACTCCGCAACCGCGGCAATTAAGTGGCATCGTCGGCGGGCGCTACCAACCCCTGGATCAAGCGGACCTGCCCGTGGTCGACCAGGCGGTACGTAAGATACTGCAGGACGTCGGCATGTCGGAGGCGCCCGCTATCGTCATCGAACAGGTCACGGCGGCAGGTGGCAGCCTCGATCCAGACGGGCGCCTGCATTTTTCCGCGGACTTGATCGATCGTGCCCTGAACGGGTTTGCAAGGAATTTCAAACTTTGCGGTCAAAATCCCGCACACGACATGCAGCTTGGCGGCAGGCGCGTGCACGTCGGTTCAGGGGGTGCCGCGCCGATGATCATGGACCTGGAAAGCGGGCGTTATCGAGAATCGAATTTACGCGATCTCTACGATGCCGCGCGCGTGGTCGACGGCCTCGAACATATCCATTTCTTCAGCCGCTCGCTGGTAGCGCGTGATATGCCTGACCTGCACAGTCTCGATATCAATACCGCCTACGCCTGCCTGGCCGGCACCAGCAAGCACGTGTTTTCGTCGGTGTCATTGGCTGCGCATGTCGAGGAAATCGCCGAAATGTGCTTTACCATTGCCGGCTCACGCGAGGCCTTTTACCAACGTCCTTTCCTGTCGCTCAATATCAACCCGCCGGTGCCGCCGATGCGTTTCGACGCCGATTCCTGTGAGGTTATGGCCGAGGCTGCGCGCCTCGGCATTCCGCTGCATTCGAATACCTTCGGCCAGATGGGTGCCTCGAGCCCGGTGACCATCGCCGGTACCGTTGCGCAGACCATCGCCGAGACCCTGTCTGGTATGATTTTCGCGTGGCTGGTTAATCCCGGGGCAAAGATTATCTTCGGCACGCGTCCGCTGGTCACCGATTTGCGCACCGGCGCGATGAGTGGCGGTAGCGGAGAAGCTGCGATCACGATGGCGGCGAGCGCGCAGATGGCGAACTACTATGATCTGCCCAACTCGACCATTGCCGGCGCCACCGACAGCAAGACCGCGGACGCGCAAAGCGGTTACGAGAAATGCCTGACGGTAGCGCTTGCAGCCCAGGCCGGATCCAACCTGATTACCCAGGCCAGCGGCATGCAGGCGAGCCTGATGGGCTGTGCGCTCGAAAGTTACGTGGTCGATAACGATATGCTGGGCAGCATTATGAAATCCCTAAGCGGGATCGAGGTCAGCGAGGCGACCCTCGCGGTGGCGACAATAGACGAGGTTGTGCACGGTGACGGTCACTTTCTCGGCCAGCCGGAAACCCTGCAACGCATGCAAACCGATTTTGTTTATCCCGAGATCGGCGACCGGCGCCCGATCGACGAATGGGAAGCGGATGGCTCGAAAGACATCCGTGAAGTCGCGCGCGAGCGTACCCGACAGATACTAATGCAACATTACCCGCAGCACATTTCTGCCGAGATAGAGCAGAAGTTGCGCGACAGTTTTGATATACGTTTGCCCGCGGAGGCGATGCAACAGCAATGAAAATAGCAATATTTGGCGTCGGCGCAATGGGTTCAGTTTATGCCGGGCTCATGGCCGAAGCCGGACACGAGACCTGGGCGGTGGATATCTGGCAAGACCACGTCGATGCGATCAACCAGGCCGGCCTGCGTGTCGAGGGCGCGAGTGGGGATCGCGTGGTGCAGGGCATCAACGCAACCACCCATGCGCAAGACGTCGGTAGTTGCGATCTCTATGTACTCGCGACCAAGGCCTCGGGTGTCGGCCCGGCAGCCAAAACGATTGCGCCACTAATGGGGTCAGAGTCAGTCGTAATTACGATTCAAAACGGCCTCGGGGCAGGGGAGCGCATTGCACAGTTTATGAAGACCGAGCGGGTTCTGCTCGGTGTCGCCGATGGCTTCGGTGCGTCGATGAAAGGCCCGGGTCACGTGCATCACAACGCGATGAACCTGATTCGCGTTGGTGAAATGAACGGTGGCATGACCAAGCGGCTGGAGCGAATCACCGGGGTCTGGCAGCAAGCCGGTTTCAATGCCAAAGCGTTCGAGGATATCGACCAGCTCATCTGGGGCAAGTACATCTGCAACGTTGCCTTCAGTGGTCCCTGTACCGTGTTTGACTGCACCCTGGGTGAGCTGATGGCCGACCCGGCTACCTGGTCGATTGCGCAGGGCTGCGCGCTCGAAGTCTACGCGCTGGGCCAGGCCAGGAACATAGCCTTTGCCTTCGAGGACCCGATAGAATACGTCTCCGCGTTCGGCCACAAGATGCCCGATGCACGTCCGTCGATGTTACTCGATCATCATGCAAGGCGGCCTTCGGAAATCGATGCGATCAATGGCATGGCAGTCGATCTTGGACAACAACTTGGCATCCCAACGCCTTACAACGAGGTACTAAGCGCGGTAATTCGTCAACGTGAAGCCGCTTTCGACTGATTGAAATGTCCTGGTCCGGCAGGCGGCCAGCGATGATTTTTGTTTTTAAATTGCTCTCAATTTTTTTGCTACTGGGTTAAATTAGACCGGTTATTGATCCATGAGCAGTATGTCTATGTCTGAAGTCAGCGCTAATGGAAGTGTCTATGAACTGAGTGGCCCAGCCGAGGCGCCGGTCATAGTATTCATCCATGGGCTTGGCTTAAATCGCCATGTCTGGGATAGCTACGTGTCCCGACTGGCGCATCGGTACCGGGTTTTGAATTACGATTTGTTCGGACATGGTGAGACAGTTCCACTGCCGGGAATACCATCGCTGACGCTGTTTTCCGAACAGTTGCTCGGTCTGCTGGATGAGCTCACGATAGATCGTTGCTCGATGATTGGTTTCTCGCTGGGAGGCATGATCAATCGTCGTTTTGCAATGGATCATCCCGAACGTCTGCGTGCGCTGGCGATATTGAATTCTCCGCATGAGCGCGAACCCGAGGCGCAAAGGCTGGTCGAACAGCGCACGCTCGATTCGGCCGCCGGTGGTCCCGGTGCGACGCTCGATGCTACCCTGGAGCGCTGGTTTACGGCTGAATTCTGTGCCGCAAATCCAGGGTACATCGCCACGGTGCGTGACTGGGTGCTGGCGAATGATCCAGAAAGCTATGCCCTGTGCCGGCAGGTGCTGGCCTTTGGTGTCGTCGAGTTGATTCGCCCACAGCCACCGATTACTCATCCCACGCTGATCATGACCTGCGAAAACGACAGTGGAAGTACCCCGTCGATGAGCCAGGCCATTGCCAGCGAGATCAAGGGATCGCAGGTTGTCGTGGTGCCTGATTTGCAACACATGGGACTAACTGAAAATCCTTCCTTTTTCATCGCCGCGCTGGTGGATTTTCTGGAACAGCTTGCCGAAACTTAAAACAATTTACAGGATCCTTTAATGAAAAAAATGTCTGGAGGTCAGGCCGCAGTTGCATCACTGCAGGCAGAGAATGTTCAACATGTATTCGGCCTGATCGGATCGGCCACGATGGAAATGTTCGACGCGCTCTATGACGCGAGCGAAATCAATTTCATCGGAATCCATGACGAGCGCACCGGCACTCATATGGCCGACGGTTACGCGCGCGCATCCGGCAACGCCGGGGTCGTTCTTGCCGGGCAGAACGGTCCTGGCGCAACCAACCTGGTGACGGGCCTGGCCCAGGCTTATGCCGCCTTTTCTCCGGTGGTGTCGATCGCGGGTTCTTTATCTTCGGCGCATGTCTATCGCGACGCCTTCCAGGAAGTGGATCAGCAGGCGTTGTTCAAACCCATTACCAAGAAAACCTGGACCGTGACGCAAACCGGCCGGGTTCCGGAAATGTTTCGCGAGGCGTTCCGTACCGCGATGACGCCACGCAGGGGCCCGGTGCAACTCAATCTGCCACGGGACGTATTGTCCGAGGTCACCGGATTTCCCGAGTTCCAGCAACCCGGGAGTTACCGTTCGCAAAATGTACCAGGCGCGAGCGACGAGTTGATCAAACAGGCAGCGACGCTGTTACGCCAGGCACGGCAACCGGTTATTGTTACCGGTGGCGGCATCAAAAATACGGGTGGACACGAGGATGCGCTGGCGCTCGCCGAAGCCCTGAATGCGCCAATCATTCTCGCCCCCGGGCATGGAGATGCGATTCCGTTCGGTCATCCCCTGAACGCGGGACAGATGGGGCCACGCGGCAATATCGTCGCGTCGCGGCTGGCGAAAGAGGCAGACGTTATCCTGGCGCTGGGTACCCGTCTTGGATTCAATTCAACGTTTTACTCCTACGACAACATTAATCAGCAGGCTGACATCATCCAGGTTGAACTGGAGCCGACCGCGATCGGTCGCTACTTCCCGATAAAACTCGGAATCTGGGCCGATGCGCGTGCAGCAGCACGGCAGCTCTGTGTCGAGCTGGGCAAGCTCGAGGCCCGGGCGGAGGTTGATGCCTGGACCCGGTCCTATATCAGTGAACGCGAAGCCTATTTGCAAAAGCGAGATTCCGATGCCGATACCGCGACGCACCCGATTCAGCCCTCGGGGCTTTACAAGGAACTGCGGGCAGTCTTACCTAAAGACGCGGCCGTTACCATGGATGCAGGAACGCTTTGCCTGCAGGCCACCGACGCACTAAACTACTGGGAGCCGCCGTGCCTGTTTACACCGCTCGATTTCGGCTTGGTCGGATTTTCGTTCGCCTGTGGACTGGGCGTCAAGATTGCGCGACCCGACAGGCCGGTGGTCAGCCTGATGGGTGACGGTGGTTTCGGCATGACCATTTCCGAACTGAGCACCGCGGTTGATCACGGCATCAATACCGTCACCATCGTCATGAACAACCAGTGCTGGGGGGCGGAGAAGGCCTACCAGCGCGACTTTTTCGGCGAACGCTACATCGGCGCCAACATCAGCAGCCCACCGTTTGACAAGGTCGCGGAACTATACGGTGCTGCGGGCTTTAAGGTGGGGCATATCGGCGAGATTGGCGAAGCGGTCCATGCCGCGCTCGATTGCGGCAAGCCAGCGGTGGTCGATGTTGCTGTCGATCCGGCCGCGCTGTACAGCTTTCGTCGGGATTCATTCAAGCATCGAGGAGGGTGAGCAGATATGACTGACGACCGTAATGGGTATCCATTCCTGCAACCTGGCGATACCGATTTTGATGGAAGAAGTATCGAAATTTGAAGAATAGGATTAATATCAGCCCTGGCTTTAATCCCGAGAAATCCGAACAAGCAAGGTAAGTCCCAATGAAATTTCAATTAGCAATTAACCTGGAACGCATGAACGACAGCATGGATATGGGCGATGTTGCCCGTCATACGCTGGAGATGGTGCAGATGGCGGACCGGGCTGGTTTTACAGTTGCCTGGGCCGCAGAGCACCATGCCCTGGAAATGACTATCGCACCCAATCCATTCCAGATCCTGACCTGGTGGGCCAATCACACCGATAATATTCGTCTTGGTACCGCGGTTGCGGTGGCTGCCTACTGGCATCCGATCAACCTTGCCGGAGAGGCAGCGATGACTGACTTGATCAGCGGCGGCCGACTCGAATTCGGAATCGGCTCGGGTGCCTACCAGAGGGAATTCGATCGCATGCATGCGGGTCTGAAGCAATCGGATGCCTACAAGTACATGCAGGAAATGCTGCCCGCGCTGAAAGCACTCTGGGCGGGCGACTATGAACACAACGGCGAGTTCTGGACCTTTCCGACTTCTACCTCGGTGCCGAAACCCGTGCAGAAACCCCATCCACCCATTTGGGTTGCGGCCAGGTCACCGATAACCTTCGATTACGCGATAAAGAATAATTGCCATGTCATGTCCTGGCCTTTAACGCGTCCGTTTGCCGAGGCTGAACTTTATAAGTCCCAGCTCGATGAAGCCATTGCTGCATACCCCGATGCCGACCAACCGACCTTTGCCTTGATGCGCCATACCGCGCTCTATGATGATGCCGCGGGACGTGAAACCGCGATCAAAGCGATACAGACAGTGCTGGGCCAGTTCGAAAACCTGTTCCGCAATCTCGGCGACGTTAACAATGGTTTCCCGAAACGGATTCCGCTCGAAGAGTTGACCGATCGTGAACAGTACAATGCGGATATGCTGGAACAGAACTTGATGTTCGGATCGCCCGAAGACGTCATCACCAAGCTCAAGCGCTACGAAGCGCTTGGCGTGGATGAGTTTATTTACTATGCCAGCATGGGACTGGGACAGAAGGAACAAAAGCGTTCGCTCGAACTATTCTGCTCCGAGGTGATGCCGGCCTTTGCATAACAGCAGGCCAGCTTTAAGCGGTCGCTATTGCGGTGCCATACCGGCAAATTGCGGTATAACAACTGCAGCGACGATTCCGAGGATCATGAGCGCTGGAAACATCCAGCCCAGGATCAATACGCCGACCGAATTAGCAGCTGGCGCCGCTCCGAAATTATTGTTGCCACTGGTGCCCGGGAAAAAAATCAGGTAGATCGCGAGTATCAGGTTGATTATCGGGATGATAAACAGCAGGAACCACCAGCCGCTGCGGTTCAGATCGTTAAGTCTGCGTTTTGCGAACATGACCGATATAACGATGGTGACAACATAAAAGATCCCGATACCCAGCATGCCTATCATCGATGTGCTCGGATCTCCGCCCATGAATGCGCTTGCCCCTGCCAGTGGAACCATCACCAGCATTAACAGGAAATTGACACCTATGCTGTACGCGAGGTAGCGCATACGGCCGATACGACCATTAAAGGAAAATATTTTCGGCTGATAGAGTTCTTCCTGCCCGGTATCCAGAGACGCATCGGGTGCGTCATACGGATTTACATCACTTATACTTGCTTCGCTCATGCGAATTCCCCTGTTTTAATTAATCCCGGTTAATTAATATAGGCCAACGTAGTGACTTCGCAATGAATAAATCTCGACTGGCAGGTTTTGGTTTATGGCATCAATTCCGACAAATACGCAGCTTTCATCGTTTTTGAAAACCCTGCGCGCACTAAAGGGGAAACCCTACGAGCGTGGATTTTCGCTTCCCGGTGCTTTTTATACTGATCCATTGTGGACGCAAACCGAATGCAACGAGTTGTTCGGCCGGGACTGGTTTTGCGTTGGTCGGGTTGAAGAAGTAGGACAGCCGGGCGACTTCTTTGCTTTCGATCATATTGGCGAGCCCCTGCTCGTGGTGCATGGCTGGGATTGCGTGATTCGCGTACTGTCTAATGTCTGTCGGCATCGCGGTACCGTGATTGTCCAGGGCAGTGGTAACACAAAAAAATTTCTCTGTCCCTATCATCAATGGGCCTATGACACTGCCGGACAACTTTTGAACGCACCGCACCTCGATTCCCACGAGGCATTTAATATGCAGGAATGTCGGCTCCCTGAATTAAAATGCGAGTTCTGGCAGGGATTCATATTTGCTAATTTAAACCCGCGAGCGGCCGCTATCGGTAAACAACTGGTGGCGCTTGAAAAGGTGATTAAAAACTATCATCTGGAACAGATGTCACTGCGTTACCTGGCCGATGAAATTTGGGAAACAAACTGGAAGTGCCTGCTGGAAAATTTCATGGAGGGTTATCACCTGACGCCTTTGCATCGAGATACCCTGCACAAGGTGAATCCGAGTCGTTTATGTACCCACCTGGCTCCGGGCAGCCGGCATTTTGGCTATAGCGTCGGTTTTACCTCGCGCGTATCGAAAGACCGTATCGGCCACCCGGACCTGAGCACTGACGAAGGCAATAGCTGCATCATGTTTGCCGTCCCGCCAGGGCTCCTGGTTGGTGTGGGCAGCGATTATAGTTCATTCTTGTGTATACGCCCGGAATCCGCTGACCGGGTCAGGGTTAAGCTGGGGCTGATATTTTATGGCGATCACTGGTCCCGAAAGGATATCGATAACGCCATCGAATTGTTTCAACATACCATGGATGAGGATAAGCAGGTTTTACTGCGGGTGCAGCAAGGACTGGGATCCCGCTTTCATGAGCCAGGACCATTAGCACCGCGTGATCTTGAGGGTACCATTTGGGATTTCTACCAGTACCTTAGCCGTAGCCTGACCGCGACGAAGAAATCCGCAAGGAACTAATACCAGCCCCGGAGAGTTTATGAATAATCCAACCCCGCATCTCGTTTCCCCAAATTGCAGTGAAGCCGAATGGAAGCTGCGCGTGCAACTCGCGGCCTGCTATCGTGCCTTTGTACACTATGGCTGGACCGATTCGATTTTTACCCATTTAAGCGCCAGGGTGCCGGATAATCCGCAGCACTACCTGATCAATCCTTATGGGCTGCTATTTCACGAAATCTGCGCCAGTAATCTGACCAAGGTTGATTTCGATGGCAACGTCGTTGATGGAGACCACTCTTATAACGAGGCGGGACACGCGATCCACACCGCGATGCTGAAGGCGCGACCCGATATCAATGTCGCCTTGCACAGTCATACCCGTGCGGGCATGGCGGTTTCATGCATGGAATGCGGGCTGTTGCCACTGACCCAGCAGGCGAACGAGATTCGCGATATGATTTGCTACCACGAGTATGGGATTGCGCGCACCGATAGCGAAGAATGCCAGCGGCTCGGGGCGGATATCGCTGATAGCTGGATCATGATCATGCGCAATCATGGCCTGCTGACGGTTGGTCGCAGTGTCGCCGAAGCATTTTATTACCTGTATACCGTTGAAAGCGCGTGCAAGGTGCAGGTCGATGTAATGGCCTCCGGTCGCGACATCGTGACGCCCGCGCCCGGGGTCGTTGATGAACTGGCACGTGATGGTAAAGCGCGCGCCACCGAAACACATGAGCATGTCGATCTCGCGTGGAATGCGGTGATTCGACTACTCGACCAGAAAGATCCTTCCTATAGAAACTAGTCACGTTCTAGGGTGATTCCTGTCCGGTGCCGGGAATATCACCGAGCAGGTATCTGGGTCCTGATCCCAGTCCCGCCGCCTCGTCTCCAGCGTTATAGAGGGCACAGTTCTTTAATGACAGGCAACCACAGCCAATACAGCCGCTGAGCCTGCCGCGAAGGTTCTTTAAATCGGCAATACGACGATCAAGCTGTTTGCCCCAGGTTGTCGATAATCTTGCCCAGTCCTTTTTGGTTGGATTGCGGTTGTCGGGCAAAGTGCCGAACGCGGCTGAGATTTCACGCAGGCTAAGTCCCAGGGTCTGGGCGACCCGGATTATTGCTACTCGTCGCAGCATGGCCCGATGGTAGCGGCGATGATTGCCGGCGACCCTCACCGAACTGATCAAGCCCCTGGATTCGTAGAAACGCAGGGCCGAGGTGGCAACGCCGCTGCGTTGCGCTGTATCACCGATCGTCAGAAACTCTCGCGAATGTGCCATGTTTTTGATCACCTGATATTTGTACTTGACTTAAAGTTAACTTTAACTT
>JAOTXY010000076.1 GCA_029862125.1 Gammaproteobacteria bacterium | reverse complement strand
ATCAAGCCGATATCATCCTGGCGCTACCGACCGACAAGCTTGTACAAACCCTGCATACGCTTGATGCGAACAAGCGTGAAATGCTCGAATCGGTATTATCGTATAGCGAGGATACCGCCGGTGGCCTGATGAACCTCGACCAGGTCACGGTACGCGCCGACGTATCACTCGATGTGGTGTTGCGTTACCTGCGCATCCGCGGCGAGTTACCGGATCATACCGACCAGTTATTCGTCACCGACCGTCGCGACCATTACATCGGTTCATTGTATCTGCGTGACTTGCTCACCAATGACCCGGAAGTTGAAGTTAAAAGTATTATGCGCACCGATGTCGACGCGATGCACGTGCATATGTCTGATAACGAAGTGGCCCGTGAATTTGAAAAATACGACCTGGTGAGTGCGGCGATCGTCGATGAGGAACACAAGCTGATTGGTCGTATTACCATCGATGACGTGGTCGACGTTATCCGTGATGAAGGCGATCACTCTATAATGAGCATGGCCGGTCTGTCCGAAGAAGAAGACATGTTTTCGCCGGTGCTGGTCACCTCCAGACGACGTGGTATCTGGCTTGGAATTAACCTTCTGACCGCTTTTCTGGCGGCCTATGTCATCGGTTTTTTTGAAGATATTCTCGACCAGGTAGTCGCGCTTGCTATCCTGATTACCATCGTACCCAGCATGGGCGGCATCGCTGGTTCTCAAACTCTCACCATTGCAATCCGCGGGCTAGCCCTTGGACAACTCGGCAGTTCCAACTACCGTTCACTGATTACAAAGGAGATATCGGTCGGATTTCTAAACGGGCTACTGTGGGCACTGGTAGTGGCGTCGCTTTCAATAATCTGGTTTGGGAATTTCGCGATTGGCATGGTCATCGCATTTGCCTTGGTTGTGAACCTGCTGGCAGGAGCACTTGCAGGAGCAGTCATTCCGGTCGTCTTGCGTCAGATCGGTATCGACCCTGCAATCGCCGGTGGTGTGGTATTGACCACGGTTACCGACGTTGTCGGTATCATCGCGTTTCTCGGTCTCGCAACCCTGGTTCTGGGTTAGGAGCCTGTCGGACCTGGGATATCCTAGTGCCCCATGAATTGTCGCACCACCGCCTGGGTTTGCTCGGCTGCGACCCGCGCTGCATTTTCAACCGCCTCCATATCGACACCCACCAGTTCAAGCGCCTCGGGATCAATCTCGAGATCGAACCTGCTGCCACTGCTGCCGCTGTGATTTGCGTTAACCCAGGCATCCGCAATATGGATTGCACAGGCAGTCAACATAAACTCCCCGCTATTTGCCGGCTTATGATGCATTGCTACGGGTTCCCAGATCGACTGCGGAAGTTTCCAGAACTCGAGTAGACATCCACCAATATCTGCATGCGAGTAGCTCAGAATTTCATGCTCGAGTTGATCCATGGCGATGCCACTGGTGTCTCGTTTTTCCAGCAATTCAATCATCAGGCCGGGTAACTTCAGATACATCACCAGGCGTCCAAGATCATGCAACAGGCCGGGGATATAGTAGTGTTGGGCGCCTGGAATTCCGGCGGATTGACCGATCTCGCGCGACATGATGGCGACCGCGACACTATGTTCCCAGAAGCTGGCCATATTTACTTTAGCCGAGGGTATTCCCTCGAAGGCCTGAATCACCGCGGTGACCAGGACCAACTCACGAATCTGGCGCAAGCCAATGGTACTCACGGCCCGTTCGATGGATTCAATCCTGGTTGGAAAGCTGTAAAAAGCACTGTTCGCCATGCGTAACATGCGCGCGCACAAATCCGGGTCACTACGCAACAGGTCTGCAATCGAATCAGTGGTCGAGTTCGGATCGACAATCAATTCCTCGAGGCGATAGTAGATATCTGGCAGGCTCACCAGTTTATCAACTTCTTCAACCAGCAGGTGAAGACCGATGGTTCCCTGTGCCGCCGCGACGTCTAATGGATTAACGCTTGCCATATTTGCCTTATCATTTCGCTAGGCTTTGAGCTTAGTAGAAAAAGAGACATTATTCCCAAAGCATTGCCGCGCCATAAACACCGCTGGCATCCCCTCTTTCGGCTTTCAAAATTAAAGTTTCGACAAAGTCGGAAAACACGTAAGCGGGAAGCCGTGCCGGAATCCCGGCATAGATTGAATCAATATTTGACATGCCACCGCCCAGAACAATCGCATGTGGATCAATAATATTAATGACATGGGCAAGCGCTCGGGCCATTTGATCGTGATAGCTGTCTATCATCTCGCGACACTCGGTATCGCTCGCATCGGCTGCGGCAATAATCTCCTCGCTCGAAAGCATGCGTCCAAAACGAGACTGAAAACCCCGTGAGAACCCGGGCCCCGAAAGAAAGGTTTCGATACATGCCGTCTTGCCACAATAGCAGCCTGGCGATCCGTCCTCATCAGTATGCCAGGGCAACGGATTATGGCCCCACTCGCCACTAATCGAGTGGGGTCCGTTCACCAATCTACCGTCGATCACCAAACCACCCCCGGTACCGGTTCCGATAATCACGCCAAACACGATCGGGTAATTCCTGGCAGCACCTCCGAGCGCTTCCGACAGGGTAAAACAGTTGGCATCGTTGTCGACACGAATTCCTCGTTGCAGCAAAGTTTCGACATCGCTTAAAAACGGACGTCCATTCATGCAAACCGTATTTGAATTTCGCAGTAAGCCCGTTGCCGGTGAAATTGCACCCGGAATTCCAATTCCGATGGTCATTTCCTGTTTGACCTTCCCTTCTGCGCTAAGCACCAGATCGGCGATCATGGCCAGAATCTCATCGTAGCTGTGAGCCGGGGTGGTGACCCGTTGACGATAGACCGGGCGCTGATCAGGGTCCAGAACAAGCACTTCGGTTTTGGTTCCACCGAGATCGATTCCCAATCTATATCGCATTGCCACAGCCCGGGTTTGTTTTGATAACGATTGGCTTATACATATTTTTTATGATTTTTTTAACAAAATAGTATTTTTTAATTAGCGAAATTTCGAGGTAAATGAAATCAATAAGCTAGAAGCCTTTGCTGACGCCATTTCTAGCAACAAATACCGACTTATCCACAGGATATTCCCCGCGTCTCCACAGAGAAATACACAACATAATGTACTTGACCTTCCGCCAAAACACATTATATTGTGTATCAGGTAAATATACACCGATAACTAATATTAAAAGCCGGCTGGTTCATTCCAATCCGCAAAAGTACAAGTACTTGTGCGCGATAGTTAGAAATTACTTTAACTATCCATAAGGAAAGAAATAGCCGGAATTAACAATCGCGGATCATGTTCGCGCAGTAATTTTTGAAATCACGGATCGGGCTTTAAATGCAAAATATTGAATCACCCTTAACAGAGGCAGCTGTCACACCTATTAAGACAGCGCCGGTAGTAGCAGCAGACAACAGCAACGCACTTAGCACTAATTACAACGTCGTACGACGCAATGGCAAGTTAACCAGTTTTGACAAAGACAAGATTGCAGTCGCAATGACCAAGGCATTCCTGGCCGTCGAAGGTGGTCAGGCAGCCGCTTCGTCCCGGGTTCATGAAACCGTAGAAAAGTTGACCAATCTCGTGGTCGATACACTGACTCGACGTCAGCCTGATGGCGGTACCTTCCAGATCGAGGATATCCAGGACCAGGTCGAACTGGCCCTGATGCGCAACGGTGAACAGAAAATTGCCCGTTCATACGTGCTTTACCGGGAAGAACGTTCAGCCGCGCGTGCGCAGAGCAAGATAGATACTCCCGAACAATACGCCGAGGAAGAGCGCATTGAGCTTACCGTCAAACAGAAAGACGGCAGCATTGCTCCGCTCGACACCCAGCGCCTGCAAACTATTATTGATGAGGCCTGTAGCGGGCTGGATAGCGTCAGTGCCGAACGTGTTTTCAATGGCACCCTGAAGAACCTGTTTGATGGCGTACCACAAAAAGATGTCAGCCCCACCGTGGTGATGAGCGCGCGCGGACTGATCGATGCAGAACCTGAATACTCGCAGGTTGCAGCGCGCCTATTGCTTGACGAACTGCGTGCTGAATCCCTGGAATTTATAAATGATGGGGCACCCAGCGCAACATTTGCCGAAATGGCCGATCGCTATTGCGGATATTTTGGCAATTACATCAAGAAAGCAACCGAGCTCGAATTACTCGACAAGGAATTACTCAAGTTCGACCTGGAACTCCTGGGCAACGCCCTCAAGCCCGAGCGAGATCACCAGTTTACCTACCTTGGACTGCAAACCTTGTACGATCGCTACTTTATTCATTATCACGACCTGCGTTTCGAACTACCACAGGCATTTTATATGCGAGTCGCAATGGGACTGGCAATCAACGAAGTCAAGCGTGAAGAGCGCGCCATCGAATTTTATAACCTGTTGTCTTCCTTTGATTTCATGAGCAGCACCCCTACCCTGTTCAATTCGGGAACACTGCGTCCCCAGCTTTCGAGTTGTTACCTGACCACGGTACCCGACGATCTTGACGGTATTTTCAGCGCGATCAAAGATGACGCAATGCTGTCCAAATTTGCCGGTGGCCTGGGTAACGACTGGACCCGGGTGCGCGGCATGGGGTCACATATCAAGGGTACCAACGGCAAATCACAGGGTGTGGTTCCGTTCCTGAAGGTTGCCAATGATACCGCCGTTGCGGTCAACCAGGGCGGTAAACGCAAGGGTGCAATGTGTGCCTACCTCGAAACCTGGCATCTCGACAACGAAGATTTTCTCGATCTGCGCAAAAATACCGGCGAAGAACGACGTCGCACCCATGACATGAATACCGCGAACTGGATTCCCGATCTATTCATGAAACGAGTCGCCGAAGAAGGACAGTGGACCCTGTTCTCTCCCTGTGAAGTTCCTGACCTGCACGACCTCTATGGTGCTGACTTTGAAACCGCTTACCTGGCTCACGAAGAAAAGGCAGATCGCGGCGAAATCAAGTCATACCGCCGTATCAAGGCAATCGACCTGTGGCGCAAAATGCTCGGCATGCTGTTTGAAACGGGTCATCCGTGGATAACCTTCAAGGACCCATGCAATATCCGTTCACCGCAGCAACATACCGGCGTCGTGCATTCGTCTAACCTGTGCACCGAGATCACTCTGAATACCTCTGATACAGAAATCGCGGTCTGTAACCTGGGCTCGGTAAACCTGCCTCAGCATATTGACGAAAACGGCCTGAACCTCGCGAAGCTGGAGCAAACCATCAATACCGCGATGCGCATGCTTGATAACGTGATTGATTACAATTACTACAGTGTGCCGCAGGCACGCACCTCCAACCTGCGTCATCGCCCGGTTGGACTCGGCATCATGGGTTTTCAGGATGCCTTGTACAAGCAACATATTCCCTATGCTTCGGAAGGCGCAATCGAGTTTGCCGATGAATCGATGGAAGCAGTCAGTTACTACGCGATCCAGGCCTCGACGCAACTCGCAGAGGAACGCGGTACCTACTCCAGCTACCAGGGCTCACTCTGGAGCCAGGGCATCTTGCCAATCGATTCGGTAACGCGACTGCGCGAAGTTCGTGGCGACTACCTGCAACAGGACGACAGCTTGCGCATGAACTGGGACAGCCTGCGCCAACGTGTCATGAGCATCGGCATGCGCAATTCGAACACGATGGCGATTGCACCGACCGCGACCATTTCGAATATCTGTGGAGTCAGCCAGTCGATCGAACCGATTTACCAGAACCTGTTTGTCAAATCAAACCTGTCCGGTGAATTTACCGTCATTAATCCTTACCTGGTAGATGATTTGAAACGACATGGTCTGTGGGACGATGTCATGGTCAACGATCTCAAATACTACGATGGCAGCGTGCAGAGCATCGATCGGGTGCCGGAAGAATTGAAAGCGATTTATGCAACCGCCTTTGAAGTCGATTCCCGCTGGCTGGTCGAAGCCGCATCGCGTCGGCAAAAATGGATTGACCAGGGACAATCGTTGAACCTGTACATGGCCGAGCCGTCCGGTAAAAAGCTCGACAACCTGTACAAGCTGGCCTGGGTACGAGGCCTGAAGACAACCTATTACCTGCGTTCGCTGGGAGCCACCGCAGTTGAGAAGTCTGCGAACGAAACGCCCGAACCGGCATTGGAACCTGAGCCCAATGTTTGCTCGATTCTCGACCCGGATTGTGAAGCATGTCAGTAACCAGTAGCAGGTACACACGTAGGAGAACAGTATGTTGAATTGGGATGAACCATTAAGCCCACAAGCACCAAGAGCACTGGAATCGGCACTGGAGACGCCTGTGATGAACACGGAACCAGCGGTTACGCCGCTTGTGCGCGAGATTCCGCTTGATGATACCGGTGCCGGCGAAACATCCCAGACTGTGTCAGCCCCGCTTACGGCAAAACCGATAAATCCGGAAGACAAGCGAGTTGTAAACGGCCTTGCCGATATCAACCAGCTGGCGCCGTTCAAGTATCCGTGGGCCTGGGAATACTTCTTGAACGCCAACAAGAACCACTGGACTCCGCTCGATATCAACATGACCCAGGATGTGCATGATTTCCAGCACAAGCTGACGCTGGAAGAACGCCATGTCTATGAAAATGTACTGTCTTATCTGACGACGTCGGATATTCTCGCAATGCGTAATATCGGGCTTGCGGTGATGGAGAAAATGTCGGCGCCCGAATTGCAGATTTACCAGGCGCGCCAGGTTTATGAAGAAGCGATGCACACCTGGACTTATCAGCACTGTATCGAATCCCTCGGACTCGACCAGGGTGAAATCTACAACCGTTACCGTGTCGTTCCGGAGATTCACCACAAGATCCAGATGTGTAACAGGCGCCTCGATTCGGTGTTACGTGCGGACATCGATTTGACAGATCGTGATGAACTCGAAAACTTCGTACTCGCTTATACCTTTTTCGCCGGCGTGTTCGAAGGCACCTGGTTTTACAATGGCTTCAGCCCGATTTTTGCATTACAGCGACGCGGGCTAATGAAAGGTACCGCCGAACAATTCCAGTACATCATGCGTGATGAAGTACTGCATGCTTCGTTTGGCATCCGCGTCTGCAAGCAAATCGTGCTGGAAGAAAATATCAAGCTCGATCCAAAAGTGATCCAGCAAATGTGGGAAGAAGCCGAGGCCGCGGAGATGCAATATGCGAATTACCTGTTACCGGATCCAATCCTGGGATACAGCGCTGAAGATCACCTGGCGCAATTTCGTTTCATCGCCAATCGCCGCGCTAACAAACTGAACCATGCGATTCCATTCCCGGGTGCTGAGAACGCATTACCGTGGCTGGATGAGCAGGCAAACCTGAAAAAGGAGAAAAACTTTTTTGAGACCCGCGTGACCGAGTATCAAACCGGTGGCGCGTTGAACTGGGACTAGCAATAACCGAATCAGAGTTACACGCGCTCTTCGGTTGTAACCTTAGGCCAGGTAGTGGGATACCCCATATCCCGTTACCTGGCCATTTTTTTGCCTACGATCCAAACCGACTTTGACAAATCATCAAGCAGGCTCTCAGATAACCGCAAGTAGCTTTCTCTAACGACCCTTCACGGGCGTTCTTGATTCAAATTGACCACGGTTTTGAGTGAGGAATTCATTTTTCAGCTTGGTTTTAAAAAGCAACTGTCTTGTAATCGGTAGGTCCGGAGTCTGACTCCTCGTGCCGGCCCCATTTTTCTTTATACCGGTCACGGACAAGATGCTTTGGTTCGATCACATCGGATCGCGCATCGCGACCAATTCGTCGTAGAGCGCTTGCGGTATATTAACCCCGTCACGTTCAGCCGCTTCGCGGCGAATAAATCGCTGTGCACCTGGTAGCCGTGTCCCCGGTTGATCGAGCATCGCCGCCAGCAACGTCTCCAGCCGATCAGCAAAGGCGCCATTCGAGAAAGGCTGCGGATCGATCGCAATCATGAACTGGCCGACACCGGGCGGTTCACCTGTTCCCGTAAAAAACGAACTGGCTTCGTAACCGAAGTTCGATGCCGTGAGCGCCGCGGCCAACACCTCGACCATGAGGACCAGTTGAGCCCCCTTGGCATCCCCCATCGGCAGCAGAGTGCCCTGCATGGCAGCATTTGGATCAGTGGTGGGAGCGCCGTCACAATCAACCGCCCAGCCTTCCGGTATCGATTCGCCGCGCTGTGCCGCCACATTTATTTTTCCGCGAGCGACCTTGCTGAGGCTCATGTCGATAACCAGCGGCGGGGAGCCGGGTCGTGGCGCAGCGAATGCCACCGGGTTCGTGCCGAATACGCCGCGGTTGCCCCCCCAGGGTGCGATACCCTGCGGTGTGTTGCAAAAGCACAGCCCGATCAGTCCCTGCTCGGCAAGCCGTTCGACCTGGTGCCCGGCTACCCCCGAGTGGTGGGAATGGGTGATGGCAGCCGCTGCGATGCCACTTTCCGGCGCCTGCTCGCACAAGGCATCGAACGCCAGGTTGAGTGCCGGGTAGGCAAATCCATGAACTGCATCGATGGTAAGGGCCGTGGCACCGGCACGCTTCAGTATCGGCGTGGCGTGCCCGTCGACCTTGCCGCTTTTCGCCTGTGCGGCGTAGGACGGAATGCGCGACGCACCATGACCCTGTTGACCATCGGACTCTGCGGCGACGAGCGCTGCGGCCACCTGTTCGGCATTGGTTGCGCTTGTATCGTGCGCCACGAGGATCGCTTCGGCGAGCGCCTGCAACGAGGGGAGGGAAAGGTTTACCGTGCTCATGGGGCTTCGCAGTCCGTCAAATGGCCATCCGGGAGGTTGCGCACAGTATAGACAGGCTGAATCGTCAAATCCATTGGCCAGCCTGGCAGGTAATTACCACGACGAATTCCCAACTACCGCTAATTACCGGCCCTACCTCCCGGTTGCAGAATCTTCCATCACGAGGCAATCTTAACCCGGCGAATCGACCACTCATTGCGGGCCGTTGCAGTCAAAATCAAGTATGCAATACGATTCGGTCCAGTTGATTTATAATGCGGGAATTCTGACCGGAGGCGGACAATGACGAAACTGGGTTTCATCCGTGCGGGTGGCCTGCTGATGATCATCAGTGGGCTCGCGCTCGGTTACTCCTATATCTCGCACCCGCAGCATATGCCAGCGGAAGTGATCGCTTCGTCCAGCTGGATACTGATTCATGCGTTGTTTGCTGTTTCCCTGGTACTCGGCCTGCTGGGCACGACTGCACTCTATGCGGTTACGGCACAGCGCGCCGGAAGACTCGGGCTGACTGGTTACGTCATGCTTTTTGTCGGCATGATGATGATTTTCGGTCTCGATTACTACGAGGTATTAATCGCCCCGTTCATGGCAACAAATTATCCTGAGGTGATAAACGACTATGGCGCCGGCGACACCATGGGCATGGTGGCGTTCGCCTTTCCTGTCTCCGGTTTTCTTACGGTAGTTGGCTACGCGCTGCTGGGTACGGCGTGGAAACGATGCCGAATTATTCCAGGCTATCTCGGCCTTTTCCTTATCCTGTCGGCCATCGCCTTTGGTGTGGGCCTGAGCCCGGCAGGCGATATCGAGGTGGCTCGCATTACCGCAGCCGTATTCGGTGCGGCCCTGGTCGCCGTAGGCATCAGTGCCATGCTGCAAAATCAAAACTTTAATGCCGCCGCGGGGAAACATCCATGAAAATCAGATTTTTATCCATACTGCTGGCCTTCCTCACCATGTTTGTCATGGCCGGTCTTTTTAACGGGTTGGTAGTCAACGAACTGGTTAGTGAAAATATCGACTCCGCGATGCTGCGCGAGGCCCCGAACCTGGGGCTTATAGCCTTCGGTTACGCACTGCTAGCCTTGCTCATGACCCTGATTTATCCCCGCGTGGTCAGCCCGGCATCCTACTCGGTCCGGTCCGGTTTTCTGTTTGGCATGGTAGCGGGAATCTTCTGGCTGCTGCCCCAGGCCCTGGTAATGCACGGCATTTACCGATTCCCATCGATGGACTTGTTGATTGACCCCGCCTGGGCCCTGTTAGAGCAGGGTATCGCCGGAGCAATTATCGGGCTGATTTACGCGAAGTTTTCAAAACCAGATAACAGCAGCTTCTGAAAGCCTTTTAAGCTGGATAAGCGGCTGTTTTGGTTGAAATTTTACCTGGTCTCGGAGATTACAATGATCAGTAATGGAACTGGCCTTCCCATTCACCCTGACGATGATCAATTTCGACACGTGCTGGAACCATGCGCCCGGCGACCCCCCGCGACAGGTCTTTACCCATGGGATGGTTCAAGGCAAATTCTCGCGGATCGCAAACCGCTGACGCGATCGGTCGAAACGCAAGTTTGAGCTTGTGATTGACCGTTGCAGTATCGAATTCCACCTGTCGATGAAACAGCACTCTCTTCTTGACGACACAGGAGAAATACAGTTGTAATTCGACGATCAATGGTTGCTGGCTGGACTGCAGCGCAGCCTCGGCCCGCCCGGTCCAGCAGACATCCACATCACGCTGGTTGACACGCACGGTTTGATGGTGCTGATACCTGTGAATCCAGCGATCCAGCCAGCGTAACGGGTTATCGATCGCAAAATAACTGGTGCTCAAGTTCAGCATCGACATTGCGCTAATCTACCACAAAGCCGCGGCATTGAGCTGGATGTCTTCCATGGTAATACCCAGCGCTTCATCGCGGCACAAAAAGGCGGCCAGTGCGCCGAGCTCCCGTGGTTGCACCAGGCGCTTCTGCGGTTGTTCGGCAACCAGTTTCTCAATTTCCTCGTCGACGCTGTGCCCCGCTTTTCCTGCCTGGATCTGCATACTGCTATTGAACATTTCGGTTTGTACCCAGGTCGGGCTGATGACGACCGAACTAACGCCATGCGGGGCACCTTCAAGCGCAACCGCCCGGCTCAATCCCAGCAACCCCGATTTGGATGCACAGTAGGCTGCATGATCGGCTACGGCTGTGGTTGCCGCGGTAGAACCAATATTGATGATACGCCCCCAATGGCGTTCGATCATTTTTGGTAAACAGGCACGAATCATGCGAAACGGCCCGGAAAGATTGATATCGATGACATCGAGCCATGATTTTTCATCATGACCGCAAACCAGTTCATGCGCGGTTACCCCTGCCGAATTGACGAGGATATCGGCATCCCCATGTTCGTTTGCCAGCGCCTCTACAAATGCAGCCACGCTATCGACATCGGCAACATCAAGTTTTTGATAAAAAAAACCATCACTGACGGCCTTCAGTTCCTCGATAACTGCCCCGGGTTGCCGGCGTGCACCGACCGCGATGGTTGCCCCCCGTTCGGCCAGCGCGATCGCGATCGCCTTGCCGATACCGGCAAATCCACCCGTTATAATTGCGATCCGACCTTCGAGGTAACGTTCCACGACTACCATTCGCCGGTTGTCGGCATCGATACCCAGGGTTCAGCCGGTGCTAACGGCTCACCTTTTTGCAGGAGTTCAATCGAGATATTGTCCGGTGAACGGAAAAACGCCATGTGCCCGTCGCGCGGCGGAACGTTGATAGTAATCCCGGCGTCCAGCATTTTCTGGCAAACCGCGTAAACATCATCCACTGCGTAAGCCAGGTGACCGAAATTTCGCCCACCCTGGTATTCCTCACCGTCCCAGTTGTAAGTTAACTCGACCAACGGCGCGCGTTCAGCCTTGACCTGCTCGAGATCCTCCGCTGCCGCAAGGAATACCAGCGTAAACTGGCCTTCCTCGCTTTCATAGCGATCGGTTTCAACCAGGCCAAGCAAATCCCGGTAAAACCCGAGAGACGCTTCCAGGTCGTGCACCCGCACCATGGTGTGTAAGTATTTCATTGGAATATCTGGTTATTAAATTCGCCGGGTATTATGTCATAGCTTTTTGAGGCTGGTAAGGCAGCCTCGAATTCAATAACATCGGTCTAAATTACCTGGTAAGCGCCATGAAATTCAATCCGAACGTAGTTGATTGCGCAGCGGCACCAATCGCCGAGGCCTGGTCCTGGGTAACGAATCCGCAGTCCGAAAACCTGATCGACATGTGCCAGGCGGTGCCGGCGCATCTGCCGCCACAGTCGCTCAGGGACTACCTCGGAGACGCGATCAAGGCTGGCGAAGGTGCCACCTATACCGACATCCGTGGCATTCCACCCTTGCGCGAAGCATTGGCTGGTAATATCGGCGAGCGTTACCAGGGGTCAGTCACTGCCGATGACATCCTGATAACCGCGGGCTGCAACCAGGCGTTTTGCTCGGTTGTCGACACCCTGTGTGAGGCGGGTGACGAGGTCATCGTGCCACTACCCTGTTATTTCAATCACCAGATGTGGTTGACGACCCGTGCCGTGGTGCCACGCTACCTGTCGTTCAATGCCGAGACCGCGATGCCCGACCCGGGTGAAGCAAACTCGTTGATTAACGAACGAACCCGGGCAATCTTGCTGGTAACGCCAAACAATCCGAGCGGCGCTATTTACAGTCACGAATGTATCGAGCAGTTTTTTGAACTTGCCCGCGAGCACGGACTCGCCTTGATCATGGATGAAACTTACCGTGATTTCATCGATATCAATCAGTTACCGCATCGCCTGTTTTCACGACCCGACTGGCGCGAAACGCTGGTGCATTTGTACAGCTTCTCCAAGGTATTCAGTCTTACCGGTTTCCGCACCGGTGCCGTTGCCGCGAGCCAGCCATTGCTCGATCAACTTAAAAAAATCCAGGATTGCACCGCGATCTGTGCCCCGCATGCAGGCCAGCTTGCGGCGGTTTACGGCCTACAAAACCTGCAGGCCTGGAAACTGGAGAAATCCGATGAGCTGGCGCGCCGCGCCATTGCAATCAGGCAAGCTTTCGATCACCCCGATTTGAACTACCGCCTGATCAGTGCCGGTGCCTACTTCGCCTACATCGAGCATCCGTTCGAAGCGCCGGCGCGTGATGTCGTCAAACGTTTAATCCAACAACACGAAATCATCAGCCTGCCGGGAAGCTATTTCGGCCGGGACCAGGAGCAATTCATCCGCTTTGCCTATGCCAATGTGCATGAAAAACATTTCGATGACGTGATCCAGAGATTGATCGCAAGCCAGCAAACATGAGGCAAGTGCTCCTTCAACATTATAATTACGGATTCAGCGTCCCTGTGCTGTTACGCAACAAGGCGCAGTGCGAAGCGCAAGGGCCATTCCCTTGCCGAGCACTGCAACGCGGTTGCGGAACAGCACAGGGACGCCCCTTGGGTTAGCTTGTCAACGCCCACGGACTGCGTAGCGCCTCTTGACAAGGGTGTAGCCATTGCCTGCGAGGCGCGCCTTGCCGTGAACGTTGACAAGCTAACTGAACTCGCAATTATAATGTTGAAGGAGCACTAGTATGAGTAAACCGATAAAAGGCGCCTGCCTCTGTGGACAGGTACAGTTCCAGGTCAGTGGACCCTTCGATGAATTCCATCTTTGCCATTGCAGCCAGTGCCGACGTTCAACGGGAACCGCCCATGCATCCAATATATTCACCAGCGCCGATCGCATCGAATGGCTCGCCGGTGAGAATTTGATCAAACGTTACACACCCGATAAACCAGGCGTGATCTCGAAGTGCTTTTGTACGCATTGCGGCTCGCTGGTGCCTTACACCAGCCTGAAAAGCGGCAAGCTGGTCATTCCTGCCGGCTCATTGAACGAGGCTCCGGGTATCGAACCGGAAGACAATATTTTCTGGCGCGATCGGGCCGACTGGTATGACGCCGGCCTCGGTGCGCAGCATAAAGAACAGGGTCCCGACGAATGAACCATTGCCCCTCGGCACAGTCACAAAATGAATAACAAGATACGAGGAGTCACCATGTTACGAGTAGCGATATTGCTGCTGGCTTTCTGCGGCAGTCTATATGCCGGCGAACCCGAAATTGAAACCATTAGTGACTCCGAATTTGCATTTGATATAAATGGCAGCAGGATCAGCGTGGAAATTCGTGATCGCGTATTACGTGGCAAAAAAGAAATACTGCTCGACTGGGTGCTCTATTCGACTAAAACCGTGCAACACTACTATGGTCGTTTCCCGGTAAAAAGCGTGCATATCAAGCTGCAGGTTACCGGTGGTCATGCGGTGCGTTTTGGCCAGGCATTCGGCGGCGAATCGCCCTCCCTGCGAATCGTGGTCGGTGAGAATATAACACCGGAAATGCTGCGTAAGGACTGGATCATGGTGCATGAAATGGTCCACCTGGCGATGGCCGATGTGCCTGATGAGCACCGTTGGTGGCTGGAGGGACTGGCGACCTACGTCGAATCTATAGCCCGCGCACAACGCGGTCATCTCAGCGAAGAATTCGTCTGGAATGGTTTTATCAACCGTATGCCCCAGGGACTGCCGAAGTACGGCGATCGAGGGTTGGATCTAACCCCGACCTGGGGGCGTACCTACTGGGGTGGCGCCATCTTCTGTATGCTTGCAGATATCGAAATTCGAAAATTGACCGAAAACCGTCTAAGCCTGCGTGATGCCCTGCGTGGCGTTCTGGACGCCGGCCTGTCGATGCATGCCAGTTCGAGCGCGATGCAGGTATTCGAGTCCGCTGACCGTGCTATCGGGCTTGACGTCCTGGTACCCCTGTACCTGAAGATGAAAGCGGATCCCTACCCGGTTGATCTCGAGGCATTATGGGCCTCGCTCGGGGTTAGCCTCGAGAACGACCAGGTGGTATACAACGATGCAGCACCGTTGGCGCATGTTCGCAAGAAACTGCTCAAATCCTAATCGATAAAATCCATCAGTTGACGCCAGGCTGAAAGCTTTTGTTCGAAGTTCATTCCCGCATGCGCCGGACTAGTGGACGGCATACGCAGTTGCGCTACTTCTCGCGACTGCGGCAAGTTCGGCACTACCAGTTGTTTGAAATACTTCTCCGAGGTGGCGCCATTGAACAGAATTGCACGAATCCCGGGGAAACGTTTCAGCAGCCCGGGAAAATCATTGGCGCGCACCGTCTTGGCATCGATATTCGAGTCCAGGCTGCCGGGTCGATGGCAGGCCTGTAAAGTATCCCAAAGAATCAATGGATGCCTGCAAAGCTCCTCCACCCGGTGTTCGTAACTGGCTGTGGGATCGATGCCAAACAGCTCGGCCATAATCGGCCAGAATGCATTGCGGGGATGGGCGTAATACTGAACGGCTTGCAATGAAGCGGTTCCCGGCATACTACCGAGTATCAGGATTCGGGGTTGGTGACCAACGATCGGCTCAAAAGATTGAACCCGGGCCACACCTACTTCTTCATCTGGTCGAAGAATTCGAGGTTGGTTTTACTGCTTTGCATGCGACCCAGCACAAATTCCATGGCTTCAATTTCATCCATCGAGTGCAGAAACTTGCGCAGGATCCAGACTTTTTGTAATTCTTCCTGGTCAATTAGCAACTCTTCACGACGCGTACCGGAACGATTGATATTGATCGACGGGAACACGCGTTTCTCGGCGATGCGTCGATCGAGATGTATCTCCATGTTGCCGGTGCCCTTGAATTCCTCGTAGATGACTTCGTCCATCTTGGAACCGGTTTCGATCAGCGCGGTCGCAAGAATCGTCAGGCTACCGCCTTCTTCGATATTACGTGCCGCACCAAAAAAGCGTTTTGGCCGATGTAATGCATGCGCATCGACACCTCCGGTCAGCACCTTGCCCGAAGAAGGAATCGTGGTGTTATAGGCTCGTGCCAGACGCGTGATCGAGTCCAGCAAGATAACCACATCGCGTTTATGTTCTACCAGGCGCTTGGCTTTTTCGATGACCATTTCGGCAACCTGGACATGACGGCTGGCCGGCTCAGCGAAGGTCGATG
>JAOTXY010000154.1 GCA_029862125.1 Gammaproteobacteria bacterium | reverse complement strand
ACCAACTGAGCTATGCCCACCATAAAATGGCACGCCCGGCAGGATTCGAACCTGCTACCCTCGGCTTAGAAGGCCGATGCTCTATCCAAATGAGCTACGGGCGCTCAGGATACCTTTCTAGCAGCCTATTTTAGACGATTGCGGCGTTGGCTGCGTGCTCGGATCCTCGTGTATGTTTGTATACACTGCGGTCCTGCGCGCGCATCCGCCTTGCACTCGCCTAAAATAGGCTGCTAGAAAGGCATCCTCGGTTCAAACTGCCGGCCGGATTCCTAATCTTTTACGCGTTGGCTGCGTCCCTGGATCTTCGTGTATGTTAATTTACACCCCGGTCCAGCATGCATCCGTTGAACTTATTTCTGACCAACCATGATGCAATGACAGAAATAGTCCTTAAAAATTGGTCGGGGTGGAGAGATTCGAACTCCCGACCCACTGCTCCCAAAGCAGTTGCGCTACCAGGCTGCGCTACACCCCGAATTATACCACTGGTAATTCACGCCACCCCGATGCTTTTAGCTTCGGGTGGCAAGGCGCGGAATAATACGCCGATCAAAAATAATCGTCAATTGAATAGTCATTTATATTCAATCATTTAGTCGCACTTTAGATATTAGCTTACACTTCCTATCTGCGCCGCCACCGGGTTCCTTCAGGGCCATCTTCGATGACGATACCTGCCGCTTCCAACTCATCGCGTATCCGATCGGCATTAGCCCAGTCTTTATTGGCTCTGGCCAGCAACCGCTGTTCGATAAGCTCGTCGATTGCTGCATCGCTTAATCCGGTCCCTCGCCCCGCCTCCGATTTAAGGAAACTCTCGGCTTCAGATTGCAACAGACCAATGATGCCGCCGAGATAGCGCAACAAGCTCGCCAAAGCATGCTGTTGGTCCTGTTGCTCGGTCTTGGCTCGATTTATATCACGTGCCAGGTCAAACAATACCGCAATCGCAATAGGAGTATTGAAGTCATCATTTAGCGCTTGCTCAAAGCGATGCTGGTATTCACTGCCTGCAGGTATCTCGACTGCATCCGTATCCTGCAAAGCAGCATAAAGTCTTTGCAGCGCGGCACGCGCATTATCGAGTTGCTCCTCGGAATAGTTCAGCTGGCTTCGATAGTGACTGCTGATCATAAAGTATCGGATTTCCTCGGCACGATAGCGCTCGAGAACCTCTCGCAGGACAAAAAAGTTACCCAGCGATTTGGACATTTTTTCTTCGTTGACTCGAACGAATCCGTTATGCATCCAGTAGTTTACGAATTTTTCCCCATTACAGGACTCGCTTTGTGCGATTTCATTCTCGTGATGCGGGAATTGCAAATCCTGGCCACCACCATGAATATCAAAATGGTTACCGAGCAAACTATTCGACATCGCCGAACACTCGATATGCCAACCGGGGCGCCCCTCGCCAAACTTGGAAGGCCAGCTAGGTTCGCCGGGCTTGGCCGATTTCCACAACACGAAATCGAGTGGATCTGCCTTGCCCTCATCGACATCAACCCGTTCACCCGCACGTAACTCGTCAATTTTCTTGCCCGACAACCGGCCGTAATTTTTGAACTTCGAAACCGCAAAATAGACATCACCATTGTCAGCCTGGTAGGCGTAATCCTTTTGCTGCAGGCTATCGATCATCGCCAGTATCGGTTCAATAGTATCGGTAGCGCGCGGCTCCATATCAGGGCGCAGCACTCCCAGGGCGTCGGCATCCTCGTGCATTGCCCGAATAAAACGTTCGGTCAAATGGCTGGTTTCCTCTTCATTTTCCCTGGCCCGATCTATGATCTTGTCGTCAATATCGGTGATATTGCGCACATAGGTCACATCGAAACCCAGGTGTCTTAGAAATCGAAACACCACGTCGAACACCACCAGCACGCGCGCATGACCGATATGACAATAGTCGTATACCGTCATACCACAGACATACATCCGAACCTGGCCGGGAATGATGGGTTCGAAAACCTCTTTTTTATTGGTAAAACTATTGTAAATCGTCAGCATTGCTTGGCTTTAAACCGGCTTGTTGAATCTGGCCAATGAGTTTAAAAGAAGCACCCACGCAACGAAACCGTTAATTACCGGCTGTCTTCCATAAACGAGGACAAATCAGTAGAATCCGCTGCTCACAATAAACTGGAATGCCGATGAACAAGACGTTACTTCCGATTGCAGTCGTTCTCGCAGCCATTCTATCCCTGGTATTTTATCCTGACAGCAAAGGTGGCAAATCAATGAACGAAACTACTGCAAGCAACCCGATCGTGCTAATTGAAACGAGCATGGGCAATATCACCATCGAACTCGATATGCAAAATGCACCCAATAGCAGCGAGAATTTTCTCGCCTATGTCGATGACGGCTACTTTGTCGACACGACTTTTCACCGCGTTATCCCAGACTTTATGATTCAGGGTGGTGGAATCACGGCTGATATGCGGGATAAGTCGAGCAAGCGGCCACCGATTGAAAATGAAGCCAACAATGGCCTCAAGAATGATCGCGGCACCCTGGCAATGGCGCGCACCAGTGAGCCGCACTCCGCGACTTCGCAGTTTTTCATTAACCATGCCGACAATGCATTTCTGAATTTCACCAGCGAGTCGATGCAGGGCTGGGGCTACGCGGTATTCGGCAAGGTCACCGAGGGAATGGACATTGTCGATGCGATCGCCCAGGTTCCGACGGGAAACAAGGGCGGCCATCAAAACGTACCTATTGAAACCATTACCATCACCGGTGTCAGTCGCCAATAACCAGGGCTCGCGGGCATGAGCGACGAATACCTGTTTATTTCAGATTGTCATCTCGATGCCGGTCGGCCAGAGGTTACCAATGCAATAACGGAATTTCTGCAACAGCGGGCGACCACGGCTCGATATCTCTATATTCTGGGCGATCTTTTCGAAGTCTGGCTGGGTGACGACGACCCGGCACCGGAGCACAGTAGAGTAATCGAGGCATTGCGGCAGCTGGCGTCAGAGGTCGAAGTATTCTTCATCGCCGGAAACCGGGATTTCCTGTTAGGACAGGCATTTGCGCGAACGGTAAATTTAACCTTACTAAATGAACCACATATTCTGCAACTCGGTAACCACAGGGTAGTCCTGATCCATGGTGACACCCTGTGCACCGACGACCAGGATTACCAGCAATTTCGTTCCATGGTACGCAGCGCAAAATGGCAATCTGATTTCCTGGCCAAATCCCTCGAAGAGCGCCAACGCATTGCAGCCCAGTTGCGCACGGACAGTGCCGATGCGATGGCACAGAAATCCTTCGAGATTATGGATGTAAATCCGCTGGCGGTACAAGACTGTTTCAAGGCTAACAGGGCCAGCATTATTATCCACGGACATACCCATCGGCCGGCGGTTCACCAGTACAACTCCGATTTATCCCGAATCGTTCTCGGGGACTGGGGCCGGGAGCCAAGTTACCTGAGCTGGACGCTTGAACAGGGATTCGATCTTAGTGATCCGAGGGTCTAAATGCCCTGCTCCAGTGCACTGAGTTCGGTTTCCTGAAAACCAGCCTCGATACGAGCCGGCCAGTTAAACGGGCCGCGTAACTTGCCATCCATATATTGGATGACCAGCTCGCGAAATGTGTTTTCCGCATCGAGACCCCGTTGCCCACAAAGGTAACCGTACCAGTGATTGCCGATGCGAACATGTCCGATTTCATCGCGGTAAATGACCTCCAGGATCTCGACTGCAGCTCGATCGTCAATTTGTTTGAATTTCGCAATCATGGCGGGGGTGACATCCAGGCCCCTGGCTTCCATGACACGTGGGACCAGGGCCATTCGATGCAACACATCGTGCCGGGTTTTACAAACCATGTCCCACAAACCTCGATGGGCGTGATGCGCGCCGTAGTAACTTCCCCGTTTTCTGAGTTCATGCTCCAGTAGTTGAAAATGCCGGGCCTCTTCGCCTGCAACCAGCAACCAGTCACTAATAAATTGTTCCGGCATATCACGAAACCGGTAGACAGCATCAAGCGCGATATTGATCGCGTTGAATTCAATATGCGCAAAAGCATGCAGCAGGCGAATACGCCCCTCCGGTGAAGACACGCTGCGACGTTCCAGCTCTCGAGGATCAACCAGAACCGGCCTTTGTGGCCGCCCCGGATCATCAATTGACAGAATTTTCGATTTCGCCTGGCGCGTTAGTGAGCCTTGTCGCCAATCCTGATAGATGGTTGCCGTCAATTCGCACTTGGCCCGGTAATCCGGCTCCAGCAGAGCATTCTCAAGTTGCCGGAATAGCTCA
>JAOTXY010000075.1 GCA_029862125.1 Gammaproteobacteria bacterium | reverse complement strand
TGCTTTTTTCTTGGCCGCAACTTTTCTTTTAGCTGCGGGTCTTTTAGCTACTTTCTTTTTTACTGCAGGCTTGCGTGCCTTTTTCCTTACTGCGGGTTTTCTAGCTTTTGGTTTCGGCTTTGCTGTTTTCTTTGCTGTCGCCATCGTCCAATCTCCTCACGTTAACTTACGAATGTGAATATAAAAAGCATTAACAATTATACCAGAGTAAGTCTGCAACAAATTGAGAACGCTACGCACTGAGTTACGTCGTGTATTATAGTTGCGTTGATAAAAATTTGTACGCATTTTTAAAAAAATTTTTGCACAAAATAATTTTATAAAAAATTAGTATACAGGTTAAAAAATCATCTCAATTATGACTACAAGTTATTACCGTGACTGTCCCCCGGCAAGTTTGATCAAACAGTTCGCAGCCATGTTGTATGACAGCTTGTTAATTTTTGCGGTGCTTTTTTTTGCGGCTGCAATCGCGTTGATCTTCAACCAGGGTGAAGCGATCGAATCAAGCCCGCTGTTCAATCTTTACCTGCTGTTTATGTTGTTTTCGTTTTACGCGTGGTTTTGGCACAAGTCGGGGCAAACGCTCGGCATGCGGGTGTGGAAAATTCGTATTGTCTCCGAGTTTGGCGGTAACCCCGGTTGGGGCACCAGCTATCTGCGCCTTGTATTTGCTTTACTTTCGATACTTTGTCTGGGCCTTGGGTATTTCTGGCGGCTTTTCAAGCCATATACCTGGCACGACAAACTCAGTCAGACCAGGGTTATAGACGTTTCAAGCCTGGGCTCGCTTGAAAAATAGTTCGCCGCCAGGCCCTTGAGACTGTTTCCTTGCCAACATGTAGAGTGCAAGTCCCAGAAATGTCATGATAGGTAACAGGGCAATTACCAGTGCATTGACTTCGAACTGCGTTCCCAGTTGTATCACAAGGCGGTCTACCACCACAAAGGCCAGGCCCAACAATATCCCGGTTAGCAGGCGCTGACCCGAACTGCCCTGTCGTTGAGAACCGAGCACAAACGGAAATGCCAGCAGGCACATTACAATGATGCTCAATGGTGCGAACAGCTTTTGCCAGAATATCAGGCGCTCGACCGCGTCATCCAGTTTACTTTCTTCAAGAAAGTTAAGATAGGCGCGTAAATCACTGGTAGACATCTGCCTGGGTTCTATCATCAGTACTTCGAGCAATTGGTGCGACAGGTTGCCTTCATATAATATTTGATCGTAGCTAACCGTTTCAATTTTCTTGTCGCTGATTACTGATTTGTTGACCTGCTGTAACTCCCAGCCCTGCTCCAACGGAATAGCTCGCTCGGCTTTTAAAACAGATAATAATTTCCCCTGCCTATCCAGTTCATATATTTCGATATCGCGTGCGACTCCGTTTGGTAGAAGTTGATCAATATGCAATATTCTTGATTCGTCCTTTGTCCAGAGCCCCTCGCGGACAATTAGTGCCGATGTTTCTTCCTGCGCGAGACTCTTAACGTTGCGTGCATAAGTTTCACTGTCCGGTACCACCCAGTCAGCGAGTAGAAAATTAAGTACGGCTATTATCGCTGCCGCCTGAATAACCGGACTGACTAATTTTGCCAGGGAAACCCCGGAAGCCTGCATGGCGATGATCTCGCTATTACTGGCCAGAGCACCCAGACCCAGTATGCTACCCAGCAGGACAGCCAACGGCATAAATTCAACTACTTTCCCAGGTACGCTCAAAACCACAAATTTAGTTATTTGCAGGATGTCGTACTGCCCCTCGCCAAGATCATCAAGCTGGCCGACAAACAGGAAAATCAGGCCGAGACCAACTAACGCCAGCAATGCAGTAAAGGTACCCAGATGAATCGTGCGAATAATATATCGACTAATTATCATGATGCAGAGCCGGGCCTGAAAAACAGCACGCCCTTGTTAAGTCGAAACAGTAGTACACAGGTAATAGCGATAAACAATAGATGTACCCACCAAAAATTGACAATCATGGGTATCGTTCTTGCTTCCAATTGAGCGCGGGTTACCACGATCAAATTGAGATAAGCGATATAAACCAGAAGTGCAATTCCTACTTTTCCAAAGCGCCCTTGACGAGGAGCAATATACGATAGCGGCACTGCAAGCAATGCCAGAACTGTTAGTAAAACTGGAATGGTAATCCGCCATTGCAGCTCAACCCGGTCTCTGATCCGTTTGGACGACCAGAGCTCCGCTAACGTTTTCTCGATACTGCGAACACGGGAGTCTGTTGCCTTGTTTTGCTTCTTGACTAGTATCCCGTGCCGGTCATAGTCGATAATCTTGAAGTCCTTTTGTCCGGCCACGCCTTCGACTCGCTGGCCGGGCCCTACAACCAGAAATAAATCACCACTCTGCTCATCCAGCTGTTGACGACCAGATTTCGCAGTCTCCAGGATCATCGCATCCCGATCAGTCTGGCTGATTATTACATCCTGCAATTCAAGTTTGTCGGCACTTAACGTTTCCATAAAAAAAACCGTGCCGCCAGCTTCGCTCTGGTTAAATTGTCCTGGCTTTATTTGATGAAACTCGTGCTGGTTATTTTCCTGGTCAATAATCGCCCGTGCGTTACTCTGCATTTTTGCATTGAGTGACAGGCTGGCATAGCTGGTGAGCAAGAGCAACGGCAGCAGTACAATGGCGACGGACTTATAAAAATCACGATACCCGATACCACAGGCATTCATTACCACTATTTCGTGATCTTTATACATGCGTCCAAAGGTAAAAATAGTACCCAGAAAAAAACTGATCGGCAGCAACAAGACCAACATGTTGACCGACTGGCTCAACATTACTGGCCACAGTGCCTGTCGGGGGATGTCACCGTCGGCAATATCCGCCAAAACCCTGCCCAGGGCATTACTCATCAGAATAATATATAAAACCAGCATCGTGGCGGCGCTGGTTTTAATAATTTCCCGCGACAGGTATATGGTTATGATGTTATTCATTGCTGAATAGAGATCCGATTCATTAAACCTGTATCAGTCTGAATGCCGGTTACTTAAACCAGGCTGAATAATCGCAGGATTTTTATACATACGACTGGTTTTTTTTAGCACTTCACGTATCTTATCGCGTAATTAAAGCTACCAACACCAGGAAAGTCATGGAATTCGGTCTTAAACACAATGCACCTGAAAATGCGCGCAGCGCCTGTCAAATTATAACTGTTTCCCAGGCGCGAAAACTATCCCGCAGCGGGCAGCAAGTTGACAAGGCCAGCAAGGGATTCCTGACTTCGATCACCAGGCGTGGCGACATGGAAGGAAAGCTGGGACAAACGCTGCTGCTGCCCGACGTTCCCGGAATTTCAGCTCAACGCGTTTTATTGGTTGGCTGTGGCAAGGAAAGCGACATGAATGAGCGCAACTTTACCAGGTTGATCAGCTCGATCGTGAGCGCGCTATCCGCTTGCGGTGCCCGTGATGCCGAATTCTATCCCGGGGACATTACCTTAAAGGGACGCGACCTGGCCTGGAAAATCCGCCAGGCGACGTTGCTTATGAATAATAGCGAGTACCAATTCGATCAGCTAAAAAGCGGCAAGACCTCGAGAAGCAAAGGTTTGCGCAGGCTTAACCACAATCTGCCGAGGAGTGATGCAAGCAAGGCAAAGCAGGCGATCAGCGAAGCGCAGGCGATCAGCGCGGGCATGAATATCGCCCGGGACCTCGGCAATCTGCCGGCAAACATTTGCACTCCGACCTACATAGCCAGGCAGGCCAGGCTGGTAGCCAAGGGAGAGAAACGGCTGCGTGTCAATGTGCTTGACGAGGCTGCCATGAAGCGGCTGAAAATGGGATCATTGCTCTCGGTGAGTGCCGGTAGCCGACAGCCGGCCAAATTGATTTGCATGGAATACCGTGGTGCCGCAGCCAAAGAACAGCCGATAGCACTGGTGGGTAAAGGCGTTACTTTCGATACCGGCGGGATATCGCTAAAGCCCGGCGCCGCGATGGATGAAATGAAATTTGACATGTGCGGTGCGGCATCGGTAGTCGGAACTCTAAAGGCCGTCACACAAATGCAGTTGCCGATAAACGTTGTCGGAATTATTCCGGCCACCGAAAACATGCCCGATGGTCTCGCCACCAAGCCGGGCGATATCGTCACCAGCATGTCAGGACAAACCATCGAGATTCTCAATACCGATGCCGAGGGTCGCCTGATTCTTTGTGACGCCCTGACCTACGCAGGCAAATTCAAGCCCCGTTGTGTTATCGATATTGCTACTTTAACCGGTGCCGCCATAATTGCCCTCGGCAAGGTTCCTTCGGCGGTGCTCGGTAATAATCGCGCATTAATCGACGGCCTGATAAAGAGCGGACAACAAATCGAAGATAAAATCTGGGAGCTGCCGCTGTGGGACGAATACCAGGACCAGCTCAAAAGTAATTTTGCCGATATGGCCAATATCGGCGGTCGCGATGCCGGCACCATAACCGCGGCCTGTTTCCTGTCACGTTTTACCCGGGATTACAAATGGGCGCACCTGGATATCGCGGGGACCGCGTGGAAATCGGGAGAAGATAAAGGTGCTACCGGTCGTCCTGTTCCGCTGCTCACCCAGTACATACTCAACCAGGTCAAGTAATGACACGGATTGATTTCTACCAGTTAAATCCTGGACGCAGCCGCTATGACCAGGTGGTTTGCCAGTTGTGCCAGAAGGCTTATGAAAAAAAGCAGCTCACCCTGTTACTGACGCAAAGCCAGCAGCAAAGCGAACATCTCGATAAAAGACTCTGGACTTACTCTGACGAAACTTTTCTACCTCACGATAGAGAGGAAACCGATGGTCTCGTCACCCCTATTCTGATTCATGACAATCCCGATCCGGGCGGCGATCGTCAACTGCTTATCAATTTATCCGCCTCGGTACCGGCCTACTTCGCTCAATTTGAGCGCGTCATTGAACTGGTGACCGAGGAAAACAAGACGCAGGCGCGTGAACACTACAGTTACTACAAGGAGCGCGGTTATCCACTTAACCACATCAACCTATGAGCGATCAAAAAGACATTCCGGTTCTAACCGACATGATTGAAAAGGGTATCGAGATCAAGATGTCGGATCTGGGCCTCGACGAAAGCCCGGATAGCGAAACTGCAGAACCATTCATTGTAAATTCCGAAACCGATATCGCCGCTTCTGAAGCGGAGGCCATGGACCCGTTCGAAGATAACCCGGCACTCGAAAAAGCCATCCGTCGAATTCTCGATGAACATACGGAACTCGCCTGGCAGGAAATCAAGCTCGTAATCCGACGCCACCTCGACAAATTCTGATCAACTCACCTTCATTGAAAGTCCCAGTAAGGGCATGCCGACCAGTAAATCTTTTCAGAAACGCCGTTAATACATCCATGTAGGCTCGCGCGCGACATCCATGTCGCGCAGCGTTCTGAAAAGATTTACTGGTCGGCATGCCCGTTAAGATATTCCTTACTTTCAGGAATTGATCCTCAAAAGCGAGGTTAATAAGGTGCTATTAAAGGAGCTGCTTTGGGGGAAAGTCTGCAAAAGTGTAGCGAGGCATGGAGCCGAGCTCCAAGCGATTCCATGGATGGACCAAACGGCGCTTGCGCCGTTTGGGAGCGCCTTTTGCAGACTTTCTCCCAAAGCAGCGTGGTAATAGAAACAGTGCATTTTTCGAGGGGGGCACGGTATAATCGCGCCCTTTGATTTGCGCCACCGAGTTGATGGAAAAAACCTACGACCCACATTCAATAGAAGAAATCTGGTACCAACGTTGGGAAGATAAGGGTTACTTCGCTGCCGATGGAGACGGTGATCCGTACTGCATCGTGATCCCGCCACCCAACGTGACTGGCAGTCTGCATATGGGTCACGCCTTCCAGGACACGATCATGGACACGCTGATCCGCTATCACCGCATGAAGGGCAACAATACCCTGTGGCAACCGGGTACGGATCATGCCGGTATCGCGACGCAAATGGTGGTCGAACGGCAATTGGTGCAAGAAGGCAAGACCCGGCATGACCTGGGTCGTGACGCATTCACTGATCGCGTGTGGAAATGGAAAGCGGAATCCGGCGGCACAATTACGCGCCAGTTGCGACGCATGGGTGCGTCACCCGACTGGGCGCGCGAACGTTTCACCATGGATGAAGGACTGTCGGCCGCGGTGCAGAAAGTTTTTATCGAGCTTTACGAGGATGACCTGATTTATAGGGGTAAGCGACTGGTAAACTGGGATCCGGTACTGCATACCGCCATCTCTGATATCGAAGTCATCAACGAGGAAGAGAAAGGGTTTCTGTATCATGTCCGCTACCCGCTGGTCGATGGACCCATCAACGGTGTTACCCATCTTGAAATTGCGACCACGAGACCCGAGACCATTCTTGCCGATGGCGCGCTCGCGGTCAGCGCTGATGACGAGCGTTACCAGGATTTTGTGGGTCAAAAAGTACAGGTACCGATGACTACCCGAATCATCCCGATCATCATCGACGACTATGTGGATCCAGAGTTTGGCACCGGTTGCGTCAAGATTACGCCGGCGCATGACTTCAACGATTACGAGGTCGGCCAACGCCACGAGATGGAGGTGATCAACCTGTTCACCATCGACGCAATCATGAACGAAAACGCGCCATCGGCTTACCAGGGAATGGATCGCTTCAAGGCCCGCGACAAGATCGTAAAGGACCTCGAGGAAGCAGGACTGATGGTCAAAATTGAAGATCACGTCTACAAACGCCCATACGGTGATCGATCCGGTGTCGTCATCGAACCCTACCTGACTGATCAATGGTTCGTGCGCGCTGCACCACTGGCGAAACCGTCTATTGAAGCCGTCAAGGACGGGCGTATTCGATTCATTCCGGAGAACTGGAGTAAGACCTATTACAACTGGATGGAAGACATCCAGGACTGGTGCATCTCGCGCCAGATCTGGTGGGGCCACCGAATTCCCGCCTGGTACGATAACTACGGCAACGTTTATGTCGCCACCGACATCGATGAGGTCCGCCACAAGTACGAGCTCGCCGACGATATCGAACTCACCCAGGACGAGGACGTTCTCGATACCTGGTTTTCATCGGCACTATGGCCGTTCAGCACGCTTGGCTGGCCCGATCGTGATGACCCGGCGTTAAAAACCTTTTACCCGACCAGCGTACTCGTTACCGGGTTCGACATCATCTTTTTCTGGGTCGCACGCATGATCATGTTCGGTCTCAAGTTTATGGATGAAGTGCCCTTTAGAGAAATTTACATGCACGGCCTGGTACGCGACGCCGAGGGCAACAAGATGTCAAAGTCCAAGGGTAATGTGCTCGATCCGCTGGACCTGATCGACGGCATTACGCTCGAAGACCTGCTGGCGAAGCGCACTACCGGGCTAATGCAACCCGAAATGGCACCACACATCGAAAAGGCCACTCGCAAACATTTTCCTGACGGCATTCCGGCCTATGGCACCGATGCGCTGCGTTTTACCTTTACTGCGCTGGCTTCAACCGGGCGCGATATCCGTTTCGATCTGGGGCGCATTGAGGGATACCGTAATTTTTGTAACAAGCTATGGAACGCAACACGCTACGTGCTGCAGAATACAGAAGGCGAGGACTGCACCGCGGGCACTCCAACACTGGCAGATCGATGGATCATCGCCCGCCTGCAGCAGGTCAGTGAGGGTATTGGCAAACACGTAGAAAATTATCGTTTCGATCACGTCGCGCGAGATTTGTATGAATTTGTCTGGAATGACTATTGCGACTGGTACATTGAGCTATCCAAGCCGGTGCTCTATTCCGAGGATTACCCGGTGGCCGCAAAGAAAGCCGCGCGCCACACGCTGGTTACGGTGCTCGAAGCCATATTGCGCCTGCTGCATCCGGTCATGCCCTACATCACCGAAGAACTGTGGCAACGTGTCGCACCGCTCGCATGGATTGAGGGTGAAACGATAATGCGCCGACCCTACCCCGAGGCCGACCCGGCACTAATTGATGAAGTGGCGCTGGCTGAACTGGAATGGGTAAAAACTTTTGTCATGGGCGTACGCCAGATTCGCTCCGAGATGGATATAAAACCGGGCAAGCTGTTGCCGGTAATCTGTCACAATGGCGATCAACAGGATCAACAAAGCATCGAAGCCAATCGTTCACTACTGATGTCATTGGCAAAGCTCGAATCCATTGACTGGCTGGAGCAGGATGCCCAGGCCCCGGAATCCGCCATTTCGCTGGTGGGAGAAATGCAACTATTGATTCCGCTCGCCGGACTGATCGATAAAAACTCCGAACTCCAGCGTTTACAACGGAATATTGAAAAACTGGAGCAGGATGCACAGCGTATCAACGCGAAGCTGGCGAACGAAAACTTTGTCTCACGTGCGCCGGAAGACGTGGTCAACAAGGAAAAGAGTAAACTCGCAGATACCGAGTCGGCGCTTGGGAGCTTGCGCGCACAGGCGGAAAGGATAGCGGCAATATAACCACTGCAGGTATTGTGAACTTTTTTATCGGCTAAGGTTCAAACCAGCTACAAACGTAAATAAAAATTCTGGAGAATCGACAAATGGGGTTAATTGAAAAGTTAAGTATGCCGATGCAAACGATCAACGGTTTATTGTCGAAGCTGCAATCGCCGTTCCTGTTGTTTGTCAGACTGTATGTCGCATGGGTTTTTTTGAAGTCCGGTATGCACAAGATCGGTGACTGGGAAACCACCCTGGTGCTGTTCGAATACGAATACCAGGTACCGCTGCTGAATTTCGAACTCGCCGCTTACCTTGCGACTTTCGGAGAGCTGGTTTTCCCGATCTTTTTAATCGCCGGGCTCGGCACTCGGCTTACCGCCATCGCAATATCGTTTATTAATATCATCGCGGTGGTTTCCTACTATGCAACCCTCGCCAAGGGAGCCGGCCTGGTATGGCATTACCTGTATGGCACCATGTTACTGGTCAGTATTCTTTACGGTGGCGGAATGTTTTCGATCGACCATTGGTTCAAGTCAAAGTTTGGCAATGATGATTAGTTGCCGAGCGGCTGGCATTCCGGAAAATTCAATCGGCAAACACTGGTAGGCGTTAGACGACCAGGTATGGTTTTAAGCGTCTGAGTACGGATGGGTAGGCGGCATACCATTGCTGATAGCTTCTATTCCAGACCCGCATTAGCTTTTTACGCGCCAGTATGCGGCTATAGTTAGCCAGCGGAATAAACTGGTTATGGCCGATACCGTCTATTACCACCAGGCGAAACTCATCGAAGCCGAGGCGTTGAACCAGTATATTCGTTGGATTCAGATCGTAACAGGTAACCCAATGGTCATAGAGGCACTGCTTTAAGGCTTCTATCTCTTCAATGGCCCAGCTATTAAAGCGTTTATCATTTTGCGCAAGATAATGGTCCAGCGATTTAGATATCCGTTTATCGTCGTCCTGCACCATTTCAAAGATCGCACCTTTGCCCAGGCTGGTATCAATCAGTCCATGAAATGCGGCGATATGTTCCATATAGATTCCGCGTCGTTGCAGTTTCGAATAATAATTTACGCGACGCCTGAAATAACGCGGATGATGTTCCGGACGCAAAATCTTGATGCAATAATACGCTTTGACTGGATGTCGGAAGCATTTGAAGTAGGCGCCTTCGGCCACCAGTAACCGCGCAGACAGCGGAACCGTATCGCTTCCAGGGAAAGCGTTATCGGAAAGGAGCATGTGGTTCGTCCCTGAACCCATCTCCTGGCAAGAGGAATTGCCGTTCAATCTGCCTGGCGTCGCAGAAATGCAGGAATTTCAAGGTATTCCATGCTTTCCTTGTCTTCGGGCATCTCGACACTATCACCCACTATTTTCTTACGGATTGCTGTGGGTCGTTCCAGTTTCTTGTAATCGACCTCGCCGTTGCTTTCCGGCTGAATCGCGGGAACCGGGATATCGGCTAGAACCTTGTCCTCACCGAGTCCGGTCGCGACCATGGTGACTCGCAGTTCACCGTCTTTCATATTGGAATCGATCACGGTGCCGACCACGACGTTTGCGTCAGCCGACGCCAGTTCTGTTATCGCGGTACCGACATCGTCGAGTTCGCCAATCGCAAGATCCAGCCCTGCAGTGACATTGACCAGGATCCCCTGCGCGCCGGAGATATTAATATCCTCGAGCAGTGGTGACGAGATAGCCGCCATGGCTGCTTCCTTGGCACGATTATCACCTGTCGCGGCTCCCGTGCCCATCATTGCCATACCCATTTCCGACATGACTGTACGCACATCCGCAAAGTCGACGTTGATCAAACCCGGGCAGGTTATCAACTCGGCAATACCCTGCACGGCACCTCGTAATACGTCATTTGCTTTGCCGAACACTTCCAGCAACGAAGTCTGCTTACCCAGTACAGGCATTAGCTTGTCATTCGGGATCGTAATCAGCGAATCGACCACGATGGAAAGTTCCTTGATCCCGACATCGGCCTGGGACATCCGCTTGGTACGTTCAAATCCGAATGGCTTGGTTACCACGGCAACCGTCAGGATTCCCATTTCCTTGGCAATCTGCGCGATTACCGGCGCTGCCCCGGTGCCCGTGCCACCGCCCATGCCGGCGGTAACAAAGAGCATATTCGAGCCCTCAATCATTTCCTGGATACGCTCGCGATCTTCCAGCGCAGCCTGTCTGCCGATACCGGGGTCTGCCCCGGCGCCGAGTCCCTTGGTAATGCTGGCGCCAATTTGCATCGACGATCGCACATCCATCTTCTTGAGTGCCTGTACATCGGTGTTAACGCACATGTATTCGACGCCTTCGATACCCGCCGAAACCATGTGCTGGACGGCGTTTCCACCGCCTCCACCGACACCTATGACCTTGATAATCGGGTCTTTGGAGTGTGAATCCATCAGTTCAAACATGTTTTTGTCCTCTTGCTTTAATTTAAAAATTACCCTGAAACCAGCTTTTCATTCTCGCCAAAACACCGGCTTCGTTGTGATCGTCCAGTTGATAACCGGACAAGCCGGATTGCTGCCTGTTTCCAAATAGCAACAATCCAACACCTGTCGCATGAATCGGGTTACGTACCACGTCGACCAATCCCGACACATACTGTGGATAGCCCAGTCGAACCGGCATATGGAAAATCTCTTCCGCCAGCTCAATTGCACCTTCCATTTTCGAACTGCCGCCGGTTAACACGACCCCGGCGGCACATATCTCTTCGAACCCGCTGCGGCGTAGTTCCGCCTGCACCAGGCTTAATAGTTCCTCGTAACGCGGCTCCACCACCTCGGCCAGGGTTTGCCGGGCCAGGCGTCGGGGTTCGCGATCGCCAACGCTGGGAACCTCGATGGTTTCGGTGTCCGCCGCCAGTTGACGCAAGGCGCAGGCATACTTGACCTTCAGGTCGTTGGCATACTGGGTGGGCGTGCGCAGGGCCACCGCAATATCGTTGGTCACCTGGTCGCCGGCGATCGGGATGACCGCGGTGTGGCGAATCGCACCGTCTGAAAACACCGCGATATCGGTGGTTCCACCGCCAATATCGACCAGGCATACGCCCAGTTCCTTTTCGTCGTCGGTCAGTACCGAGCTGGCCGAGGCGAGCTGCTCCAGGATCACATCGTCGACCTCGAGGCCACATCGGCGCACACACTTGATAATATTTTGTGCCGCACTGACAGCGCCAGTGACCAGGTGCACCTTGGCCTCGAGCCGTACCCCGGACATACTGATCGGATCGCGAATTCCCTCGGAATTGTCGATGACAAATTCCTGCGGCAATACGTGCAGAATTCGTTGATCGGCCGGGATTGCAACCGCCTTGGCAGCGTCGATAACACGAGCGACATCTGCCGGGGTAACTTCTTTTTCCTTGATCGCAACGATGCCATGCGAATTGATACTGCGAACATGACTGCCGGCAATACCCGCATAGACGGAGCGGATCTGGCAACCAGCCATTAATTCCGCTTCCTCCACCGCGCGTTGAATCGATTGCACGGTTGATTCGATATTGACCACTACACCTTTCTTTAAACCACGCGAGGGTTGGGTACCGATTCCGATGATGTCGATATCGCCCTCGACCGTAACTTCGCCAACGATCGCAACCACCTTGGAGGTTCCGATATCAAGCCCTACGATCAGGTTTCCCGATGTCTTTTTAGACATTTCCATTACTCCAGATTGATACTATGTCGCTGCCCTGCAGGGCTTCCTTTTTCCAGGCCACAGCGAAACCATTGCTGTAACGTAAATCCAGGCGCTGGATCTGCTCACGTCGGGGTAGAATCTGCTGCATGTAAATGCTCACCAGGCGATCGATCTTATGATCGATATCTTTCCGCCCCAGCTTGATTTTCAGGCCATTGATCAATTCAACGTCGAGGGCGCCACGGCTATCTACCTGCAACGCCATCAAGCGTTCATCGACAGCATTGAATCGGGCTTGCAGGCGATAAAACTGTTGCAATGCCCAGGCCGGCGGATGGTTAGCCGCATGGACGATGGGCAGGTGACTGAAAGCCCCTGTATCCGCCCGGTAAACACTGGCCGAATCACTCAGCAGGTGTTGCTCGTCCCAGCGAGCCACCGGTATTTTCTCTTCGATCGCGATCCTCAGTTTGTCCGGCCAAATCCTGCGCACCGAGACCAACTGTGTCCATGAATCGTCATGCAGGGTTTGCTGCAGATGGTGAATATCAAATGAAAAGAATCCCTGGCCAAGATACTGTTGCAGCGTCGATTCAACCTCCTGTTGATCGAGATTTTTAAAGCTTCCGGAAAGCTGAATCGTTCGAATTGGAAGTATTTGTTCTAACTGGCTGAGATAGAAACCACCAAGACCTAGCGGCAATAGCAGAAATACCCAGTTGTAAGATTTGCGCCAGCGAAATGATTTTGACGCCGATGCCGGCGTATTGCGTTTCGCCTGTTTACTCTGCTTGCGGAGCTTAGCCATCGTGATCGTCTCCTGTCAGCGTTGCTTCGAGGATCTTTACAACCAGTTCAGGCATTTCCAGACCGGCTGCCCTGCCCGCCATCGGAATCAGGCTGTGATCAGTCATTCCCGGTACCGTATTAACCTCTATCACCCAGGGTCGTTGCTGCTGATCCAGCATCAGGTCCACCCTGCCCCAGCCACTGACTCCGGTGGCGCGGATTGTTTCGAGCACTATTTCGTTAATCGCAGCGACGCTGTCATCGTCGAGTCCACTGGGGCAGGTATAAACGGTGTCATCCGCTAAATACTTGGCCTCGTAATCGTAAAATTCTCGTGGCGTTTCCAGCATGATCAGCGGTAAAACTTCATCACCGATAAATCCGGCGGTATATTCGATACCGTCGATGAATTGCTCGGCGAAAACAGTGCCAAAGCGTCGTGCGGATTCCCAGGCCGGAAACAACTCGTTTTCATCGTGCACCGGGGTCATGCCGATGCTTGACCCTTCCAGCACAGGTTTGACAAACACCGGTAGGCCCAGGTCGCGAAGCAAGCGCTCACAATCGGCTTCATTGCGCAGCTCGATGAAATCTGGAGTTGGAATACCACTACAGCGAATTACCTTTTTTGTCAGCACCTTGTCCATGGTTAACGCGGCTGCAGATACGCCGCTTCCGGTGCTGGGTATACCGAGAAAATCGAGAACTGCTCGAATGGTGCCATCCTCACCACCACGACCATGCAGCACGTTAAAAACACGATCTACCTCAAGATCGGCAAGCTGGTGGAAAGCATGCGCCTCTAAATCAACTGGAATTGCATCGACGCCGGCGGCAAGCAAGGCCTGGTAAACCGCGTTACCACTATTGAGCGAAACCTCGCGCTCTGCAGATTGCCCGCCCATTAGAACTGCCACCCTACCGCATTTTGCGGCTGTATCCGGCGATGGCTTTTGCAGCACAATGCTCACAGGGTTTCCCCCACGATGCGAACTTCGGCTTCGAGACTGACGCCAAATTGCGACGCAATAGTGTCACGAATATGCCCGATTAGTGCCTCGACATCGCTGGCCGTCGTATCGCTGTTGCTGATAATAAAGTTGGCGTGCTTTTCCGAGACGCAGGCGCTACCCAGGCAATATCCCTTTAGGCCCGCTGCCTCGATTAGCTGAGCGGCGTGCTTTCCCTCAGGATTCTTGAAAACCGAGCCACAGGAAGGCAGGCCTATGGGTTGCGTGGCGTTGCGCTGCTGCAATAACTGGCGAATGTTGGAAGGTACACCCGGCGCTCGAGCTGCCAGACGAAACCTTGCCGCGGCAAACCATTCCTGTTGCGGCAAGCCGACGTGCCGATAGTCTACTTCAAATTCAGCAGGACTCCGTTCGACCAGCTTTCCTGCTCGATCAATCATGACCACCTGCTCTACCATGGACCAGGTTTCGCCACCAAACGCGCCCGCGTTCATCGCCAGGGCGCCACCGATGGTACCGGGAATTCCGGCGAAAAAATCAGCGCCATCGAGCCCCTGTTTCTGGCAGAACTTGGCGAGTTTGGCACAGCTGGTTCCACTTTCCACATAAAGCAGCCCATCTGGCTGCAGGCGGATTTCTTTCAGAGAATTGAGCGGTGCAATCACCTGTCCACGAAAACCGCCATCGCGCACCAACAGGTTACTGCCAAGACCGATCCAGAGAATATCGATGTCCGGCTCAAGGCCAGCCAGAAAATACTGCAGATCGACCAAATCGACAGGAATATAATAACGATCCGCAGGTCCACCCAGGCGCCAACTGGTGTGCTTTGACATGGGTTCGTCGAACATCAACTTACCCTTGATAGAACGGTTGCTGGCCACGTTCATTTCCCCTTTCCTGCTGGCTGATGCTGTGCCAGAAACTCCGCCGACCAGGCCCCGATACTCCCGGCACCCAGGGTCAGGAAAATATCTTCATCCTGTAAAACCTTGTCGACTACTTCGTCGAGGCCTTCTAGCTCTTCTACAAACACCGGATCGACCTTGCCACGGTTTCGAATTGAACGCGCCAGCGCGCGCGCGTCGGCATCCTTGATATGGGCTTCACCCGCGGGATAGACCTCGAGCAATATCAATTGATCAACGTCGGCCAACACCTGAGTGAAGTCTTCGAACAGATCACGCGTACGGGTAAACCGATGTGGCTGAAATAAAACAGTGAGTTTTTTCTCCGGCCAGGCAGCGCGAATCCCGGCCAGGGTTGCGGCAATTTCATTGGGATGATGCCCATAATCATCAATATGCATAATCCTGCCATTGGCAACTTGCAGGTTTTCGCTAATCTGGCAGCGCCGACCTATTCCAGAGAAGTCGGCCAGTGCCTCGACAATCGCCGCCGGCGAGACTCCCAGCTCCCAGGCAATACTGATTGCAGCGGTGGCGTTGAGCACGTTGTGTTTACCCGTCAGGTTGAGTTCGATATTCAGCAACTCCGGCTCGTCGGGAAGCCTGACGCTGAAGCAGGTCCTGGCACCTTTGGCGACAATATCGGTAATATGGACATCGGCATCTTCGGACTCACCGTAGGTCAGGACCGGGCGCGCAATGTCAGCCATTATTTCGCGCACTACCGGATCATCAAGACACAGCACGGCAAGTCCATAAAACGGCAAGTGATGCAGAAACTCGATAAAGGCCTGCTTGAGTCGCTCAAAGTCACCTTCATAAGTAGAAAGGTGATCATTATCGATATTGGTAATAATCGACATCATCGGCTGCAGGTAGAGAAACGAGGCATCGCTTTCATCCGCCTCGGCAACCAGGTAGTCGCTCAGACCGAGCCGGGCATGGCTGCCAGAACTGATCAGTTTGCCACCTATCACGTAGGTCGGATCGATATTACCGCTGGCGAGCACGCTTGCTACCAGGCTGGTGGTGGTGGTTTTTCCATGGGTGCCTGCCACCGCGATACCGCGCCGGAAGCGCATCAACTCGGCCAGCATTTCGGCACGCCTGACCACCGGGATACGCATTTC
>JAOTXY010000153.1 GCA_029862125.1 Gammaproteobacteria bacterium | reverse complement strand
TGCAAAAGGATTTAAAAAAAATAAAGCAACATTCCGGAGTTCGGTGAAAAATCCCCAGTAGAAGTTTGGCCATAACCAGTCGAATTTCGATATCAAAATTTGAGGGTCTGAATTCTGCAAAGGAGACACTGGCAAGCGCATCATGGGCCTCTGAGAACGCCCAGTTTCTGTCATTCCGGCGAAAGCCGGAATCCAGTTCAATATTTCTGGATCCCGCGGTCAAGCCGCGGGATGACAGATTCTGGAACTAATTATTATTCATCTTGAGGGACTGTTGAGAGTCGGTAGCAGACTCTTGGAAATATACTGTCAGTGTCCGCTATTGGCTGAGTTCCGCCGAATTTCAGTCATGCCTGACTGTTGAAAAAAGCCTATTTAAAGCTTCAGGGATAGATTCGGCGAGATAATCGCCAGGTTATATAGCGACAATCACGCGGACCGCATCTAGACGCACACGCGCATGCTCAAGCGCAGTTTCGAAGCGGTCGAGCTGGTCCCGGAAAAATTCGATTTCGTCGTTGCGCACCCCGGGGTTGATCTTTTGCAATGTCCTGAGGCGTTCGACCTCATGCCCGAGGAGGTCGCGCCCGTTGGTGCGGGCGTTGTTAATCAACCCGGGTACCCGGGTATCGGCAACCAGATCCGCCATTTCCAGCATTCGCGTTAACTCGCTTTGCCGGGCTTTGACAATCTTGATCGCAGTATCCTGATCGACGCGTTGTGACTGTTGCAGACTCGCTTCGAGTTCGAGCCTTTCGGCATGGTCCTGCCCGGACTCGTCGATCACTACCCTGATGCTCGAATTCGGAAAATAGCGCTCGTTATGGCTATGCGAATCATCACTGAATTCCATCAGGAAATGACATTCCGCAAGCAACGTGCCTGCTTTAACGCCGCTGTAATTCAGAGCGACCAGCGCGGTATTTCCGAATTCACTGCTCAATATCATATCCATAGAATTGCGTACGAAAGGATGCTCCCAGGTCAGGTAATGCAAGTCTTCATTGGCAAGTGCAGCGCTGCGATCGTAGGTAACGGTCATGCCATCCTCCGGTAAGCCCGGCATCTGCGTGAGCATGTTATCACCGGGAGTTATGACCCATCGATCCTGACCGCGAATTTCGCTGTTTACCCCGTAGCAATCGTAAATGCGTTCCATGAATTTGAACAAATCGAAATCGAGTTCGCGTTGCATCGCTTCAGCGATGAGCGCTTCCGCGACCTGGGGTCTGCAGGAGTTTATCTCGAGCAGGCGGTCACGTCCCTGCTGCAACGCCTGGTCGAGCGACTGGTGCAGTTCATGCGTTTGCTCGATAAAACCGTCAACAGGTAGCTGCGGATCATCCAGGTGGCGTTGCAATTGGTCGCGGGTTTTAAGGTAAACCTGGTGTCCGGCCGGGCAGGTATGCGAAAACGCGCCCAGGCCTTCATGGTACCAGCGAAACAGGATCTGCTGCGCACTCCCTTTCACATAGGGTACATGGATGTTGATGACTGCGTTCTGCCCGATGCGATCGAGACGGCCGATGCGTTGCTCCAGCAAATCAGGATTGCCCGGCAGATCGAACAGCACCAGGTGATGGGCAAATTGAAAGTTGCGCCCTTCGCTGCCGATCTCCGAGCATATTAATACCTGGGCCCCATCTTCCTGCTCCGCAAACCAGGCTGCCGACCGGTCACGCTCGATCAGACTCATGCCCTCGTGAAACAACGCCGCGCGTACTCCAAAATTCTGTTTCAAATCGGCAACCAGCTGTTGCGCGGTACTTGCGGTGGCAGTAATCACCAACACCTTTTTGCTTCGATACTCGCGCAAAAACTCACCTAACCAGTGGCGGTAGGGATCGCCGTCACCGCTCTCGCTTAACGCCACCGGGTGTACCTCGCGCGCGGGAAACCCCTTAACCACGTGCCGTGTATTGCGAAATAAAACCCGGCCGGTGCCATGCTGGTCGAGCAAATCGTCCAACGCCGCTGTCTGTTCCGGATCATCGAGCAAAGCTTGCGCCTGTTCGGCAAGCTCTTGGTACCCCTGTTCTTCCTGCAGAAAGCGACCGAGATCGCTGAATCGATCCGGATCCAGCAGGCGCAGTCGTGCGAAATGACTTTCCTTACCCAGCTGTTCCGGGGTTGCTGTGAGTAGCAACAGCCCAGCGGTGTTTTCGGCGAGATTTTCGACCAGTTGGTACTCGGGACTCGGCGCTTCGGGTGACCATAAAAGATGGTGCGCTTCATCCACCACCAACAAGTCCCATTCTCCGTCCCTTGCGTGCGCGGCCTGCGGTGGATGCTCAACCAGGTACTCGAGGCTGCAAAGTACCAGCTGCTCGCCATGAAACGGATTTTCGCTATCGTCAATCTCGATTTCTTCGTGCTCGGGATCGGCTAGCCGTGCCTCATCGAAGATGCTGAACATCAGGTTGAAGCGGCGCAACATTTCAACCAGCCACTGGTGCACCAGGGACTCCGGCACGACGATTAATACCCGCTGCGCACGCTCGAGTAACAGCAGCTGGTGCAGAATTAACCCGGCTTCGATAGTTTTGCCGAGGCCGACTTCGTCGGCGAGCAGGACTCGTGGTGCATATCGACGGGATACCTCGTGCGCGATGTAAAGCTGATGCGCAATCAGGCTGGTGCGACTGCCGGCCAGGCCATACACCGATGACTGCTGCAGCCGGTTGGCGATTTCGCGGGTCTTGCTGCGCAGGCTAAACCACTTGTTACGATCGATTTGGGCGTTCAGGAGTCTTTCACCCGGCTGATTCAACTGCAGGAAATTACTCAATCGACCTTCCGGAAGCTCAACCCGGTTGCCGTGCTCATCTTCGCAGTTATAGACGATCAGGCCGTTGGCCTCAGTCAGCTCGAGTACTCTCAGGATCAGCCCGTCCTGTTTTTCAACCCAGTCACCCTCGCGAAAACGCACCCGGGTCAGCGGCGCATCGACGCGCGCATAGATACGGGTTTCACCCGTTGCCGGGAACACGATGCTGACGGTACGGTGCTCAATTTCAATCACCATACCCAGACCAAGCTGGAGTTCAGCCGCGCTGATCCAGCGCTGACCTATAACAAATTCCTGCATACTCATATCGATTGAATTAAACGCGCGCGATTATAACAGCTGGCCGGCATCTACCACCATCATTGCTTGCAGTTGCCGATTAAGTTGCACAGAATGCAGCCATGATTGCACTCGACGACAACGGCTATTTCGTCACCGGTTCCGATACCGATGTCGGCAAAACCTACGTGGCCTGCGAAATCGTAAGACAATTGTGTCAGCAGGGAGTCGGCATTGAAACGCGCAAACCCGCGGAATCGGGCTGCGAATTATCTACCACCGGAGACCTGGTCACGCACGACGCAGCGGCATTGCAGGCCGCCAATGGTAATCGTGAAAAAATCGAGCGGATTACCCCCTATCGCTACCGCGCTGCGCTGGCTCCACATCGGGCGGCTCGCCTCGAGCAACAGGAGATTTACCTGGAGTCGTTGGTTGAGGCCTGCAGTCGCGACGACATGGAACATCGACTAATCGTCGAAGGTGCGGGAGGATTTTATTCTCCCCTCGCCGAGAATGGTTTAAACGCAGACCTGGCGAGCTCGCTACAATTGCCGGTCATTATCGTGGTTAATAATCGTATCGGCGCGGTCAACCAGAGCCTGATGACACTGCAGGCGGTGGAAAGCAGGCAGCTGCGGGTTGCGGCAATCGTATTAAACCAGGTTACACCAACAATCGATGATGCCATGGACAATGCCTCTGACGTGAAGTCATACTGCGATGTCCCCCTGTTTTGCTGCGGGCATGATGCCCCGCTACCGGCCCTTTTCGGGTAATTCGATGGCCGGCTCTCGTCTCGATCGGTTTCTCGCACCCTGGGTTTTCGTTTTAACGGGCATTATTTTCAATATTCTTTCCGCGGTGATTACGCATTATTTTATCGGGCTCAACAATGACGCCATCAATATCATCGATCGTGAAATCCAGCGCAAAGAGGTATTGATCGACAGCTTGTGGCAGTCGAAAAACGAGGTCGAGCGCAAGAAAGAGTTCTTTATCCTGCTGCTTTCGAATAAGCCCGATAAACCCGCGGTGGTCGAAGCCATTTATCGCGATTACCTGAATGAAGTCGTCGGCAGCTATGGACTTAAGGAATTTACAACCCGGATGGATCGGGATACCGGCAGCAACCTGGACCTGTTACTCGATCTCAGCAGGGCGGCACAAAAATCGATCATTGAATCAATCAACAATACCTATTTTGAATCCCTCGAACTGCAGGAAGCCAAAATGCCGCTGCTGCGCGATAACTCTCGCCTGTTCAGTATTGCC
>JAOTXY010000152.1 GCA_029862125.1 Gammaproteobacteria bacterium | reverse complement strand
GTTGCTGATGAGGCGGGAGATGACGATTAGCGCTTCAGCGTCGGGTCAGGCCGGCATAGGCGATCGATTTGACTGACTCTTTCTTTGCCTCTCGCCTGAGTACATAGATTCCGGATCCGACGATCAAGGCGATGCCAGCCATGGTCGGTAAATCCGGGACTTCCCGCCAGACCAGGTAACTCAGCAGGGTTACCCAGACGATCATGATGTACTCGAAGGGTGCGATATTCGAGGCCGGCTCGCGCTGATAGGCGTTACTCGAACACATGAAACCGAGTGCGCTGGTCAAGCCGGTCATCGCCAGTAATACCAGGTCAAAAGTGCCAGGCATCGACCAGGGGCGTAACAGGAACCGGGAGCTGACATCGGCATTCTGAGGTGGATTTATCCCCGCTAACAGCAAGCCAGCGAGGCTACCCAGCACCACGAAAGCAACACTTGCATACAGTGACATCACGGCGGGTGGATCGGTCATCCTGGCGACGCGTACCATGAGCTGGCAGCAGGCGTAGAAGAAAGCCGCCACGATCGGCAACAAGCTGAATAAATTGAAGGATTCGGTATCGGGTCGCAGTACCATCAGCACCCCGACGAAGCCGATCGTGATGCTGATGAAGCGGCGCAAGCCGACCTGCTCGCCGAGCAGTGGAATTGAAAGCAGGGTGATGAAAAATGGCGCCGTGAAAAACAATGCCGTCGCGGTGGTGAGTGAAATACCCGCAAGCGCAATGTAAAAACTCGTGAACGCGGCCAGCATTAAAGTACCACGGACCAGGTGCAAACCCGGATGATGTTGCCGCAAACTACCGAGGCCATGGGTGAAATGAATCAGCACCAGCAGTATCGGGATAGCGACGAGGCCCCTGATCGTCAGAATTTGATGCACCGGGTAACCGCCGCTCATCTCCTTGATGATGACGTCCTGGATTGCAAATAGAAACTTGCCGATAGCCACGATTGCAACTGCCTGCAGTAACGAACTCATCGCGGCCGTGCGGATCAACTCTTTATAATTCGCAGTTCGTAACCTGCCTTGGCTATCATCTCGGCTTCCTGGTCCAGGTAGGCGTCGGTGAGGGGATGGTTTTCGAGCCATGGCTCGGGTATTTCGAGCGTCATAACCTGCGCATCGTTGAGTTCTAGCCGTAACGGGGGCAGTTCGATCGGACCACGTCCCCGATTGAGTAACACCGCCAGACGCAGGAGTCGCGTCATCAGGCTCAGCGCCTCGGAGCGCACATAGACATTGCCTTCGATCAATTCGGGTTGGTACTTGCGCCGGTGCAGTCGCACCATGATCGACACTGCACCCTGCTCCTGGCGGGAGAATCCAGGTAAGTCCATGTTTTCCAACACGTAACCGCCATGCTTGTGATACTGGCTATGGGCGATCAACAGCCCGATTTCGTGTAATTGCGCGGCCCAGCCCAGTAAGCGACGTTCACGCTTGAGTAGACCCTGTTCCCGGGCCTGGTCAAAAAGCATCAGCGTTGTTTGACGCACCCGCTCACCCTGTTCTGCATCGATATGATGCCGCTTCATCACGTCGAGTACGGTAACCGCGCGTCGATCTTCGTAAAGCACACGCCCGACCAGGTCATGCAGCACGCCTTCCCGCAATGAACCGTCGGAAACTCGCATGAGTTCTAAATCCAGGGAATAGAATATCGCCATCATCACGGCGACACCGCCTGCGAATACCGGTCGGCGTTCCTCGCTGAGCCCGTTGATCTTTAGTTTTTCAAACTTGCCTGCCTTGATAATTTTGTTGACCAGTTTATCCAGACCGTCTCGAGATATGCCGGTTTCGCTCCAGCCATTCTCACGCAGTACATTGTCTATGGCGCGGGCAGTTCCCGAAGTTCCGATAACATCCCTGGCGTCAAGCGACTTCAGCGTTGCGATGTAAGGTTCCAGTTGCAGCTCCGCGCGCAGAATCGCGCGGCGCATGCGTGCTTGATCGTATTGGCCATCGGGAAAAAATCTCTCGCTACTGCTAACACAGCCTACGTACAGACTTTCGAGAAAGACCGGTTCACTTTTGTCAGCGACGATGATCTCGGTGCTGCCGCCACCGATATCGACCACCAGGCGTCGGCCGCGATCTCCCTGTAAGGTCTGCGCGGCACCGAGGTAAACCAGGCGTGCCTCTTCAACACCGGAAATAATTTCGATCGAAAATCCGAGTGCCTTTTCGGCGCTTGCGATAAATTGCTTTGAGTTCTTTGCCTTGCGCAAGGCGTTGGTGCCTACCACCCGCACATTGTCCGGATTAAGGCCGCGCAAGCGCTCGCCGAATCGTGCCAGGCAATCCAGTGCCCGCGCGCTCGCTTTGTCGGTTATCAGATTTTTTTTATCCAGCCCGGCCGAGAGTCGTACCATTTCACGTTCGCGATCAATTACGGTCAACACGTTTTCTTCTTCACGCGCGACCAGGAGGTGAAAGCTGTTAGAGCCCAGGTCGATCGCTGCAAATTGTTCCACTTTAGGTTACTCCATCACGCCTAGATTGAGACTGCTTCGCCAATATTGCCACATGACGACGATAGGAATTTGTCCAGGTGATTTTCATAGTTCCACGACTATATTGCCGACATGCTTCTTTTGCAGGAAGGTTTCCTGTGCCTTGCCGAGTTCATGCAACGGGAAAGTCTGTGCCAACAGCGGTTTCAGTAAATCCTGTTCGATCAGGCTGACCAGTCGCTGCATCGTACCCGGCGCTACGATAGTTGCGCCTGTTAATTGTAAATCCTTGTACACCAGTTGACGCAAGTCGAATTCAACTAGCGGCCCGGCAATTGACCCGGAACTGGAGTAACGCCCGCCCTGGCGTAACGCGTTGACCAGGGGCATGAACGATGAACCGCCGACGACATCGAGTGCAACGTCGATTGCCCCTGCAGCGGCATCGCGAATCGACTGCTCCAGGTTATCGACATTGCGATCGATAACGTCATCGGCGCCCAGTTGTTTGAGTAGATCGGTCTTGGAAGGCGATGCTACCGCAATGACTCGGGCACCGCGCAAACGGCATAGCTGGATTGCCGCAGAGCCGACCCCGCCGGAGGCCCCTGCAATCACTACCGTCTCGCCTGGCTGTCACCCGGTACGTGCGGTCAGATTCTCAGCGGTAGTGTAAGCGCAAGGGTAGGTCGCCAGTTCGGCATCACTTTGCGGTGTGTTGATCAGCAGGGCGTTTTCGCTGCGTATGGTCGTGTATTCGGCAAAACCGCCATCGCATTCAGAACCGAAATACAGGGATCGTGATGTATCGAGCCAGTCACCGCTGGCGAGGATCCAGGGGTCGAGAATGACCCGCTCACCGATGCGCGACGTTTCCACGTCGGTACCGACATCGACAATCTCACCGGCAACGTCGGCACCCTGGATGCGAGGAAACGTGATCGTGGCATTGCCCCAGCTGCCGGTCTCGGCATCGGCGCTGGCAAACCCGCCCTTGCCACCATCGTCGGTAATTCCCTCGGTGACCGTTTTGGAGTACCAGGCGGTGCGGGTGTTAATGTCGGTATTATTAAGGCCGCAGGCGCCAACGCGTACCAGCACCTCGTTATGAGCTGGAACTGGCGTCGGCCAATCTTCGCGGTACTCGAGCCTGTCGAGACCACCGTGCCCAGTCAGCACCACTGCCCGCATTGTTGCTGCAACCACCATCTGATAAATCTAATCTGAAAGCAGGAATAGTATTTAAAGGTGAATTCAGAGTCACTAAGTTTATAATGTGGGTCAGGTTGACTTTTGAACCGATGCGTTGGACCGCGGCGTCCATAGCAAATCGGAGCTATTCCAGTTGGCCTCGATTTTGATAAATTTCGGGCGTATTTCGCAGGCTAAAGCCGCATTTGCACGGAAAGATGAACGGTGAGGACATGATGGAACAAATATCAATCGACAAGTTTCGGATGTTGTTTAGAAGCGATACTGAATTCGCAGTCATTGATCCGCGCAATGCCACGGATTTTGTCGAGGGCCACTTGCTGGCCGCGAGTAATCTGCCCGTCAACCAGCTCGAGCAACTGGTTAAACTTGCGGTGCCGCATTCACAAACCCTGATTGTTCTATATGATGCCGGTGGTGGTGAGGCAGGGCAGGCGGCTGAATTACTGGAATCTATTGGCTACTCAAACGTAGCGATTCTCTACGGCGGTATAGCGGCATGGGAAGCATCAGGTGGTGCCCTGTTTTCCGGGGTCAGTGTGCCCGGCAAAGCATTCGGGGAGTTTGTCGAAAGGGTCTGCGGAACTCCTTCGATGACGGCGGCCGAGTTGTTTCATCGGCAAAAACGTGGCGCAAAATTGTTTTTGATCGATTCGCGCACCGCAGAGGAGCACAGCAGCTATTGCGTTCCGGGGGCACAGCTATGCCCGGGCGCCGAGCTGCATTACCGGGTGCTTCCCCTGGTTGATCCTGACACCGAAATCGTGGTGCATTGCGGTGGACGAACCCGCAGCATTATCGGTGCCCAAACCC